>JAYUCP010000464.1:0-23520 GCA_043740245.1 Acidobacteriota bacterium | reverse complement strand
GTCGTACTTCGGCGCTTCAGCCTGTATGAATTCGCCCGCGCGTTGCGGCTGGCGATTGTAGACGTGCAGTTTTTTCATGTGCTCGTGCCCGGCTTCGACGTGTAAATTGCCGAACAAGCCGAAGCCTTTGGTGGCCATCTGCACACCACTCTCGAACAAGCCCCAGCGCCGCCCGTGCCGGAACGCCTGATGGAAATTGCGCACTTCGTAAAGCTCCTCATACACGTAACTCGCCTTGACCTTCGTTTCAAAACTCCGCAACTGCGCCGCGTCGAAACGCCCGGCCAGCAAGGCTTCAAAGATCGTCTCGGCGGCGAGCATCCCCGTCTTGAGCGCCATGTGAATGCCTTTCAGCTTCTGCGAATTCAGGAAGCTGGCCGCATCGCCGACGATCAAAAAGCCGTCGCCGTAATAGCGCGGCTGCGACAATAGCCCGCCTTCGGGAATCGTCTTCGCGCCGTAATGCAGCATCTTGCCGCCTTCCAACATCGCCGCAATCGCCGGGTGCTGTTTGAATTCGTTGAACAGCCGATGCGGGTCTGTGAACGGATCGCGGTAATCCAGGCCGACGACCAACCCGACATCGAGCAAATCGTTCTGCATCCCGTAAACAAAGCCGCCGCCGAAAACATCATTCGGCAGCGGATAGCCCAGCGTGTGCATCACCGCGCCAGGCGTGACGCGCCCTTTCGGCAACTCCCAAATCTCTTTCACGCCGACGGCATAGACTTGCGGATTGCGGTCTTTGTCCAATTCCAGCCGCTGCACCAGCTTCTTGGTCAGCGAACCGCGCGCGCCTTCGCCCAGCACGATGACTTTGGCGAAGATGTCCGCGCCCGGCTCGAAATTGCTCTTCGGCTCGCCATCCTTGCCGATGCCCTTGTCGCCGGTGCGCACGCCTATGACTTTCTGATTGTCGTCATAAAGCAACTGGTCGCCGGGGAATTCGGGCAGCAGCATAATGTCTTCGGCCTCGACGATGGGCGCGAACCAGCGCATCAGCTTGTTCAAACTGACGACGTATTTGCCGTGATTGTTGAGCGGCGGCGGGATGATGGGGAATTTCAGCTTGCGGTTTTTGGTCAGGTACGAAACGTCTTCATCGGTCACTGCGGATTCGACCGGCGCGCCGCGTACCAGCCAATCGGGCATCAGTTCGCTGATGGCGCGTGGATCCATCACCGCGCCTGAAATTATGTGCGCGCCGACTTCGCGGCCCTTTTCGATGACGGCGATTTGCACTTCACCAAGCGCGTCATTGTGCGCCGCGTTGTGCACCTTGATGAGCTGCCGCAAGCGCAAGGCCCCAGCCAACGAGGCCGGGCCTGCGCCGACAAAGAGCACGTCCATTTCCAAGCTATCGCGTTCGATGTTGTTCATAGGTGTTTGTTATCAGGAAACGAATCTCTAGCGAGTTACGGTTCAAGCAGGCGCACGAAACCTTCCTGCAAAAATGCTTGTCGGTCGTCAACGCTTCGCTGAGGCCGCGCTCGCGCATCAGGATGAAACTCACGGCATCACACAGCGAGTAGGTTTTATCCATCCGCGCTGTCAGCAAATCCATGGCTTACTGATGCAAAGTTTTGCTTACCCCGTGAATTTCCACACGCGGGACGGCAGCCAAGTCGTTTAGGATTTTCAGCACATTGGCACGCGACACACCACGCACGTGCGCCAACGCGACGAATTCAGCCAGCACGTAATTCGTCGTCACAACGTGGCGCGCGGCACGGTAACTTTTCCGCGCCAGCGGTTGCCGTTGGTCGCGCATGTCGTGCAGACAAAGCAACCCTGAAGTATCCAGAAACAATGACGACATATCCTTGTCTATTCGTCCAAGCCTGCTCCGTACTCGCGCGCGAGGTCAGCATCAATGCGTTCGTTGTCGGCAGAGTTCGGATCTCCGCTATCCCACGCCCCAATCCAGCGCGCAAACTGATCTTCTGCCAACTGCGCCTCCTCCTCGCTGAGCGCCGCCTGCTCATTTTCCAGCAAGGTCAAGATCGTCCGGCTCTTTTTATTCAACCAGAGCGGTTCGAGCAAAGTCACGATCCCATTCACATCCACTTCTGCTTCAACTGTAGTCAACATAGATTTGCCTCCAAGCAAATGCACAGGGCATCAATTCTTCCGTTTCGCCGTCAGCACCGTGCTCGGCTGCCGCAATTCAATCGCCGTCACTTTGCCGCTCGCATCGGTCACGAAAAACATGCTTTGCGCGCGCGACAATTTCGGCGTAAACGAGCCATCGAGTTCAGGCAACAACACCGAACTGGGTTGGTTGCCGGTTCGCACCGCCAGCACATTTCCTTTCAAGCTCACCGTAATCGTCTGGCCAAGCAAATCATATTCGCCCACGAAGCGCGCCAGATACGCCGCATCCAGCCAACGCGCGTCGGGCTTTTTGGCGAAGACGATGTCGGCGACGGCGGGTTCAAAGCCGGCGACGAGCCTGGCGACCTGGCCTTTCACATCGGTCTGAAAAGTGAATTTCATGTTTTCGGCGACGACCTCCTTGCCCTTGCCGCCATTGAACGTCTCGTAATGCCAGTGTTCGAGCGGCGTGGCGATGTTGTTGTACGTCGCCACGAGCTTGCCCGCTGACAGCGCGACTTTGACGATGCCGTAACCGGGATGTTCGTAATCGCCCACATAATCTTCCAGCTTGTGCGCGGGTTGCGTATTGGTGACGCGCGCGGCTTCGCGTTTCTTTTCGCCTTCCTTGGCGGCGGCTTCGGCGCGCGCGCGCTTGGCGGCTTCGATGTTAATCCATTCGATCTTGTTCAACTTGAAGACGCGGTCGGCGATTTCGCGCGTGATCAGATCGCGCAACGCCGTGCCGTTCAGGTTGGTCAACACGACGATGCCGAGGCCGTCTTTGGGGAACAGCACGACGTTGGCCGAAAAGCCGTCAATGTTGCCGCCGTGCTGTACGCGCAGATGCCCGCGATAGGTGTCAATCATCCAGCCCAGGCCGTAATCCATCGCAGAGATTTCGGGATGATCGCCCGGCGCGCCCGTCGCCATTTGTGGCAGATGCATTTCGTTGACCGTCGCGGCGGAGGCGATTTGTTTGTCGCCGTATTTGCCGCCGTTGAGATGCGCCGTCACCCAGCGCGCCATTTCGTTGACGCTCGAATTGAGCGAACCCGCCGGGCCGATGTTGCTGATGTCGCGGAACGGAATCTTGATAACAGCCTCGCCGCGCTTGGCGTAAGGTTGCGCGAAGTCGCTGTCCTTTTGTGACTCCTTCACACTGAAATTGCTGCGCTTCATTCCCAACGGTTCCAGCACGCGCGCGCGCACGGCGTCTTCCCAGGTCTTGCCCGTGAGGACTTCGGTGAGATAGCCGGCGGTCAGAAACATCAGGTTGTTGTATTGCCACTTTTCGCGCAAATCGGCGCTCGGTTCGAGAAAGGCCAGCTTGCGCACAAAGGATTCGCGCGAGGCACCGTAGTTGTTGTACCAAACCAGATCGTGGCGCGGCAGCCCCGACCGATGCGTCACCAGATCGCGCACGCTCAGCCGCTCGGTCGCCGACGGGTCATAGAGCTTGAGCCACGGGATGTAATTGCGCACCGGCTTGTCCCATTCGACTTTGCCCTCGTCCACCAGCGTGCCGAGCGTGAAGGTCGTGAACGCCTTCGTAGATGAACCAATGGCAAACAGAGTATCAGCGGTGACGGGCAGATTTTTCTCTACGTCGCGTTGGCCGAAGCCCCTGGCGTAGATGACTTCCTTGCCCTTGACCACGGCCAGCGCCATGCCCGGCACGTCGAACTTTTTCAGCCCGTCGTTGATGAGCGCATCCAGCGAGGCCAGCAGCTCTTTTGCGCCGAGCGCCGGGTCGGCCTTGCGTTCGAGCTTGCATGGGAAGCTTTGTCCGCCTTGTGTGAGCGCGCCTTCGAGCTTTTGCCCGTCGGCGCTGAGCTGGCCGCGAAATTGCGGGTCGCCGGGGACGTTCGGAATGGCAAAAGCGAATTCGCCCGCGTTGCCCCCGCTGCCCCCGCTGAAGGATACGTTGGTCAGCGCCAAATCACGCGCGCCCTGGGCGGGAATCGTAATCGTCGCGGCGAGCTTGCCGTCGGCAGCGGCAGTCACATCAACTTGAATGTCGAGCGGCGTGCCGGGCACTTGAATTGCGCCTTCCCAATGGCCGGCGATTGGCGCGGCTTGTTGACGAGCTTGCGCGGCCAACGACAGCACTAGCGCCAGGAATAGCGCACTGAGAGTACGCAACGTACGAACAGCTTGATGATTCATGTCAATTCTCCTTCGCGGATGAGTTGTTCGACTCCTTCTTCGCTCAATAGCTCTTTACAGCAGCACGGACGCCAGATTCTTGCCGGGCGAGCCAGTCATTGAGTTCCGTCTTGTCTTTGAATTCCAAAACAGCTTCGCTCAAATCGGTGAGTTGCGTGACGGACAGCTTGTTGAGACGGAGCCTGAGTTGATTGCTGATTTTGCCGAACTTGTGTTGCAGCAAACGCAACGCGATGGTTTGCGCAGCTTCCTGCTTGCCCTCTCGCTGGCCTTCTTTGCGGCCTTCTTTGCGGCCTTCTTTGCGTCCCTCTCGGCGGCCTTCTTCCTGCCAACTGGTCATGAATTGCATAGCAACCTCCTTCGTTGCGGGGTCAAGTTTGACGATCTCGTCCTTGACCCATTGTTCCTCTGATTTTTTCAAGCGCAGGTAAGTCCCCACGAACCCGGAGATCAATTGCATCTTCGCCGGATTGAGTTTCAGCGTCGCCAGCAAACGCAAACATTCATATTTGACGCGCTTGCGTTCAGCGGGCGTCATCTTCATTTTCGCCATCAACGCGGCGGCGACTGGATTTTGATGACGCAGAAAATCGCGCCAGTTGAGCCGGTTCAACTGAATCGAGCGGAAGCGAAATTCCAACACCGTGAAGCCGGGAAAAGTTACGCGATGCACGTCCGGCTCAGCGCGCTTCGGCGAATTGTAACTGAAGATCGCAATCGGATAGACCGGCACTTTGAACTTCTCGTACAAACGCGCGAAGTATTGAAACATGCGCCGATCAAACGGGTCGTCACGGTACGATTGCGGTTCGATGTGAAAGAGAAAGAACCATTCCGCGCCGCGCCAACGCGCTTTGACGACGAGATCGGCTGTGTGTTTCTCGCCGGAAGTCACGTCGGTGAAAACTTCCTTGTCGAGGAACTCAATGGACGCCGGATCGAGATCGGCATGCACTTCCGGGAAGAAGAGTTCGATGAACTCGAGAAAGAAGACGGAGATCAATTCTTTAAACAGCCGGTCGTGGTCAATCATAGCGTCGCCCCGTCACCATTGAATTTCTCCGCGCGCCAACAGTTCCTCGTATTCCTCCAACTGCGACAAGTAATCGCTGAAATCGCCTTCCGCCAATTGCAGGTCTTCGGTTTCTTCCACGGTCATCTTGCCCCTTTACTGCTTCATCTTCTCTGCCTCCGCCGTCAGCGCCGGCACGATCTCAAACAGATCGCCCACGATGCCGTAATCGGCAATCTCAAAGATCGGCGCTTCGACGTCTTTGTTGATTGCGACGATGGTGCGCGCGCCCTTCATCCCGACCAGATGCTGGATCGCGCCGGAGATGCCGACGGCCAGGTAAAGCTTCGGCGCGACGGTTTGGCCGGACGAGCCGACCTGGCGATCCATCGGCAACCAATCGTTGTCGCAGATCGGACGCGAAGCCGCGATTTCGGCGCCCAGCGCTTCAGCCAGTTTTTTGACGATCTCGATGTTCTTCTGCTCCTTGATGCCGCGCCCGACCGAAACGATCAGCGGTGCTTGCGTCAGGTCAACGGCGGCTTTGGCTTCCTTGAAACGCTCTTCCGGCTGTTGGCGCACCACGTCAGCGTCCAGGTTGACTGTCAACGCGGAAACAGTCGCGCTACCCGCCGCGCATTCGTCGCCGCGGAACGAGCCAATCTGGAAACTGGCGAAATGCGGCGCGTCACCCACCGGCACCACGTCCGCCGCCAGCTTGCCCTGAAAGACCTGGCGCGTGAAAACCAATTCGCCGCCCTCGTGTTTATAGGCCACGTTGTCGCCCAGCAGCGCCTTGCCGTGCGCGGCGGCCAGCTTGGGCGCAAAGTCGCGGACTTCATAGGTGTGCGTCAGCAGCAGCAGCGCGGGTTGCAATTGCGCGATGACCTGTTTCAGCGCCTGCGTGTAGCCGTCCGCCGTGTAGGTCTTCAGCCACTCGCTCTCGACGGTGTAAACGCGGTTGAGCTGTTTGCCGGCGACTTGCTGCGCGACAACGGCGACGCTCGCGCCCAGCACGACGGCTTCGATTTCATGGCCGGTTTGTGCGCTGATGAGTTGCGCGGCGCGCACGGCTTCAAGGGAGGCTTTGTTGAGCTTGCCGTCAACGTGTTCGATGAAAACTAAAAGTGCGTTTGCCATTGCTTGTTGTCCTTTGTCGTTGGGGACTGCCCCGCTAAATCAATAACCTTCTTCTTCTAGTTCGAGCAGTAACTCGCGCTTTAGATCATCCACTGTTCCCGTGGAATAACGTCCTTCGCGTACAGCCTGCAATGCCGCTGCAGCCTCCTGCGCAATCTGGGTGCGTCGATGCTCACTCAGCCGTTTACGCACAATCTCAACCAACTCTTCCTGTTCATCGAATGGAAGGTTACAGACCATTTCGAGCGCATATCCGAAAGTGCCCGGTTGCAGCATCTTGCTCTCCATTTAGAAAACGCGCGCTTCGTTCTTTAATTTCTCCATCAACTGCGCCGCGACTTCCGCCGCTGAGCCTGTCAGGAACTGCGTCTGTTTCGATTTCTGCGGCACGTACACTTTGCGGAACGCCATGCGCGGCGCCAGTGCCGCCGCGTCCAGCCCGAGCGCCGCCGCGTCCAGCTTCTTCATCTCTTTCTTCTTCGCGGCCATGATGCCCTTGAGCGTGGCGTAGCGCAGCGTGTTGATGCCCGATTGAATCGTCAGCACGGCGGGCGTCGGCAGGCTGACCCATTGAAAGAAACCGTTCTCCAATTCGCGTTTGACGCGGATGCCGCCGTCGGTCGCCTGCACGTCCATCACGATGGTCGCGTGCGGCAGGCCGAGCAGTTCCGCCGCGATCACGCCCGTCTGGCCGAAGCCGTAATCATCCGATTGCAAGCCGGTCAGCAATAGATCGAAACCCGCGCTCCGGGCCGCCGCCGCGATCACCGCGCCCAGGCCGTAGGCGTCCAGGTTTTCAAACAGCGGATCATCCAGATGCAAGCCGCTGTCGGCGCCGCGCGCCAGGCCCTCTTTGATGACCGTTTGCACGCGCGGCGGGCCGAGCGAGAGCGCGACGACTTCGCCGCCGTGTTGCTCTTTCAGTTGCAAGGCGGCTTCCAGGCCGTACTGGTCGGATTCGTTGATTTCATAAGTCAGGTCACGCTCCTGAATCCACGTGCCCTGCTCGTTGATCCGCAGCACCGAATCGTTTTTCGGCACCTGCTTGAGACAGACGATAATTTTCATGACGACTCCCTGCCGGGGTTAATGGTGGAATTGAGTTCGGGATAAAACTTGAGTAATGCCGGGCTGAATGAATGTTCATTCAGCCACGTTTTTATACTGTACGCATTGGATTTCGGCAAACCGCCAAACAAGGTAGGGGCAGACCTGCGTGTCTGCCCCGGTCGCGCTTGTGACCTTCGAGTACGTCGGACGCCATCGGGGCAGACACGCAGGTCTGCCCCTACGCCTCACTCTTTCTTTTCCAACCCGCTGATGGCGTCCAACAACGCCCCTTTCAACTGATCCAAACATTCGCGCTGCTGGGCTTCGCGCAACGGGCCGAGCGCGCGTTTGTGGCCGGCCTTGCCCAGCGCGCGCACCGCCGCCACGCGGGCACGGATGTTTTTATCTTTGAGCAGTTCACACAGCGCATCCACGATGCGGTCAGCCTGGCTTTCTTTGTGCAACTCTTTGCCGAGCGTGCCGAGACAGGCAATTGCCGCCAGCCGCAACGGCACCGGCTTGCCATAACCGCTGTATTCGAGCGCCAGATCAACCGCGCGTTTTTCTTTGGCTTGGGCCCAGCCGTGAAAGACCGATTGCGCAATCACCTGTTGCCAGGAATCACGCGCCAACGTTTCTTTCAACAAATCGAAGCTATGTTCGCCGCCGCGTTTGGCGAGCGCGCGCACGGCCGCGACGGTGGCGAAATAGCTTTCGCTGTGCTGCAACGCGTCGTTTAGTTGCACCAGACTGCCATCGTCTTTGAATTGGCCCAGCGCGTAAACGCAGGCGCGCCGCACTGCCGGATGCTTCGCTTCATTCAAGGTTGCGGCTAACACATCCTGCGCGGCTTCGGTGCCGATTTCGCCGAGCGAAAGCGCGGCGGCCATTTGCACGCCGTAATGCTCATCCGTTTGCAAGCGCGCTTGCAACGCTTCGACGGCTTCGCTGCTTTTATAAACGCTCAGCTCGCGCGCGGCGCGCATGCGGTCGAGCAGGTCTGCGGCGTGCGCGGATTGGAAGATCAATTCCTGCGCCGACTTTTCAAAACGCAGCAGCTTGCACAGCCGGTGGCCTTTGTCGAAGAGCACCAGACGCGGTTTGGTCTCGCAGGGAAAATAGAAATCCTGCGTCTGTTGCTCCAGCCAAACGCGCACAGTTTGGCGTTCCAGTTCAGCCTCTTCAGTGTGGCCCGTCACGATCTCGACTTCGACCGGGAATTTGAAGAGGGGCACGCCGTCTTTCAGTTCCTGCACCTGCTTGACCGACAGCTTCAACAACCGGCTTTCACGGTGCCAGTCGTAACTGACTTCCAATTCGGGATAGCCCGCGCCGTGCAGCCAGTTGTCATAAAACCAATAGAGGTTCTGCCCCGTCGCCGCTTCGACCGCGTCTTTGAAGGCCTGCGCGTCGCCGTTGCCGTGCTGGTGCGTTTCCAGATACAGCCGCAACGCGCGGAAGAAAGCCTCATCGCCCAGCACCCAACGCAGCATGTCCAGGATGCACGCGCCTTTTTCGTAAGCGTGGCGATCCATCAACTCTTCTGAGAAACGGTAGCGGTTGCAATCCAGCGCGCGGCGGTGACTGGTCAGGTCTTCGCGCAGATACGTCAGCCAGTCTTGAAATAGCACGAAGCGCGCTTCATCGCGTCCGCGCGTGTGTTCGCGCCAGAGGTATTCGCTGTAGGTGGCGAAGCTTTCGTTGAGCCAAATCTGCGTCCAGTCCTTGCACGTCACCAAATCGCCGAACCAGTGGTGCGCCAGTTCGTGCGCGACGATGTCTTCGTAATTCAGATCGAGCGCGGCGCGCGCGTCCAGCAAGCAGCGGTCGGTGAAAGTCGTGGCCGTGGTGTTTTCCATCGCGCCGAACAGAAAATCATCCACCAAAATCTGGGCGTACTTGGCGTAAGGGTAGGTCACGCCGAATTTCGCCTCGAACAGTTCGATCATCTCCGGCGTGCGTTCAAACAGTTGCGCGCCCGCTTCCTTGCGCCCGCGGTAGACGTAATAAGCGAGCGGCAAATCTTTGTAACGCGCTTCGATCAATTCGTATTCGCCAATCACGACGCTGACCAGATAAGCCGGCAGTGGTTGCTCCTGCCGCCAGTGATATGTCTTGGTGCGCGCGACCTCGTTCTCGCTGACCGCGACCAATGCGCCGTTTGAGAGCGCGAAGTATTTGGCGTTGACCGTGGCGATCAGCTCGGTCGTCATCTTCTGATTGGTCACGTCGTGACACGGGAACCACCAATGCGCGTCTTCGTTTTGGCACTGCGACCAGATTTGGCGCGGCTTGCCGGGATAGGCTTCGTCGGGCTTGATGAAATAGAGGCCCTTGCGCGGATGGCAGGAATAAACAATTTCGACGGTCAGTTGATCGTAGCGCGAATAGCTGCGCGGCAATTCGATGGCCAGCGTTTCGCGGTGCGTCTCGAATTGCAGCTTGCGCGCGACCTCGGCGTTTTCGACCACCCGGCCGCCATCCATACCACCAGACAGGCGCGCGTGGCGCACGAGCCGCACGCCGCGCACATCGAGTTCGGCGGCATCGAGTTCGACCAATTGCAAGCCATCCTGCAACGGCGCGAAGGTCACGCTCGCGCTGCCGCTGACGGCTGCCTGTTCGTCATCGAAATGCAGATCGAGTTTCAAATGCTTGACGGCAAAGCGGCGGTCAGGCGTGTGCTGCGCCGCGCCCTGCACAGGTTCGCGCTCAACGTTGAGCGTCGTGTCGTACAGGTCTACGCCGCCCCACTGGCGCGGATCGAGCAGCGCCGGATGCATCAATTTGTCTTGCAGGATCATGGCCGTAGTTTCACCTCAGCAAAATCAAAAGGCAAAAGGCAAGCATCAGAAAATCAAAAATCAAAAGGCAAAAATCAAAAATCAAAAGTGAAGAAGGAAGGAGAGTGCTTCTCGCTGATTTTTGCCTTTTGATTTTTGCTTTTTGCCTTTTGATTTCGCTTTACCACCGGGGACTTGACGCGCTCGCCACCATTCGCGCACCCTTACGCCCACCCAAAAAGGACAACGCATGCAAGATTCTTCTTTCTCTCTGTTTCACCACAGCGCCGAGCCGAAAACGGGCGGGGCCGCCAAAGCGCCGCTGCTCTTGCTGCTGCACGGTTATGGCGCGAATGAAGACGACCTGTTCGGCCTCGCGCCGTATGTGGACGAGCGCTTCCTGGTCATCAGCGCGCGCGCGCCCGTGCGGCTGGGCTTGGGCATGCACGCCTGGTTCCGGCTCGGCTTCACGCCCGAAGGCATCCTGATTGATCCGCACGAAGTCGAGCAGGCGCGCACGACCTTGCGTGGCTTTCTGGACGAACTGCTTGCCGCCTATCCGATAGACACCAACGCCATTTATCTGCTGGGTTTCAGCCAGGGCGCGATGATGGGCCTCGATCTGGCCTTGCGCGAACCTGAACTGATTGCCGGCGTTGTGGCGCTGAGCGGACGCATTATGCCCAGCAGTTTGGAAACGCTCGCCGAGGCTGACCGTTTGATCGGCCTACCAATCTTTGTCGCGCACGGCACCGAAGACAACATCCTGCCCATCGGCCACGGACGCGCCACCCGCGAACGGCTGGGCGCCTTGCCCGTCTCGCTGACCTATCGAGAATACGCGATGGGCCATACGATTTCAGAGGATTCGCTGCGCGACGTGGCCGAATGGCTGCGGCAGCAGTTGAGCCAGCACCTCATCCACTAAACGCAATACCACCATTTCAATCCGGAGCTTGTTGATGAAACTGTATTTTGGAGATTACGTAGGCGGGCGCGGGGCCTTGGGGTTATTGATTGTGCGCCTCGTGTTCGGCGCGGGCATCATGCAACACGGCTGGGGCAAGATCCAGCATCCGTTCAGTTGGATGGGGCCGGGTGCGCCGGTGCCGGGCCTCTTGCAATCTTTGGCTGCGCTCAGCGAATTCGGCGGCGGGCTGGCGTTGATCTTGGGATTGCTGACGCCGCTGGCGATGTTTGGGCTGGCCTGCACGATGTTGTATGCGATTCTCAGGGTGCATCTTCCCAGAGGCGATGTGTTTGTCGCGCAAGGCCCCGGCATCGGCTCCTATGAATTGGCCGCCGCCTATCTGACTGTCACGCTGTTGATGATACTGACCGGGCCAGGCATGTATTCATTGGACGCGAAGCTGTTCGGCAGAAACAGTTAGCCGCAGATAGACGCAGATAAACGCGCAGCGCCAGAACAGTACCGCGCGCGTGAGCAAGCGGAGACTACGCCACTGCACCAGTGCGCCAGATGTGATGCGCCGCTTGCTCACGCGCGCGGTACTGTCCCGCTACGCGGCTTTTGCTCTTCCACGTAAAAACCCGCCCTGGCTTGATCTGCGTTCGTCTGCGTCCATCTGCGGCTGATTATTTTGCCGGAAACAAAAACTTCAGCGCAGGGCCGACGCGTTTGGCCCAGGCGCTTTCGGTATGCCGCGCGCCACGCGCTTCGTGATAATGCAAATCCGCCTTTAACCGCCAGCCTTGCGCGATCAACGCGTCGCGCAACATACGCGCCTGCGCCAGCAGGATGTGCCCTTCTTTAGCGCCCATATCTAACCAGATACGGGGCCAAATGCCCGTGGACGGCTTCGCTCGCAACAACTCGATCTCACGCAAGATCACGCCGCGATCCCACCAGACCGAAGGCGACATCACCAGCAACTTGCCGAAAAACTCTGGGTAGCGCAGCCCCAAATGCAACGTCACCAACCCGCCCAACGATGAACCGCCCAACCCTGTGTGCTCGGGTTCGCGTCGCGTGCGATAACGGCGGTCGAGGAACGGCTTGACCTCTTCGACCAGCAGGCGTCCGTATAGTCCGGCTTGGCCGCCCGCCTGTTTACGTTCATCGCGCGTCTGTGTGTATTCGTGGATGCGTTGTTCGCCGGTGTTGTAAATGCCGGCGATGATGAGCGGCTCGATCTGGCCTTGTTCGATCAAGGCCTGCGCCGTTTCGTCCACCTGCCATTCCTGCCCCAGAAACGCGGTTGCCCGGTCAAACACGTTCTGCCCGTCGTGCAGGTACAGCACCGGATAACGGCGCTCTGGTTCGTGTTCGTAACCGGGCGGCAGGTAAACAATCAGCGTGCGTTGATTGCCGAGGAATTGCGAAGCGAAATTTTCGTGATAGCGGAACTCGCCGGTGAGTGTGTGCTCCATAAAATACTGAGCGGCGTGGCGCGCGCGTTTTCTAAATCGAATCGCTGAACATTGGAACACTAGCAGAAACTGCCACATTGGCAACCAAGTGTTTAGAGTACCGCCTTTAGGCGGATGCGGCGTCTTTAGCTGCCCAGTGAGGCGCGTAAACGCACCGCTGCCGCCTAAAGGCGGTACTCTAAACGCTTACTACCGACGCACTCAGTTAAACGCGAGTGTACTAATTTCGGTTGGCTTGATTTAGGCCTCAAACGGTATCCCACCGAACTTCTCACAAACCGCAAACTCAGCCACCGGGCGGCGCGTCAGCTTGGTCACCTTTGCGCCCGGCGCGGGGTAGCCGATGGGCACGAGCGCGGCAAAGGCGTAATCATCCGGCAATTCGAGCAACCGCCGCACCTCGGCTTCACGCGTGCCAAGCAACGTGGTGAGCACTGCCCCCAAGCCTTCGGCGTGACAAGCCAGCAGCAGGTTTTGCACAAACGGATAGACCGACGCGCCACCGGTGATGCTGGGGTTGGCGTTCGGATCGGTCACATTGAGCGCCACGCGTTGCACACAGATCAGCAAATGCACGGGCGCTTCATCCAGACGCGCGGCGAATTCGTTGGAGCGTTGCAGCTTCGGCGGGATTTCAGCGCCGGGTGCGAGCGGATACCAGCGCGCGACGTATTCGCCCCAGGGTTGTTGATAAAGATCGCGCAAGGCCCGGCGCGTGGCCGTGTCGCGCACCACGATGACGCGCCAGCCCTGGCGATTGCCGCCGCTAGGGGCATAGCGCGCCGCGTCCAGCACGCGATAAAGAATTTCATCCGGCACCGGGTCGGACAAAAAACGCCGCGTCGCGCCAGCGCTGGTCATTGCTTCATAAAGTTCCATGCGTTTCTCCTATTGGGGAGGCGCTAAGGCTGTACAAGCCCCGCGCCGATGCAGAATAATACCGGCTCATTCCACATCATGCGAACCGAGAAAGAGGAGAAACCCGCGCTTGAACAATTCAGACTCCGGGCCGCTGCGCCGCCAGTACAAGTACTACGATTTGGTGATGGTGGCGTTTGTGACGGTGCTGCTGTGCGCTAACATCATCGGCGTGCAAAAACGCAGCACGGTTTTCGGCTTCACCTTCGGCACCGGCATTCTGTTCTTTCCGCTCAGCTATGTCTTCGGCGATGTCCTGACCGAAGTCTATGGCTACGCGCGTTCGCGCCGCGTGATCTGGGCCGGCTTTGGCGCGGAGGTCTTTGCGGCGTTTATGGCCTATGTCATCGTGGCGATGCCAGCCGCGCCCGGCTGGGATGGGCAAAAGACATACGAGGACGTGTTCGGACAAACGCCGCGCATCGTGCTGGCCTCGCTGGTCGCCTTCTGGGCGGGCGAATTCGCCAATTCGTTTGTGCTCGCCAAAATGAAGATTCGCACCGACGGGCGCTTCCTGTGGATGCGCACGATTGGCTCAACGATTGTGGGCGAGGGCGTGGATTCGCTGATCTTTTACCCGCTGGCGTTTTTGGGCGCGGCGGGCTGGACGCGCCAGCAGGTCTTGGCGGTGCTGCTGACCAACTACGTCCTCAAGGTCGGTTGGGAAGCAGTCGCCACGCCGCTGACCTATCGCGCCGTCAACTTTTTGAAGCGCGTCGAGAACGAGGATTATTACGACCGCGAGACCAAGTTCACGCCCTTCTCGCTGGAAGCATAAGTGTCAGTAGCCCGACCGTAAGGGAGGGCAGGCTTGATGAGACAAGCCCTCCCTCACGGTCGGGCTACTGACACGGCGTCAGATCAACTCCATTCTATTGAAGGCAACCGAACCTATGAGCACGCAAACCCAAACCGATCTTCAATCCCGCAGCAACGCCGCCCGCGCAGCCCTGGACGCCTGGACGCGCGAGGTCGTCGAATGGCATTTCAACCCCGCGACCGGCTGTCCCTTCTGGCTGGAACGTGCCAAGACCTTGGACTTCGACCCGCTCAATGACATTCAAACTTACGCCGACCTCGACAAGTTCGGCTTCTTCCAGGATGAATGGTTGCGCGGCGGCCCGGTGCGGCGCTGGGTGCCGAAAGGGCTGGGCGACAAACCGATTTATGTCTTTGAAACCGGCGGCTCGACCGGCATCCCGAAATCGCGCATCGCGTCGGAAGACTTCCGCATTGACTATTCAAACTTCAGCGAAACGCTGCCGGATGAATTTTTCCCGCCAGGCGCGGACTGGCTGATGCTGGGGCCGAGCGGGCCGCGCCGTTTGCGCCTGGCCGTCGAACATCTGGCCCAAGTGCGCGGCGGCATCGCGTTTTGCCTTGACCTCGATCCGCGCTGGGTCATCAAGCTGATCAAAATGGGCGAGATGCAGATGATGGAGAAATACAAAGCCCACGTCATCGAACAGGCGCTCACCATCCTGAAAGCGCACGACACGGTCAAATGCATGTTCGCCACGCCCAAGCTGCTGGAAGCGCTCTGCGAAAAGATTTCGCTCAAGAAAGCCGGCATCACCGGCGTATTTTGCGGCGGGACGGAGATGACGCCGCAGTTTCATCGCTTCGCCGTCGAAGAGTTGATGGAAGGCGGCTACTTTGCCCCAACGTATGGCAACACGCTGATGGGCCTGGCGACGCACAAAGTACCCACGCCCGCAGACAACTGGGCGATCATTTATTATCCGCCCGCGCCGCGCGCGATGATCGAAGTGATTGATCCCGACAATCCAACCGAGCTGGTTGAATACGGCCAGACGGGCCGTACGCGCCTGACGACACTGACCAAGGAATTTTTCATGCCGCGCTTTTTGGAACGCGACGAATGCGAACGCGAAGCGCCCTGCGAGCAGTATCCGTGGGACGGCGTGCGCAATGTGCGGCCGTTCTCGCGCTTCCAGACGTCGGTGGTTGAAGGCGTGTATTAAAGGAAGATGATTACAATGAAGCTAAAACTCGCGCTGCCCCTCTTCGTCGTCATCACGTGCGGCGCGGTGTCAGCCCTTGCACAACAAGCTGCGAAGCCCGCCAATTGGGACGCCTGGCAATTCCTATTGGGTGAATGGGAAGGCGCCGGCAGTGGCACGCCAGGTCAGGGGGCCGGTGGGTTTACCTTCTCGCTCGATCTGCAAAAGCGCATCCTCGTGCGCAGAAATCGCGCCGATTATCCGGCCACGGACAAACAAACTGCCTTCTCGCACGAAGATTTGATGGTGGTTTATCAAGAGGCAGGTGCGCCAGCGCGCGCGGTCTATTTCGACAATGAAGGGCACGTCATCAACTACATCGTCGAATTTTCCCCCGATCAAAACTCAATCATCTTCCTGAGCGAGGCAAAACCGGCGGAGCCACGCTATCGGCTGACCTATAGCAAGGCCGCGCAAAAATCAGTGACGATCAAATTCGAGGTCGCGTCGCCTGGGAAACCGCAGGAGTTCAAGACGTACATTCAGGCCGCCGCACAGCAAAAGTAAAATGGGCATGGCCGTTAAACAATTCGGCGCGGGCTTGCTGTTGGTGATTGCCCCGCTCTGCCGCGCGCAAGACTGGCCGCAATGGCGCGGCCCGCAACGCGACGGCGTCGTCAACGATTTCGCCGCGCCCACCGTCTGGCCCGACAAACTCAAACTCGTTTGGAAAACGCCGGTCGGCGGCGGCTACTCTTCGCCCGTCGTCAGCCAGGGCAAGGTCTGGCTGCACACACGCCAGGATGAGCACGAAGTCGTTTCCTGCTTCGATTACAACACCGGCAAGCTGCTGTGGAGTCAGAGCTATGCCTCCGGCTTCAACAAAAACCAGTACGCCACACAAATGGGCAAAGGGCCTTTTTCGACGCCGGTGCTCTATCAAGGCCACTTGTACACACTGGGCATCAGCGCGGTGCTCTCGTGTTATGACGCCGCGACCGGCGCGTTGAAATGGCGCAAGGATTTCGGCGCGCCCAATACGTCAAAGATGTTTTGCGGCACGGCGATGTCGCCCCTGATTGAGGGCGGCAACATCATCGTTCACGTAGGCGACGACCTGCGCGGCGGCCAGATGCTCGCCCTTAACGCCAAGACCGGGCAAGAGCGTTGGAAGCTGGCTTGTGACGGACCGGGCTACGCCTCGCCGATTCTGGCGACGCTGGGCGGCACGCGGCAATTGGTGACGATGACGCGCAAGTCCGTCATCGGCGTCGCCGCGCAAAGCGGCCAACTGCTGTGGACGCTGCCCTGGCCCGACGAATGGGATGAGAACATCGTCACGCCGCTACAGTTCAAAGACCTGCTGATTCTCGCCGGCGTGCGCAAAGGCACGCTGGCCGTGCGCGTGACGAAACAGGCCGCGCAATGGCAAACGCAGCAGGTCTGGCACAACGCCGAACTGACCATGTATCTGAACTCGCCCGTGCTGGCGGGCGAATACCTTTACGGTTTCACCAACAAACGCAAGGGCCAGCTTTTCTGCCTAGACGCCGCGACCGGCAAAGTGTTGTGGACGACCGAAGGCCGCACTGGCGAGAGCGCCGCGCTGCTCAATACGCCGACGGCGCTGTTGATGCTGACCGCCGATGCCAATCTGCTGGCCGTGCAAAAGAGCGCGCAAGGCTTCAAACAACTCGCCAAATACGCCGTCGCCGACAGCGCGACTTATGCGCATCCGGTGGTGAGCGGGAAACGGATTTTGGTCAAAGACGAAGCGGCGCTGGCGCTGTGGAGTTTGGAGTAGCGCGAAACACGATGGAGTGTCAGTAGCCCGCGCGTGAGCAAGGGCTCGCATCATTGTTGACGGAAATGGGTTTTCTTGCCAAAGCTGAGCCCTTGCTCACGCGCGGGCTACTGACACAATACTTAAACACACGAGGAAACACCGATGACAACCTTCAGAAATTTCGTCCTGCTCGCCACGCTGGCCGCTCTCGGCGCGCTGGCTTTCACGCGCGATCTAACGCCCACCCAAGCGGCCCAGGCGCAAGCCAGCAAGGCCACCTATGCCACGGTCGCCAGCGGCACTTATCAGATTGATCCGGCGCACAGCACGGTCGGCTTCGCCATCCGGCATCTGGAAATCAATTGGGTGACGGGCCGCTTCAAAGACTACAAGGGCACGCTCAATTACGACGCGGCGGACATCACCAAATCCTCGGTCGAATTCACCGCCAAGGTCGAAAGTGTTGACACCGGCGCTCCCGCCCGCGATCAACACCTGCGCAACGCGGATTTCTTTGAGGTCGCCAAGTATCCCGACATGACCTTCAAGAGCACTCGCGTCGAACGCAAAGGCAAGGACGGCTACGTGCTGCACGGCAATCTCACGATCAAGGACGTGACGAAACCGCTCTCCTTCCCGTTTACCATGACCGGCGCGGTCATGGATGCGAAGGGCAACACCCGTTTCGGCATCGAAGCGCAGACCAAAATCAACCGGCGCGATTACGGGATCAACTACGGCGGCCCCATGCCCACCGGCGGCCTCGACATTGGCAACGAAGTGACGATCAATTTGCATTTGGAAGCGTTGCAGCCTGCGCCAAAACCTGCGGGGCAATAAGCGAAAATCTGCTAGCAACCAAATCGTTCAGCAGTAGCTTTTAGGACAAATTATGTTGTCCATTCCCAAAGTTAAAAAGGTAAACAAATGGAAATTAAAGGCAATGATGAAATTCAGCATCTCATCGATAATCCAGTCAACCTGCGGTGCCCCCACTGTTCCACACAATCGGCCCTCATACCAATCGCTGTTCCCAAATACGCACTGTTGCATCGTTTTAAGCTAACTGAAACCGGGATCGTCTATCGGTGCAGCACATGCAATAGAGCAGTATTTCTGCGTTTCCAAGTAGCAGGTCTCAACAACCCAGTGCAGTTATCGGATTCATTTGAGCAAATAACAACTGCACTAGAGCCTTTTGAAATGCAATATCTCGAAGGCGCGGTACTTGAGGATTTTAGGGAGGCATTAACTTGTTACGCCAACTCCTGTTGGAACGCATTTGCCTCAATGTGTCGCCGCTGCATTCAAAGCATATCGGAATCTTTTGGCGCTAACGGCACCACTAAGGTTCAAGCGCAAATCGAAGAGCTAAACAGCATGGGTGTAACTGATTCGGAAACATTTGAACAACTCCGCGCCATCATGCTCACGGGTCATGATGGTGCCCATCCACATTTACCAGCATTATCTCCGGCGCGAGCCACCGTGCTCTTGCAGTTAATGAAAGATGTCCTCTATCAACTATACGTTCGTCCAGCGAAAATTCGTGAGGCAGATGCTTTGCGAAAAGAAGCCATTGCAAATAAGCAAGGATCAGCATCAAACCAAACCTAACCTTGACCGTTGAGAGGAAAACCAATGCAATTACACCACACGTCCCGCTTCGTTTGTCTGTTATTCGCCCTGGCTACGCTGGTCACGGCACAAACGCCTGCCCCCAAAACGCCCTCCCGCGCCGACATCCTGCGCGCCGAATATAGTCAATGGCGGGCGAATAACGATTTGCTCTCTTACGACCTAGCCATTCGCGTAGATCCCGACAAGAAATTCATCAGCGGCAAGAATACGATTCGCTTCCGCATGCTCAAGCCGGACACGCGCATCCAGCTCGACCTGTTCGCCAACCTTAACGTAGACAAAATTCTGCACGGCACGACCGAACTGAAATACACGCGCGAGTTGGGCACGGTCTGGGTTGACTTCCCCGCCCCGCTCAAACAGGGCTCGGTGCAAGCCATCGAGTTTTATTATTCGGGCGCGCCGCAAGAGACGGGGCGTTTCGGCGGCATCAGCTTTCGCAAAGACCCGGCGGGGCGGCCCTGGATCACGACCGCGTGCGAGGGCATCGGCGCAAGCATCTGGTGGCCGAACAAAGATCAGCAACAGGACGAAGTCGAGAGCATGCAATTGCACATCGCCGTGCCCAGCGCATTGACCGATGTGTCGAACGGGCGCTTCGTCGGCAAAAAAGATTTGGGCGATGGTTACACGCGCTGGGATTGGAACATCAGCTATCCGATCAACAACTACAACGTCTCGGTCAACATCGGCCAGTACGAACATTTCAGCGACAAGCTCGGCGACCTGACGCTGGATTTTTACTGCCTGCCCGAAAACCTCGAAAAGGCCAAGCGCCAGTTCGCCCAGGCCAAACCGATGATCGTGGCGTTTGAAAAGTATTTCGGCCCGTATCCCTTCAAGCGCGACGGCTACAAACTGATCGAAGTGCCGTACTCAGGCATGGAGCATCAGAGCGCCGTGACCTATGGCAACCGCTTTGCCAACGGCTATCTCGAACGCGACTGGACGGGCGTGGGCGTCAGTCTGAAGTTTGATTTCATCATCATTCACGAGAGCGCGCACGAATGGTTCGGCAACAGCATCACTGCCGCCGATGTTTCGGATCAATGGATTCACGAAGGCTGGGCGACCTATGCCGAATGCGTTTATGTCGAAGCGCTGTTCGGCAAAGAAGACGCGCTGAAATACACGAACGGTTACAAGACAAAGGTGCGCAATCAACAGCCGATCATCACGGCGCACGGCGTCAATGCCTCGCCGGGGCAGGATCAGTATTTCAAGGGCGCGCTGTTTTTGAATACGTTGCGTTCGGTGGTGGATGATGACGCGCGTTGGTGGAAAACCTTGCGCGCGTATTGCGAGCGGTTCAAATACCGCAACATCATGACCGAAGACCTCGTGCAGTTTTTCAACGCGCAAACGGGCCAGAACCTGACGCCGATCTTCGATCAGTATTTGCGGCAAGCGGCCTTGCCCGTGCTGGAATTGCGCTTTGCCGCGGGCAGCGTGGATTATCGCTGGAAGGCGGCGACGAAAGGCTTCGCAATGCCGATCAAGGTAGGGCGACGGGCACAATGGCAAACGATCAAACCAACGGCGGAATGGCAGACCTTGAAGACGGAGTTGGGTAAGGATGCGTTTGAGGCGGCGACGGAGTTGTATTACGTCGAGGTCAGCAAGAATTAAGCGGTTTGCTGATGTGTACGACCGGCAACGTAGGGGCAGACCTGCGTGTCGGCCCCAGTCGCGCCAGACGGAATCGAAGGTTACAAATGCCACCGGGGCAGACACGCAGGTCTGCCCCTACGTTACGTGTGGTTGCTACATCTACATCGCACTCAACTGTAACGCGCGCTAAGCGGATTGTTTCAAACGCCAAGAGCGCCAAGAAGAAAACATGGTCTTCTTGGCGCGCTTGGCGTCTTGGCGTTTGAAATGACCTGGGTTGATTACGGCTTGCCGTCTTTCTTCAACTTGCGCGGCGCGTAATACGGCTTGCCATTCAGCTTCTGCACTTCTTTCATAAAGCTGGTGCCGTATTCGCGTTCGGCATCCGACAGCGCCCAGGCCTGGCGCTTGTAATTCCAACTGTCGGGGTTCAACCGTTGCGCCTCTTTGTAATGCCGGATCGAAGCCTCACCTTGCCCGTTGTGATAAAGGTATTCGCCCAAGGCAAACTCGGCTGCGGCCAGCGCCCAGTCGGGCTTTTGCGGCGTCAGGCGCGCGCGTATTTCCGTTTCACTCAACGCATACTCGCTCTGGTCGCCGTGGGCCGCCCAATCGCGGATGGCGGCGAGGTATTCGGCGGCGTCCAACCGGTGCATGCCTTTGTAGCGGTCGTCCACATACGCGGCTTCGTTCGGGCGCACGATGCGGCCTTGTTCGTTGATCCAGACGGCGGTCGGCACGTTGACCATGTCGTACAAGCGCGTGACCAGATGCTGGGTGTCAACCAACACGGTGTATTCGGGTTTGGCCGCGTCAATCCAGGGTTTGGCGTCTTTGACGCCGCCGGTGTCTTCGGCGACCGAGATGATTTCGAAATTCTTGTCCTTCAATTCGCTGTACAACGTCTGCCAGCCTGGCAGGTCAAAGCGGCAGCCTCACCACGAAGCCCAGGTAATCAGCAACACCTTCTTGCCGCGAAAGTCATGCAGCGCGTGCGGCTTGCCATTCACATCGGGTAGCGTGAAATCGGGCGCGGTCAGCGAACCAACAAAAGCGTTTTGCACTTCGAGGCGCGGGCCGAAATACCAGGTCTCAGCTTCGCGCGCAACAGGTTGATGTAACAGGCGCGCGAACTCACTGAGGTTGAACCAAGTCGTCTTGGCTTGCGTGCGCAAAAACGCGGTCTTGCGATTTTTCGGCAGCGGGAAGCAGAGTTCGTCGCGGCAGACACCCTGCGGTTTGAGCGCGAACTTGGTCGCGCGCGTCAGGTCGGCCAGCGTCACCCACAGATCACTGCTTGCGTTAAAAGCGGCGGGCGGCGTGGCGACGGCGGTGGCGGCGTTGTCATAAATGACCGTTTGTTGGCCGGGGTCAGCAGCGCGTGTTGTCATAATTGTGAACGCGCAAAACAGGATTGCGCAGATGAGTCGGTTGATGGTTTTCATAGTTATCCTTGCGTGATGCGGTACAGGGAGCGGTAGCGACCTGACGCCCCGAATGCGCACAACTTGGAGTCACCAGGTCGCTACCGCTCCCCGTACCGCATTGTGTCTTAGAGCAGCGTCCGTTGAATCAGCCAATACGCCCCTACCAGCGCCACCAGCACCGAACAGACGGGCACGTAGCGTTTCGCAAACGTCGGCGATTTGTGCAAATGCCAGATCAGCGGCAGCGCCAGCACCGCCAGCGAAAGCTGCCCAATCTCTACGCCCAGATTGAAAGAGAACAGCGGCATTGCCACGCCGCCGCCATTCGCGCCGATGCCCAGATCGCGCAGCACCGACGCAAAGCCGAAGCCGTGAATCAACCCGAAGCACCACGTCAGCAACCAGCGTTTCTCGTAATTGTGCCGCACCAGATTCTCAACGCCGACATACACAATCGAAGCCGCAATCAACGGTTCGACGATGGTCGAGCGCAGCGTAACCCAGCCCAGCGTCGCCACCGCCAGCGTCAACGAATGCGCCAGCGTGAATGAAGTGATGATCTTCGCCGCCTCTTTCAAACTGCTGCCGACGATCAACAGCGCAAACAGAAACGCCAGGTGATCGTAGCCGGTGAAAATGTGCTCGATGCCCAGCTTGACGAATTCGCTGAAGGAGAAAGCGGCGGCTTGTGTGGCGCTGGCATTCGTTGGATTGGCGCTGCTGTCAAAGGTGTCGTGCTGTGCGTCCAGAATTTGTTCGTTGATGGTCTGCCCTTGTTCGCCGCGCAATGAAATGACGTGCCGGTGGCCGCGCGCCAGTTTCGGCAACAGCAACGATTTCGCCTGGATGGGCAGCGCCGCGTCACCGGCAAACGTGAGGTAAAAGAGCACGTCGTTGGCGTCATCGAGTTCGACCTTGCTGCCCAGCACGGTCAGGCGCTGGCCGTTGGCGGTGACTTCCAGCATTGCGTTCGCCAACGCTTCCAGCTTGGGGCGCGCGGCGGCGAATTCTTCCGCCGAGTACTTGCCATCGCCATTGGTGTCAATGTTGACCAGGGGCGCAATTTCCGCGCGGTTGAAGGCCAGGAAAGCGATCAATTGCCCGCCCGCCAAACGCAATTCGATATTGCTCAAACCGGGATCGTGCGCAAAGGCGGGCGCTGTCAACGCTGCGCAAAGCAGCAATTGCCAAATTGCGTGTATCAGCTTGGCGGTCTGTTTTTGTAGCTTCATAACGTTTGCAGAAAGTGTTGAAAGCGCCGCCATCAAACCATGTACCCACGCCGGAAAACAACCGTAGTGGTAAAAAAACCTCCGTTGCGGAAAGGTTGAGCTTACTGCTTCTGTCGCTTTCAAGCCTTGACAATTTACCGATGCCCCGGCCTCGCGCCGGGGAGGCTCACGCTCGCGGCTACAAAGGCAAAAGCGGAGACTGTTGATGCCCCGGCCTTGCGCCGGGGAGGCTCACGTTTTCAGCTACTCGCGTCGCATCCCACAACTCCAGCTAGGAACGTGAACCTCCCCGGCGCAAGGCC
>JAYUCP010000463.1:0-9407 GCA_043740245.1 Acidobacteriota bacterium | reverse complement strand
GCGGTAGCGACCTGGTTCATCCGATGATGCTAAATGCGGATGCACCAGGTCGCTACCGCTCCCCGTACCGCATCGGCGCGGCGCACTCCAACTCTTCCAACCCATACACCACCGGCCCCGGAAAGCCGTTAAACGTTGACGCCAGCGCCGTCGAATAAGCCCCCGCCAACTCAATCGCCACCCGGTCACCAATGCGCAACTCCGGCAACGCGCGCCGCTCGAACGGCATGTCAAAGCCGTCGCAGGTCGGCCCGCCCAGGTTGTAAACCCGCGCGGGCCGGCCACCGTGTTCGACACGCAGCGGAAACGGCAGGCCGCCGCCCGCCGCGCAGGCCTCGAACAAGCCGTGATAAACGCCCGCGTCCAGATAGGCCCACGCGCCCGCCGCGCGTTCGGCCAGCCCCACCACCGAAGCGATCAACGTGCCCGCGCTCGCCACTACGCCACGCCCCGGCTCGATGCTGACGCGGCAATCCGGCGGCAATTCCAAGCGCGCCAAACCCGCCCGCAACGCCGCGCCGATTTCTTCAAAAGACAACGCGCCCTCGGCATAAGGCGCGGGCAAACCGCCGCCCAGGCTGAGCAACGACAGCTTCACGCCCGCGCCTGCGGCCTCGCGGAAAAGCTCGCCGCAAACCGCCAGCGCATTCGTCCAATTCGCCAGCCGCTCACATTGCGAGCCGACGTGAATCGTCAGCCCGTAAGGCCGCAACCCGCGCGCCGCCGCTTGCCGCAACAGTTCCAACACCGCCGCCGGTTCGACGCCGAGCTTGCCGCTCAAGGGGAAGACGCTGCCTTCATTCGACACGCTGACGCGCAGCACGACGCGGCTGCCGGGCGCGCACGCGGCCAGCTTGTCCAATTCGGCCAGGCTGTCCGCCGCCAGCACGTCAATGCCTTGGCGGTGCAGCGCGCGCAAAAAGTCAGGCGCTTTGATCGGATGCAGACAGAGGATGCGTTCCGGCGGCACGCCCAGTTGCGCCAAGGCCTCGGCCTCGCTGGGCGAAGCGATCTCGAAGCCCGCGCCCGTTTGCCGCACCGTTTCGAGCACGCGCCGGTCGGCGTTGCATTTCACGGTGTAGTAGATTTCGGCCTGCGGCACGGCCTGTTGAATCCGCCGCAGATTGGCGCGCACCTGCGCCTGGTCAATGACCAGCAGCGGCGTTGGCAAATGTTGGGTGAGGTTGAAAATGGTTTCTTGAAACATGCTGCTTCTTTGTTAAACTGGCCGCGTTATGACCACTACACAATGGAATCAAGTCGCTACCGCCGTGGCACAGTTGCCGGCGGAAAAACAAACGGCGCTGGCCGCGCTGGTGACGGCTTGGCTCGACGCCACAGCGGATTTGCCGCCGGATTTGCCGATTGAATCAACTGGCCGCCGGCGTGCCGGTTCTGCCGCCGGTCAATTCGTCATCCCGCCCGAATTCGACGCGCCACTGCCCGATGAAATCCTGGCCGCCTTCGAGGGCCGCGAGTGAGCGACGATGAAACTCTTATTGGACACGCATATCTTTCTTTGGTTCATCCTCAACAATGAACGTTTGCCTGAATTGCTGCGGGCGAGCATCGAAGCGGAAACCAACGAAGTCCTGCTCAGCACCGTTTCGGTTTGGGAGATCGCCATCAAATACCAACTGAACCACTTGCCTTTGCCCAAACCGCCCAGCGTTTTCATCCCAGAACAACGCGCGCTCAATCGCATCCAAAGCCTGCCGCTCGACGAAGCCAGCGCCGCCCAGTTGCAACGACTCCCGCCGCATCACAACGACCCGTTTGACCGGATGCTGATTTGCCAGGCGCTCACCCACGACCTGCTGCTGGTCAGCGTGGATGACAAGATTCAGCGCTACAACGTCAAATTGCTGCGCTAAACGCGCGCCGCTTTTTCACCACGAACCCCGCCCGCTCCGCTTCTCCGCAATCGCAATCACGATTCCATCAAACGCCACATCCGCCCACGTCTTGATCGGCACGGCTTCGATCAATGTCCGGCCCGGATCGAAGCCCGCCGCCACGAGCGCCGCCGCGATGTCCGTTTCATCCACACTGGCCTCCGGGAAAAGCTGATCGTCCACTTGGTATTGCGCAGACTTGCGGACCGAAACCAGCACCACCGTCCCGCCCTCGGCACAGAGCGTCAGCAGATTTCCCAGCCAGCGCCGCCATTCGTCTTTGTCGGTGGTCGCCGCGTCTACGCAATAGGCCGACAGCACCAGGTCATAAACCGCGTCGTCGCCCAGCGGCTGCGCCTGACGCACGTCGCAGTGTTTGAGCGCCGTGACTTGGCCGCGCAGCAAACGTTTGCGCGCCGCAATGGCCTCGTCACTGACCGCGCCCCGCGTTTCGATTTCCAGCGCACGCCGGATGGTGAGGTCCCAATCGTGCGCGTCCGCGTCCGCGCGCAACCACTTGCCGACCTCCGCCAAATTGCCCGGCAGGTAATCGGCCAGATGAATCTCCGTCACCCAGGGCGCGAGCGGCGTCAGGTGATGCACCGTCGGCCCGCAACCGAAATCCAACGCGCGGGCGAACGTCCGCCCCCGGCGTTGCAGGTACGCGATCAAGCGCTGATAGATGGCCTTTTCGTCATCGGGGATAAAATCCTGGCTGTAGTACTGACGCAGGTAGGCGCGCGGGTTCCAGTCGCGGTCGTAGCTGTTTGATTGTTGTTCCGGCATCTGGTTTCCTTTTGCTGAACCGTACTCTTTCACTGAGTTGTTACGCGGGCTATACTGCGGCGCGTCGCAACCCATTGCTCAAACCCTTTGCTCACACGAGGTGAACGTCAGACTATTTGAGAAGGAGACCTATGAGCGCAGTCCTTACTCCACAAAAAACTGAAACCGGTTGGATCATGGAAGTCCCCACTGAAATGGCGGACATCATGAAAGTCGCGCCTGGTTCGTTCGTCGTGCTCTACCCGAAGGAAGGCGCGCTTGAAACCGAAATCCTGCCCGCGCCTTCCGACGAATTGCTGGCCGATTTCGAGCGTATGTACGAGAAGTACAAAGACACCTGCGCGGAGTTGGAACGCCTTGGCGACTGAGTCTCAGCCCGCTTACTACCTGTCTTACGCCGAAGCCGTTATTCACTGCTATCCATGCGCGGTAATCCCAGGTGATCTCTTCACCGGCCCGAATCGCCCTGACCGCGTAGCTCGCGGCGTAAGTCTCAAGCGCCTCGTCCGTCGTGTTCGCCTCGTCCGAATGATTGGTGAAGCGGTCGTCGTCGCCCGACAACACGTAAAGCTTTGTCCGGGGATCGAAATAGGCGTACCAATGCACCTGCTGCCGAGCCACGGCGGAGAGCGCCGCCAATTGCGCGGCGGTGAACACCAAATCGAAGCCCGGTTGAAAGGCCCACACGCGCGTGCCTGCGGGAATGAATGCTTGCGCGATGAGACCGATGCCGTGAATCGCGCTCTGGCCTGCTTGTGCTTTCACCAACAGCATTGTTTGTTCCTACAGTGCTGGGCCGATGCGGTACGGGGAGCGGTAGCGACCTGGTGCATCCGGGTGTGTGCGACTTGGAGTCACCAGGTCGCTACCACTCCCCGTACCGCATCGGGCGCTAACTCAAAACCGCAAGCCCATCCCCACCGTCGCCCGCCCGCTGCCCGCCGTCACAAAAACTTGCGCGCGCTCGGCCACCTCGACGGCCAGCTTGCCGCCGAGGTGTTGAATCGAACGGCTGAGGACGCCTGCTGAAACGCGTGCGCGCCGCCCGTGCCACAGTGCGACGGCCGCCTCGGCCTGGTAATAGGTGAACGTCGGCACGGTGAAGGCGCGTTCAAACAGCGCGTAGCTGCTCACGCGTCCGCGCCACCATTCGCCCGCCGCGCTAATCGCCGCCACGGGCGAGATGCCGCCCGCGCGCACGTCGTGATAAACACCCAGCCCGCCGCAGGTCTGGATCGAATGAGCTTCGCCCGCCACGCGCCGGCAGGCGTCCAGGCGCGCTGACACATAGGCTTCAGCGCCCCCGGCCCAACCGTCCGCCGCAAGCTGCCAGGAATAGCGCGGCGCGCGCGCCAGACTGCGATTCACGATCAGCGTGAATTGCGTGAACGGCGCGGCGCGCTGACCGGCGAGACGTTCGGCTTCAAAGAAAAAACTCGTCCGTGCCAGCGGCGGCGCAATGTTGCCGGACGTGTCGGCGGTGGTTTGCGCCCACGCGCACATCTGGCAAACGGCCAGCAGCCAGCCGCCGCACAGCAGCTTTGTTGAGATCGGCATACCTTCCCCCTTTGGCGTGACAATGGCGTTACGGTCAATTGGGGCGGCGTATGCTAAAGCGGCGTGGCGCGCGCTGTCATTGATCTAGGTCAAGCCGGTTCTTGATCTACATCAAGGACGCCGGGCGGCCACTCTGCTATCGTGCGCGCCAGAGCCGGTCAGGCGCGGGCAGCACGACCCAGCCATCGTCGCGGCGCAACAGACCGGCCTGTTCCAGTTTGTTGAACAAGCGGCTCAAGTGCGCGGGCGTCACCGCGATCAACGCGGCGAGTTCCTGTTGTTGCAGCGGCAATTGCAGCCGTACCTTGAGGTGTTTGCCAGCAAGCTTGCCAGCAGCTTTGCCGGGCGGCCCGCTGGCTGGTGCGGCCAATTCGCGCGCCATTTGCCAGAGCACCTGTTCCAATCGCTGGCGCCCCGAAGCGCAGACCAAATCGGCGGCGTGCTGCATTTGATTGGTCAACTCGCGGCTCAGCGCGGCGTGCCGCTCCCAGGCAAAGTCGGGGTCGGTTTTGAGCCTGTCCAAATACGCGGCCACCGGCAGACGGTAGAGTTCGCAGCCGGTCAACGTGAGGGCCGAACAAGGCGCGGGCACTTGCAACACCGCTGCTGCTGCGCCGAGCCAATCGCCCGCCGTGCGCAAACCGAGCACGCATTCGCGCCCGTTGGCGGCGGGGTGCGCCAGTTTCACCAGCCCGTGTTGCAGCGCGTAAACCTCGCGCACCGCCGCGCCCTGCCGCAGCAGCGTGATGCCGGGCGGGTAATGTTGCGGCGCGCCGTGCCGGTCGAACAGCCCAGCGCTGGCGGATTTGGGCGTTTGTTTCATGACTTGGTTGCCGTTGGTTTGTCTGCGCCTGCTGCTGTCAGCGCGGCGGCAACGGACAGACCCCGCCCCAGGCTTGGCCGCAGTCGCGGTCACGCAGCGAGTGGGATTGGCGGTTGCATTGAGTAGTGCGGAATACGCGGCGAGTGCTGCAAGAAAATTTTGTCAGGCCAAAAAAAATCTGCGGGGGAAAGCTGGCGTGGCGGAATTTCGGCGCTGCGGCTAGAATCGGGGCCGCCTGATTCAACCAGTTCCAAAAAGGGGGAAAAGAGTACGATGGCTGTCGCGGTCAAAACGCAAACCTACAATCAAACTACGGCTTATCTGGAGGCCATTGCCTATCTGCCGGCGGGTGGCACGCTGATGTTTCAGCACGTCACCTGGGCCGAGTATGAACAATTGCTTGAGGCTTTGGGCGCGCGTTACCGGGCGCGCCTCAGCTACGATCACGGGAGATTGGAGATCATAATGCCGTTGCCTGAACATGAAATGTATAAGGAGTTCATCTCGCACCTTCTGCGGGGGCTGACCGATGAATTGGAATTGGACATGGAAGCCCTCGGCTCAACCACCTTCAAATACGAAGGCTGGCTGCAGGGGTTGGAACCGGACACCTGCTTTTACATTCAAAACGCGGCGCGCGTGATCGGCGTGAAGCGCTTCGATCCCGCCGTGCCGCCACCGCCGCCCGACATCGCGGTCGAGATTGACATCACCAGCGAATCGCTCGCCCGTCTGCCGATTTACGCCAACCTTGGCGTGCCTGAAATCTGGCGCTACCACGAAGAGCAATTACAGTTTCTGCAGCTCGGCGAACAAGGCTACGTCGAAGCCGCCACCAGCCGCGCCTTTCCGTTTTTGACAGCGGCGGATGTCGTGCGGTTTTTGGAACAGAGCCTCGCCGTCGGGCAAAGCGCAGCCTTGCGCGAGTTCCGCCAATGGGTGCGCGACCAAACGCAGTAGCACTCGGCGCAAGCTGGCAGTTGACTGGCTTTCGTTAGAGTACCACTGCCACTGCCACAGCCGTGGCATCACGGAAACTGCAATACCGACAAGCCGGCTTTTACTCAGTTCAAGGAGGGATCAATGTCTCTACAACTTTGCCGCCGCGCAGGTGCGCTGCTTTGTGTGAGCGTGTTTTTGTGTTGGCTGGCTGGGGTTCCCGCTGCCGCCCGGCCATTCGCGCAAGAACAGCGGCAGGCTGCAGAGCCGGTGGCGCTAGGCTTGGGCAAACCGATCCAGCGCGCATTGGCATTGGGCGAACGCCACACCTATCTGATCAAACTGGAAGCCGGGCAATTCGTGAAGTTCGAGTTGTGGCAACGTGACACCATCATTGAGGTGACAATCTACAGCCCAACCGGTGAGCGGCTGTTTCAGCGGTTCCGAACGGGAGTTCAAAAACCGCAGGGCAGGTTGCATGTGCCGAAATTGGTGATAGACCACGCAGGTGTTTACCGGGTCGAACTCACACCAGTCTCCTATCAGCAGACTGCCGGTCAGTACCAATTCACGTGGGTCGAACAACGGCCAGCCAATGCCGATGATCGCGCGTTGCAAGAGGCGCAAAAGGTGTTGGATGAAGCCGGGGCAATGCAAGGCCGTTACAGCTCCGGGACGGCGGCTGATCGTAAGTTGCTCAGGGAGGAGAAGGAATTTGATCGAATGATCAAATTGGGTGAACACAGCTTGGCTGTCTTTCAACGCTTGTTGCCCCCGGATGAGGGCAATATCGGAAACCTGGCGATCATCCTCACGAATTTGTACACCTTGCGCGGGTATTACGGTGATCGCGAGCGCATCGAGCAGGTACGTGAAATTGCGGCCATCAATCGTGAGCACATGCTGGGGCCGTATGACTATCAAGTTGCCTTGCTCTATCAACTGTTGGCTAAAGAAGACAACCCGGTGCTGGCTGAGCGCTGGTTTCGTATGGCCGTTGCTGCGGCAGAGGGGATGGAATTTGATCAGGCTTTTCTCGCCGACATCCTGAGTGATTTAGCGAGTAACTTGCGGGAGTTGGGAGAAACTGCACGCGCAAATGAGTTGTTCAAGCGCGTTGCGCTAATGGTTGAGCGGTTGCTTGCCGAGCCGGATTCTTGTCAGGCTGAGTCCGGTTGTCATGGGAAAATCGTTGTAGCGCTCGTCAACCTCGGCGGAGATTTACTTGAGCAAGGTGATTTGGCTGGGGCGGAACGGCACTTACGCCGCGCGTGGTCATTATTTCAGAATCCTGTCGTGCAGAGTGGTGGCTATGGACGGAAACCTGAATTGCTGCTGCGGCTCGGAATGTTGTACCAGCAGAAAGGCGACTATGCCCAAGCCGAGTCTTTCTTTCGGCAGTTGATCGCGTTGGGAGAAGATGGAGAGCCCCCAGTTCAACAGGGGAATGTGCGGCGGCAATTAGGCAATCTGTTCCTGGCGAAAGGAGCATACCAACCGGCAGCCGAGGCCTTTCGGCAGGCCCGCGCCAGCTTGGAAAAAACCGGCCAGTCTCCGGCCTTGGCTCGGCTCATGCGTGATTGGCGCCGGTTGCATTTAGCCACCGGACAGCTTGAGGCGGCGCTCGCCATACAGCAGCAAGCGGTTGAAATTACCGAGGCGGATTTGAGCCGTCTGCTAGTCGCTGGCACGGAGTGGGAGAAACTCAAACTGCTGGCGCTGGCGCGGGACGAAACCAACGAGACGCTTACCTTACACGCCAAATACGCGCCGCACTCTGCGGCTGCTCTGCGTTTGGCGTTTACGACCTGGCTACAGCGCAAAGCGCGCGTGCAGGACGAAATGAGCCTGACGGTCTGGTTATTGCGCAACAGCTTGAGCAAAGAATTGGTGCCGCTCTTTAACGACCTGCTCAACAAGCAAAGCCAACTCGCGCGTCTGGCCACCGCGTTGCACGTTGAAAAAGATCAGGCTGCGCAGGTCGCACAACTCACGCAGGAGCTTGAACAGTTGCAGCGCACGCTCAGTGAACGCAGCCGCGAATACCGCGTGCAAACGCAACCCGTCACGCTGGAAGCTGTGCAACAGGCGCTGCCCGCGCGTGCCGCGCTGGTGGACTTCGCGCGTTTTGAACCCTTCGATGAACAAGCGCAACGGCCCCTGCCGGCCAGATATGTCGCTTATATTTTGCTGCCGGAAGGACCGCCGCGTTGGGTTGACTTGGGCGCGGCGCACGAGATTGAGCCTCTCGTAGAAGCCTGGCGTAAAGCCCTCGATCTGAATCACGAAACCTCCGCAGGGCAAGCTTCGCCGGATGTGCGCAAGCTGGCGCGGCAGGTGGATGCGTTGGTGATGCAGCCCGTGCGCGCGCAATTGGGCAATCTCCGGCAAGTGTTCCTCGCCCCGGATGGCGCGCTCAACCTGATGTCCTTTGCCGCGCTGATTGATGAACGGGGGCGCTATCTGGTCGAAGATTACCTGTTCATTTATTTGACCAGTGGGCGCGATTTGTTGCGCTTGCAGACCAAGCATGAAAGCAAGGCTGACGTGCTGGTGTTTGCCGCGCCCGATTACGATGACGGCAGCGGAGCGGTGGCGGCCCCGCTCGTAGCGGTTGCGGATGACGGGCGTGGCGGACGGGTGAGCCGAGGCGTAGCGACCGTTGGACGCTTTGAACCCTTGCCTAGCGCGGGCGCGGAAGCACAAGCGATCAAGCTGCTGTGGCCGCGGGCGCAACTCTTCCTGGACAAACAGGCAACCGAAAGCGCGCTCAAACAGGTGCATCGTCCGTTGCTTTTGCACATCGCGACACATGGGGTCTTTTTGGAAGATCAGAAAAAGGAAGGCAGTGTCGAGAACCCGCTGTTGCGCGCCTGGCTTGCACTGGCGGGCGCGAATCAGCGCAAGAGCGGCGCCGATGACAAAGAGGACGGAATCCTCACCGCTTACGAAGCGGCCGCGCTCGATTTGTGGGGCACAAAATTGGTCGTGCTCTCGGCTTGCGAAACCGGCGTCGGCGAAGTCCGCAATGGCGAAGGCGTGTATGGCTTGCGGCGCGCGCTGGTGCTGGCCGGGGCCGAAGCGCAATTGACCAGTTTGTGGAAGGTGAACGACAACGTGACCAAAGATTTGATGAGCGCCTATTACGGCAAATTGCGCGCGGGCTGGGGCGCGCCGAAGCGTTGCGGCAGGTGCAATTGCAACTGCCCGCCGCCAGTTTCAACCGTTTGGCCAGGGCTTGGCGGTGTTTGATCTGGATGTGCCAATCGTCGTGATAATAGCCGGTGATTATAGCGGTTTGCAGTTGTGTGCGACCTGCAACAACCATACGCAACGTAGGGGCAGACCTGCGTGTCTGCCCCGGTCGCCTTTGACGCCCTCGATTCCGTCTGCTGCCACCGGGGCAG
>JAYUCP010000462.1:0-3875 GCA_043740245.1 Acidobacteriota bacterium | reverse complement strand
CCATCACTCCCATCACTCCCATCACTCCCATCACTCCCATCACTCCCATCACTCCCATCACTCCCATCACTCCCATCACTCCCATCACTCCCAGGTTGCAGCGGCAATCACAACTACAGCGGCGCTGGCGTGCGTTGACGGAGAAGTTGCATGACTTGAAACAGCGCAAGCAAGCGTTGGAAGAGACCTTCCCGAATTTGATGGTGATGGCCGAAATGCCCACGCCGCGTCTGGCCTATTTGCTCAAACGTGGCGCCTATGATGCGCCCGGTGAACCGGTCACGCGCAACGTCCCGTCAGTCCTGGCCGCCTGGCAGGCTGCCTGGCCGAACGACCGCCTCGGCTTTGCCAAATGGCTGACCAGCCCCGGCCATCCGGTCACCAGCCGCGTCGCGGTCAATCGCTTGTGGCAAATGCTGTTTGGCACGGGCCTCGTCAAAACTGTCGAAGATTTCGGCCTACAAGGCGAATTGCCCTCGCATCCCGAATTGCTGGATTGGCTGGCCGTTTCGTTTGGCGAGGGAGAGTGGGAGAAAGGGAGAGGGAGGGACACGGCGAATCTCAAATCTCAAATCCCAAATCTCAAATCCGCCAAGTGGGACGTGAAAGCCCTGCTTAAAACCATCGTGACCAGCGCGACCTATCGCCAGTCGTCTAGGCTCACACCGCAAGCGCAACAACGCGACCCTGACAACCGCCTGCTCGCCCGCGGCCCGCGTTACCGGCTGTCGGCCGAGATGATCCGCGATCAGGCGCTGTTCGCGGCGGGCTTGCTGGTCGAACAGCGCGGCGGCCCTTCGGTCAAACCCTATCAGCCCGCTGGCTTGTACAAAGACATGGCCTTCTCCGGCTTGACCGGTTACGAACTCGATAAAGGCGCGGGGCTGTGGCGGCGCAGCTTGTACACATTTTGGAAGCGCACGGTGTTGTCGCCGACGATGCAGGTGTTTGATGCTTCGGCGCGCGAGTTTTGCACCGTGCGCGACACACGCACCAACACGCCGTTGCAAGCGCTGAACCTGATGAACGATGTGACTTATGTCGAGGCCGCGCGCCTGCTGGCCGAACGCATGCTCAAGGAAGGCGGCGCGACACCGCAGCAACGCCTGGCCTGGGCCTTTCGTGTGTTGACCGCGCGCGCACCCAGCGCCAGCGAGTTGCAAGTGCTGTTGCGCAACCTGAGCAAACAGCAAGCGTATTTCACCGGCAACCCGTCCGCCATTGCGCAACTGCTGAGCGTCGGCGACAAACGCAACGATGATAAATTGAAGGCGGCGGAATTGGCGGTTTATGCCACGACGGCCAGCCTGCTGTTTAATCTGGACGAAGTGATTACCAAGCAGTAATTGCAAAAGGAGATAAGATGAATCGCAAATACCTTTCAGCGGTTTTACTCATTACCGCCATGTTTGTCTGGGCGATTGCTGTGCTGCCTTCCAACAGCGTTCAAGCTCAAGCCAAACTGACCAAGGCCGACATTGACCGCCTGATGACCGAGCTTTCCAACTGGGGCCGCTGGGGCAAAGACGATCAACTCGGCGCGCTCAATCTGATCACGCCCGCCAAACGCAAAGCCGCCGCCGCGCTGGTCAAAGAGGGTGTCGCCGTCTCGCTCGCGCGCGAATCGAACACCGAGCGCGCGGTGGATAATCCGAATCCGTACCAGCACACCATGCTGCTCGATGATGAATTGCAATGGGGCGCCGACAGCTTCGGCGTCAACTTTCACGGCTATCAGCACACGCACATGGATTCGCTCTGCCACATCTTTTATCAGGGCAAAATGTACAACGGCTTCGCGCGCCAGGAAGTCACCGCCAAAGGCGCGGGCAAGCTGGCGATCACCAATCTGAAACAGGGCATCTTCACGCGCGGCGTGCTGATGGACATGGCCGCGCTCAAAGGCGTGCCCTATCTGGACGGCGCGGTGGCGATCTATCCGGCGGATTTGGACGCCTGGGAAAAGCGCGCCGGCATCAAGGTCGGCGCGGGCGATGCGGTGTTCATCCATACCGGACGCTGGGCGCGCCGTGCGGGCCTTGGGCCGTGGGACGCCGAGCAAGGCACGGCGGGCCTGCACGCCTCGTGCGCGAAGTGGCTCAGAGACCGCGATGTAGCCTTGCTGGGTAGCGATGCCGCCAGCGACGTGTTGCCCTCCGGCATCGAAGGCATCTCGCATCCCGTGCATTTGCTGACGCTGAATGCGATGGGTGTGCACATCTTCGACAACTGCGATTTGGGCCCATTGAGCGCCGCCACGGCGCAACGCAAACGCTGGACGTTTTTGCTGAGCGCCGCGCCGTTGCCGATCACAGGCGGCACGGGCTCGCCGCTCAATCCGATTGCGACGTTTTAGATCGGTTGCGAATTGTTTGTGTCCGTAGCCCGACCGTCAGCGAGGGCTACCTCGATACGATGCACCGTTGCTCCGAAGGGAGACCGCTCCAATGTAGCCCTCGCTGACGGTCGGGCTACGGACACCGCACACCCAACAGGCGCGGCGGCGTATTTCAAATGCCGCCGCGCTGCCATACACTACGCGCGCTTTACCAACCCATCGCGGAGGCCCATCACCAATGACCATTGTGCCCGGCGCGCAGCTTGGCGCTTATGAAATCGTCGCGTCGCTCGGCGCGGGCGGGATGGGCGAAGTTTATCGTGCCCGTGACACACGCCTCGACCGCGAAGTCGCCATCAAAGTCCTGCCCGCTGATTTCGCCAAAGACGCCGACCGGTTGCGCCGTTTTGAACAGGAAGCGCGCGCAACATCGGCGTTGAATCATCCGAACATTCTGACGATCTACGACATCGGCACTCACGAGGGCGCGCCCTTCATCGTCGCCGAATTGCTGGCAGGCATGGAATTGCGCACGCAACTCAAAGACGGCGCGCTGGCTCCGCGCAAAGCGATTGAGTACGCGCAGCAGATCGCCAGCGGACTCGCCGCCGCGCACGAGAAAGGCATCGTGCATCGCGACTTGAAGCCGGAGAACTTGTTCGTCACGAAAGATGAGCGCCTGAAGATTCTCGACTTCGGTCTGGCTAAATTGAAGCGGCCACGCAACCAGCCCATCGGTTCGGAAGTCGCAACACAAAAACAGATCACGAATCCCGGCACGGTGATGGGCACGGTCGGGTATATGTCGCCGGAGCAGGCGCGCGGCTTGCACGACGTGGACGCGCGCAGCGACATCTTCAGCCTGGGCATTGTGCTCTATGAAATGCTCGCCGGGTGCGTGCCGTTCACCGGCGCGACGACCACCGATGTGATCATCGCCATCGTCGAAAAAGAGCCGCTGCCGCTGGCGCAGCACGCGCCCGCCGTCCCCGGCGAGTTGCAACGCATCGTCAGCAAGGCGTTGCGCAAAGACCGTGAGCAACGCTACCAGCACGTCAAGGACCTGTTGATTGACCTCAGCGACTTGAAGCAGGAGATCGAGTTTGAGGCGAGACTGAAAGGCGCGCAGGCGTTTGTCGCCGCGCCTTCAGATGGCAGCGCCGGGACGCGCGGGCTTTCGCCGGAAGGCGCGGCAACGAACGCGCCAGCCGAGGCCGCGACGAATGATGCGGCTCCCGCGCGCACGACTTCGAGCGCCGCCGTCATCCTTGGTGAAATGAAACGGCACAGACTCGGCGTCGCGCTGGCGCTGCTGTTGCTGCTGCTGGTGACAGTCGGCGGCTATTTCGCATTCCTGGCGGGCAACACCAAGCCGATAGATTCGCTCGCCATTCTGCCCTTCACCAACGCGAGCGGCGATCCTGAGATGGAATACCTGTCGGACGGCCTGACCGAATCGCTCATCAACTCGCTGGCGCAACTGCCGCGCCTGCACGTGCTGCCGCGCACGACCGTCTTTCGCTTCAAGGGCAAAGCG
>JAYUCP010000461.1:0-23547 GCA_043740245.1 Acidobacteriota bacterium | reverse complement strand
GCAAGGCCGGGGCATCCAGGGATTCAGCGTTCGCGCTGTAGCAGCCAGCATGAACCTCCCCGGCGCAAGGCCGGGGCATCCTAAACTTCCGCGCCCTTGTTGGTAGCAGCAAACGTGAGCCTCCCCGGCACAAGGCCGGGGCATCCGGGAGAGTAAAAAATGTGGGTAATGGCATGGATGTCAGCTTGCCCCACATCCATCAGTTTCAGCTTGATGGAGTACCAGGTAACGCCGCCTGCCGCGTTGCCGCCAAAGAGTTCTCAGCCAGGCTCAATTAGCCCGGCTGCCCGGCGGCAACAACGCCTGGAAGCGCGCTTCGGCACGCAGCGGGTCGAGATACGGGTCTACCTTGAGCGATCCTAGCGGATAGGTGCGCGGTTTTTTTTCCAGCCAGTCCAGGGCTTGCGCGGTTTCGCCCAGTGCGACGTGGATAATGGCGGGGCAGGAGGCCGGGACCTGGCCTTGGTCGTAAGCGGCGCGTAACTGGGCCAGCAGTTGTTCTGCCTCGGCGCGGCGGCCTTGCAGCGCATAAACGTGACCCAGGCTGCTGAGCGCGAGCGGGCCATTGTTCGAGAGCCGCGCGGCGGTTTGGTGGGATGCGATGGCCGCGTCGTATTGCTGTTGCGCCTCGTAAACACGGCCCAACTCCCAATGAGCGCGGATCAGCTTGGGATCGAGCTCGAGGGCCTTATTGAGTTGCGTGGCCGCCTCGGAGTAGCGGCGCAGGTAATACAGCGCCACGCCGATATTCGTGTAGGTGGGGGGCGAGAGCGGATCGAGTGCGCGCGCGCGCTGCAAGGCGGCGAGCGCCAGCGCCGGTTCGCCTTCGGCGAGGTAATCCATCGCCTGATATTGATAGACCGCCGGGTAGTTGGGATTGAGTTCGATAGCGCGGGCGAATTCGCGGTGCGCGGCGGCGTCCTCACGCACGAGCGCGCTTGCCAGTATGCCGCCCAGCGAGGTGTGCGCTTCGGCCAACGTGTCGTCCAGTTGCAGCGCCTTCTCAGCGGCGGCCCGCGCCTTGGCGATATTCTCGGCCTGGTTCTCCGCGCGCAGCATCAGAAAGGGGATGCCCAAGATCAGGTAAGAATCCGCCAGCCCCGACCAGGCCTGCGCATAACTCGGATCGAGTTCGATGGCCTGCTGGAAATAACCAATGGCTTTTTTGACTTCGGCGGGCGTGCGCTTGTTCCAGAAATAGCGACCAGTCAAATACGCCTGAAAGGCTTCGGGGTTGGCCGTGTAGTTTTTCTGCAAGCGTTGGCGCTGGGCGCGGTTGAGCTGCAAGGTCAGCGCGTGGGCCACGCGTTCGGAAATCACTTGCTGGACGGCCAGCAGGTTGGTGTATGGTTCGTCGAAGCTTTCGGCCCAGAGTGGGACGCCGTCGGCAGTGCGCACCAATTGCACGGTCAGGCGCACTTGATCGCCGCTGCGTTGCAGGTGGCCATCCAGCACGGCTTCGACTTCCAGCTTTTGCGCGATGGCGCGCGCGTCGCGTTGCGCGCTGGCGTAATACTGAATCGCGCCGGTCGGGCGCACTGCCATACCGCCCGTGTTGCTCAGCCGTGTGATCAACGCATCGGCCAGGCCCAGGCCCAGCATTTCATCCGGTTGCGGCCCGCCCAAATTGCTGAACGGCAACACGGCCAGCGAACGCACCTGGCCGATGGTGACGGGCGGTCTGCGCCAGAGATACAAGGCCCACGCGCCCACCAGCACCGCCCCACCCACCGCCAGCCAGCGCCGCGCCTGGGTAAAACGGCGCGCGGGCGCAGCCAATGCGCGGAGCGGCGTCAAGCGCTCCTGCCTTGCACCCTCGGGCGGTGCTTCCATCACAGTGTGGGAAATGGTCTGCTGTTCCAGCCGCAGCACGGACATGGTGGTTACCGAGGCCCGCGTAGGGGCGGCGGACGGGTCGTTTTCCGGCTGACTGACCAGGGCCACCGGGGCGACAAATTGATAGCCGGTGCCGGGCAGCGTGGCGATGAATTGATGCTCGCCGCGCCCTTCGCCCAGCACCTTGCGCAGCGCCGAAACGCTGACTGTCAGATTGCTCTCTTCAACCACCGTATCCGGCCAGACACGCCGCAACAATTCATCCTTGCTCAGTGACTGCCCGGCTGTTTCCACCAGCGCGAACAGCACTTCATAAACCTTGGGCGTAATTGCCACCGCCTCGCCCCGGCGCAAGAGTACGCGCCGGGCGGCGTCCAATTGAAATTCGCCGAACTCGTATAAAGCACTCTCAGGCTTCGACATAAACCCGCCTTTGGAAATCTTCGGAAAAATTTAGCACTCAATTTAGGACTTTTTCGCGGCCTCTCGCCTAAATTGATTTGGTCAGACGCAGTGGACAACCAGCGTGGGGTTGCTGACGCCGAGCGCAGTTTAGCAGCGCGACTCAAAGAAGCGCAACGAAAGGGCAATGATACAGCGCACCAGCATCACGATTGTCACGCGCGAACTATTCGTGTCACGTGCTGGCCGTCGTGGGTGCTTTGAGTTTTGCGCACTTGGCGCGTAGGCGCAAGCAAGAGCAGCTTGCACGCGGTGGGGCGACGGGCGGGCGCGGCGGCCGTCGTGCGCGGCGCAGATGATGCGCCAGCGCCCTCGTCTCCGTCGAAAACTTTTTTTCAAGGCTGTCCTAAATTGGATAGCATTTCGCCACCGTGAAATTTAAACTGCCCCGGAGTTTTGTTCGGAATAGACAACTCGATTGAGTGAGTGTGATACTGGCACGGCGCACTCCACGCTCCCACACAGCAAACACTTGCCCATCTAACACGAACCCGCCCAGGCCATTCGGCCTGTGAAAGCAAACAGCCACGGCGGGGATCTGTGATCCTGACGATCAGCGAAGAAATCCAAGTGTGCAAGCGCGACGCCGCCTGGCTGGCCCGCTGCCGAGCGGTAGCCCGCAGCGCTGTCTGCGCCGCAAGCTGTCTGCGTAGGCAAAGACTGCCTGCGCGTCCAGATGGTGCCTCTATCAATGCAGCAAGCAAAAGGAGCTTCCCTTATGTTCACCCCCAAGTATCCAGTGTTGGTTCGTTCGATGCGGTTCGCCTGTGTGCTGGCCGTCCTGATTGGTCTGAGTTTCACCGCCTGGCGCGTTGGCGCCAGCGTCTACAGCCAGCGTTTGAGCGCCGGGCAGACGACGCCAGCGGCCCACGACCGGAATGGTCTGGCGGCGGCGCTCAACCCGGATGGTTCGCTGCGCGCGGGCGCAAATGGCAGCTTTAACACGAGCGGCTTCCGCATGGAATACAGCGCGACTGGCGCGCCCCGCTTTGTGGCGGCGGCATCGGGCGACTTCTGGGATACGCAGTTCAATATGCCCAACGGGGTGCCTCTCAATATGAACAACGGGGGGGTTAGCCAATCCTGTAAGGTTTTGGCCCTGGCGGTTAGCGGGACGAACATCTATGTCGGCGGCGTATTCTTTAGCGCGAACAATATTGCGGCGACCAATGTGGCGAAGTTCGATACGCTGACCAACACCTGGAGCAAGCTCGGCACGGGCAGCGGTAACGGGGTGACAGGCGGTACTTTTCCGGGTGTTTATGCTTTGGCGGTGATCGGGAGCGACCTCTATGTGGGCGGGGTATTCGACACGGCGAACGTGGGCGGCACGACCGTCAGCGCGAACAATGTGGCGAAGTTCGATACGCTGACCAACACCTGGAGCAAGCTTGGCGCGGGCAGCGGCAACGGGGTGAGCAACAGTGTCCTTGCCCTGGCGGTGAGCGGAAGCGACCTCTACGTGGGCGGAGCCTTCACGCAGGCGAACTCCGGCATAGACATCACGGCGAATCGCGTGGCGAAGTTCAACACGACAAATGGTGCCTGGAGCGCGTTGGGCACCGGGAGCGGCAACGGATTAGACGGCGCTGTCAGGGGCCTGGTGGTGAGCGGTACCGACCTCTATGTGGGCGGGGACTTCACGACGGCGAACGTCGGCGGCACGACCGTCAGCGCGAACCGTATCGCGAAGTTCAACACGACGACGCCCGGCTGGAGCAAGCTCGGCACGGACGGCGCTGGGCTAAGCGCCAGTGTCTTTGTTCTGGCGCTGAGCGGGAGCGGCGACCTCTATGCGTGCGGGGACTTCACGACGGCGAACGTCGGCGGCACGACCGTCAGCGCGAATCGTGTGGCGAAGGTCAACCTGACAACCGGCGTTTGGAGCGCACTGGGCACGGGCAGCGGCAACGGGGTGAGCGGCAGGGCCAGCGCCATGATGCTACTTGGGAGCGACCTCTACGTCGGCGGGAACTTCACGACGGCAAACGTCGGCGGCACGACCGTCACTGCGAACGGTATCGCGAAGTTCGATACGCTGACCAACACCTGGAGCAAGCTCGGCACGGGCAGCGGCAACGGAATAGACATCGTCGGTGCCGGTGCGAATGCCTTAGCGGTGATTGGGAGCAATATTTACGTAGGTTCAGGGGGCCGTGTGGCCAACTTCAACGGCGCCCCGCCCGTCAACGCGAGCAGGATCGCGAAGTTCGACACGACGACCAACACCTGGAGCGGGCTTGGCACGGGTGTCGGCAACGGGGTGAACAACGTTGTCAATGCGGTGGCGGTGAGCGGGACGAACATTTTTGTCGGCGGGGACTTCACATACGCGGGCAATGTCGCTGCGAACCGGGTGGCGAAGTTCGATACGACGACCAATACCTGGAGCGCGTTCGGCACAGGCGGCGGCAATGGTGTGGGCGCCGTTAACGGTTTGAGCACCCAGGTCCGTGCTCTGGCGGTGATCGGGAACTACCTCTATGTGGGCGGGGACTTCCAGGCGGTGAACGCCGGCGGCCCGACCGTCAGTGCGAATTATATCGCGAAGGTTGACATCACAACCGGTACCTGGAGCGCGTTGGGCACTAACGGCGGCAACGGGGTCTCCGGCTTTGCGGGGGGATCGGCCGTCCGTGCCCTGGCGGTGAGCGGGAGCGACCTCTACGTGGGCGGGAACTTCCACACGGCGAACTTCGGCGGCGCGTCTGGGTCAACCTCCGCGAAAAATGTTGCGAAGTTCAACACGACGACTGGAGTCTGGAGCGATCTCCGTGGTGGAGTTGATGGACTCGGCAGCGCCGTCTATGCCCTCGCGGTGAGTGGGAGCGACCTCTACGTGGGCGGAGACTTCAACACGGCGGCGATCTTTAACGGCGCATTCGCAGCGAGCTATATCGCGAAGTTCAACACGACGACGCCCGGCTGGAGCAAGCTCGGCACGGGCGCGGGCAACGGAGTGAACAACATTGTCCGTGCCCTGGCGGTGAGCGGGAGCGGCGACCTTTACGTGGGCGGGGACTTCACGACAGCGAACAGCGACACCGTCCCTGCGAACCGTGTGGCGAAGTTCAACTCGACGACCGGCTGGAGCAAGCTCGGCACGGGCGCCGGCAACGGGGTGAACGCCTATGTTGCTTCCATGGCGCTGAGAGGAAGCGAACTCTTCGTGGGTGGGGAATCCATTTCGCAGGCGAACGTGGGCGGCACGACCGTCAGCACGAAGAGTTTAGCGAACTTCAACACGACGACCGGTGTCTGGAGGGCGGTTGCGGATTCAGGCGGCGGTAACGGAGCCAACAATATTGTGTCTGCCCTGGCAGTGGGCGGCAGCTACCTCTACGCGGTCGGGGGGTTCGATGTGGTCGGCGACAACAAACCTTCGGCCGGCATTGGGCGGTTCTTTTCAGCGAACACCTCGCCCACGATCACGGCCGGCGCGACCGTCACCCGCCAACAAGGCACGACGGGCAGCAGCGCGACGATTGCCACGGTCAGCGATATTGAAAGCAGCGCAGGCAGCATCGGTGTGACGGCTACGACCGTCCCGACCGGCATTTCGATCACCGACATTACGAATTTGAGCGGCACGGTCACGGCGACGGTGGCGGCGGATTGCACGGCGGCCACAGGCAACAACACCGTCGTGCTGACGGCCACGGATGGCACGTTGACGGCGACGGCGAATTTCATCGTCACCGTCACGGCCAACACCGCGCCGACCGTCGGCACCTACGCCAACACCAGCGTCGCGGCGGGTGACAGCGTGACCGTTACGCCGAATGCCGCGCCTGCCGACAATGGCACGATTGCCAGCGTCACGGCGACGGCTGCGCCAAATACTTTCACCGGTTCATTCAACGGCAACATTTCAACCGGCGCGTTGACGATTACGAATGCGGGGCCATCGGGCACGTACACCATCACCGTGACCGTGACGGACAATTGCGGCGCGACCGCACAGCGTACCTTCACGCTGACGATCAATAACCCCAATAGCCCACCCACGATCACTGCCGGAGCAACCGTCACACGCCAGCAAGGCAGCGCGGGCAGCACGGCGACGATTGCCACTGTCAGCGACGCCGAAAGCGGCGCGGGCGGCGTGACTGTCACGGCCACGACTGTCCCGACCGGCATTTCGATCACCGGCATTACGAATTCGAGCGGCACGGTCATGGCGACCGTCGCGGCGGGCTGCAACGCTGCGCCCGGCGACAACACCATCGTGTTGACGGCGTCGGATGGCACGGTGACGACGACGGCGAATTTCATCGTCACCGTCACGACGAACACCGCGCCAACTGTCGGCACGTATGCGAATACAACGCTGAATCCGAACGGCGGCACCACTGTCACCCCGAATGCCGCGCCCGCCGACAACGGCTCGATTGCAAATGTCACGGCCACAGCTTCACCGAATACTTTCACCGGTTCATTCACGCAACCCTTCAACCGGCGCAGTCACGATCACGAGCGCCGGGCCATCGGGCAGCTATACGATCACCGTGACGGTGACGGACAACTGCGGCGCGACCGTGCAGCCGACCTTCACGCTGACGGTCAATAGCCCGCCCACGATCACCGCCGGAGCAACCGCCACACGGCAGCAAGGCAGCGCAGGCAGCACGGCGACGATTGCCACGGTGAGCGATGACATCACAGCGGCAGGCAGCATCAATGTCGCGGCGACGACTGTGCCTTCAGGCATCACGGTTTCCAGCATCAGCAACAGCGGCGGCACCGTCACGGCAACAGTGGCGGCGGATTGCACGGCCACACTCGGCAACAACACCGTCGTGCTGACGGCGACGGATGGCAACAGCGCGACAACCACCGCCAATTTCATCGTCACCGTCACGGCGAACACCGCGCCGACGGTTGGCACTTATGCCAACACCGGCGTGGCAGCGGGCGGCAACGTCACCGTCACACCGAATGCCGCGCCCGCTGACAACGGCTCGATTGCCGGCGTCACCGCGACAGCTTCGCCGAATACCTTCACCGGCACGTTCAGCGGCGACACGACGACCGGCGCGTTGACAATCACGAATGCCGGGCCGTCGGGCGCGTACACGATCAACGTCACCGTGACGGATAACTGCGGCGCGACAGTGCAGCAGACCTTCACGTTGACGGTCAACACACCGCCGACGATCAGCGCCGTCGCTGCTTCGCGGCAGCAAGGCAGCCCGGCCAGCAATGCAACCATCGCCAACATCGGCGACGTGGATCAAGCCGCCAATACGCTGACTGTGGCGGTCAACAACGGCGCGTCGGCCACGGTCACCGGCGTGACGGTCTCGAATCTGGTGATCGCCGCCAACGGCGCAGTCAGCGCCGATGTCGTAGCCGATTGCACGGCGGCCAACGCCGCCTTCACGCTGAAAGTCACCGACAACAACGGCGCGACGGCGACGGCGACGCTGAACGTGACGGTCACAGCGAACACTGCGCCGGTGCTTACTTACGGCAATCAGACGGTCGTTGCTGCTGGTGCGTTGACGGTCAATCCGGCGACGGGGCCGAGCGACAATGGCAGCGTCGCCAGTGTGACGGTGTTGAGTGTCACGCCGGCAATGACGACCGCACCAACGGTTGCCAGCAACGGCGTCGTGACGATCACGAATGCCGGGCCGTCAGGCAATCACACCATAATGATTCGCGCGACCGACAATTGCGGCGCGACGACCGATGCGTCGTTCACGCTCAACGTCACCTGCCCAACCATCACTGTGGGGCCGGCCACGATTCCCAACGGCACGGTGGGCTTGCCTTATCTGGCGACCAGCTTCAGCGCGACGGGCGGCAATGGCAGCGTGAGCTACAGCCTGAGCGGAACGTTGCCGAACGGGATGAGCCTGGTGAACGGCCAACTCGCGGACACGCCGACCCAATCCGGCAGTTACAGCATCACCATCACGGCGACCGATGCTTACGGTTGCAGCGTGAGCAAGGGCTACACGTTCACCATCAGTTGCCCAACCCTCATCATCAGCCCGTCGTCCTTGCCGATTGCGCAAATCAGCACGGCCTATCCCGCGCAAACCATCACGGCCAGCGGCGGGAACGCGCCTTACACAATCAACCTGACGGGCGCGTTGCCAACCGGGATGAGCTTCAGCGGCGGGATACTTTCGGGTACGCCAACCGCACCCGGCACTTTCCCGCTCACGGTCAACGTGACGGACAACTACGGTTGCACGGCCAGCCGCAGCCTTTCGTTGAAGGTCAACCGTCCGCCGGTTGCGCTTGCCCTAAACGTGACGGTGACGGCGGATGCGACGTGTACCGCCAATGCCGACATCAACAATGGTTCGAGCGATCCTGACGGCGACACGCTGACCCTCACGCAAACGCCCGCCGCGCCGTATGCCGTGGGCACGCGCACCGTAACCCTGAGCGTGAGCGATGGGAACGGCGGCACGCGGACGAGCACAGCGACGGTGACGGTCAACGCGCCGAAGCCCGTGCCAGCCATCACCGGCCCCGTCAACGGTGTCTATCAGGTGGGCGCACCGATCAGCTTCACCGGTACGTTTACTGACCTGCCCGGCACGACGCATACGGCGAGCTGGAAATTCGATGCTCTCACCTCCGCAGGCACAGTGGTTGAACCGGCGGGAGCGACGCCGGGCACGGCGAGCGTGACGCAGAGCTTCACGACGCCGGGTGTTTATCTGGTGACGTTGACGGTGACCAACCAGTGCGGCGGTTCGGGTTCGGCTACGACCATCGGCGCGGATCAGTTATTGGCGTTGGTCGTGATCTACGACCCGAACGGCGGCTTTGTGACGGGCGGCGGCTGGATCAATTCACCGGCGGGCGCTTTTGCCGCCGATCCGCTGCTGACGGGCAAGGCCAACTTCGGCTTTGTCTCGAAGTACCAGAACGGCAACAGCGTGCCGACCGGCGAGACCGAGTTCCAGTTCAAGGCCGGCAATCTGAACTTCAAGAGCACGGTTTACGAATGGCTGGTCATCGCCGGCGCGCGGGCGCAATACAAAGGCTCGGGCAAGATCAACAACACGGGCGATTACCGCTTCATGCTGACGGTGATTGACGGGCAGGTGAACGGCGGCGGCGGCACTGATAAGTTTCGCATCCGCATCTGGGACAACGCGGGCGGCGGGTTGGTGTATGACAACCAGTTGAATGCGCCGGATAGTGCTGATCCGACGACCTTGCTTGGTGGCGGCAGCATCGTAATCCATAAGTAACGCGTCACGGCAGTTAGCTAGAGCGCGCGTATTAACCAGGGGGCGCCGGTCAATGATCGGCGCCCCCTACACGCTTTGAATGGCGCATCCCTCTGCCCTTGACCGTAACACCGCAAGCAGGTAAAACCCCTGCGTTTTACAAACAAAAATCTTTCCTACGAAGACACACGCAGGGACACGAAGAAAGAACGCAGGCTTCGTGCCGTTGCGTGTGTCTCCAGAGGCAACGCAGAGGAAGCACAATGAACGAGTACAACATTGGCATCGTCGGGCTCGGCTGGGTCGCCGGCGCGCACATCGAAACGTTCAAACACGTCACGGGCGCCAAGGTCACGGCCGTCTGTTCGCGCCGCCAGTTGGATGAAAAGCAGTTGGAAAAGCAGTATGGCCAGCCGCTCAAGGTCTATCACGATTACGTGGCCATGCTGGCCGATCCCGACATTCACGTGATTGATATTTGCACCGAACATACGCTGCACCCCGCCCAGGCCATCGCGGCGGCGCAGGCGGGCAAGCACCTGATTATCGAAAAGCCGCTGGCGCTGGCGTATGAGGATACGGTCAGGATGCGCAATGCAATTAAACAAGCGGGCGTGCAAGCGGGCGTATGTTTTGAAGTGCGCTTCAGCCAGCACGCCACGGCGCTCAACGCGCTTTTGCAGGCAGGCTTGCTGGGCGAACTGCATTACGGCGAAGCCGATTATTACCACGGCATCGGCCCCTGGTACGGCCAATTCCCCTGGAACGTCAAGCAAGACCAAGGCGGCAGCAGCCTGCTCACCGCCGGTTGCCACGCGCTGGATATGCTGCTGATGGCGCTGGGCAGCGACGTCGAAGAGGTCACGTCGTACAGCACGCGCAGCCGCAGCGAAATCTTTGCGCCGTATGAATACGACACGACCTCGGTGACGATCCTGAAATTCAAGGACGGCAAGCTCGGCAAAGTGGCGTCGGTGACGGATTGCTTGCAGCCCTATTACTTTCATATTCACCTGGTCGGGAGTGAAGGCAGCCTGCTCGACAATCGCTTTCACAGTCAGAAACTCAAGACCGATAAAAACAAGTGGAGCCAACTCGCCGTCGCGCCGGTTGATTCGGGCGACGTGAACGATCATCCGTACCAGCCGCAGTTTCAGGCGTTCGTGGATGCGCTGAACGCAGGCACGCCGATGCCGCTGACGGATTTTGAGACGGCCTTTCAATCGCATCGCGTCGTCTTTGCGGCGGATCGGTCGGCGGCGCTGGGGCGACCGGTGAAGTTGAGTGAGTTGGCTTTTTAGCGGTTGATGGGAGCAATAGGAGTGATGGGAGTTATAGGCCTTCCCATCACTCCCATCACTCCCATCACTCCTATTGCTCCCGTTGCTCCCAATGCCCCCACGATTGCTCTGTTGATCTAAATGCTTACCGCAACCGCCATCACCAAATCATTTGCCGGAGTGCAAGCCTTGCGCGGCGCGTCATTTGATTTGCGCGCGGGCGAGGTGCACGCGCTCGTCGGTGAGAATGGCGCGGGCAAATCCACCCTGATCAAAATCATCACGGGCGCGGTCGCAGCCGACAGCGGCACGCTCGAACTCAACGGCCAGCCCCTCACGCAACACGACACGGCCCAAACCAAACGCGCGGGCATCGCGGCGATCTATCAACAACCGGCGCTCTTTGCCGAACTCTCAGTCGCCGAAAATATCGCGACTGGCTACGAGCCAACCGGGCTGTGGCGGCGCGTGGATTGGCGCGCACGAACGGCACGCGCGACAGCCTTGTTGCAACGCGTCGGCGCGCGTATTGATCCGCAGCGGCGCGCGGGCGATCTGACGATGCCCGAACAGCAACTGGTCGAGATCGCGCGTGCCTTGGGCCAAGACGCGCGCATCCTGATTATGGATGAGCCGACGGCGAGCCTGGGCGAAGCGGATGCGCAGAACCTCTTTCGCGTCGTGCGCGAGTTGCGCGCGGCGGGCGTGGGCATCATTTACATCTCGCATCGCCTCGAAGAGCTTTCGCAAATCGCCGACCGCGTCACCGTGTTGCGCGACGGCGAAACCATTGAGACGCGCGCGATGGCGGGCGTCACGCGCGATGAGCTGATTCGCCTGATGATTGGGCGCGAGCTTTCCGCCGTCTTTCCCAAACGCGCCGTCAAACAAGGCGAAGTCTTGCTCGAATTGCGCGGGCTGGGTTGCGCGGCCTCCGGCGTGCGCGACGTGAGCCTCAGCGTGCGCGCGGGCGAGATCGTAGGATTGGCCGGACTGGTCGGCGCTGGTCGCACGGAATTGGCGCGCGTGCTGTTTGGCCTGACGCCCGCCGATGCCGGTGAAATTTGGGTGAACGGCGCGCGCGTCACGATTGACAGTCCGGCGCGCGCGATTGCGTTGGGTATTGCCTACGTGCCCGAAGACCGGCGGCGGCACGGCGTGGTCTTGCCGTTGGCGATCAGCGCGAATACGACGCTGGCCAGCCTGCCGCACTTCGCGCGCGCGGGCTGGTTCGATTTCAACGCCGAACGCGCGCAGGCCGCTGCAATGGTCGAACAACTGGCGGTCAAGACGCCTTCGATCTTTGCGCCCGCCGGCAACCTGTCGGGCGGCAATCAACAAAAAGTCGCGCTGGCGAAATGGCTGACGACCAAACCGCGCATCATCATTTTGGATGAGCCTACGCAAGGCATTGACGTCGGGGCGAAAGCCGAAATTCATCGCTTGATGTGCGACTTGGCCGAACAAGGCATAGCGGTGTTGATGATCTCTTCGGAATTGCCCGAAGTGCTGGGCATGAGCGACCGCATTATGGTGATGCGCGGTGGACGCATCGCTGGAGAATTAAGCAGGTCAGAAGCGACACAAGAAAACGTGTTGGCGCTGGCATTGCACTAACAGCAAGAAGTGATGGAAAAACAAACCAAGTTTGCCGTGCTCGTGATTACCGGCGCCTCCGGCGCAGGCAAGACTACGTTGACTGATGCATTGCGCGCGCAACAAATCGCAGGCGTCGTCTGTGTGCAATGCGACCGCGTTTATGATGAATTTCCTGAAGAGTTGAAAGCCGCTGATGGCCCGACGATTCAGGAAACCATCCTCACGCATTGGTTGAATCACCTGCTGAAGGCGGTGGAACCGATTGAGTTGGCGGTGCTCGAAACGCAAATCCGTCCGCATCATGCGCAGGAAATTCTGGCGCGTTTTGGCGTCCGTCACCAGCGGGTTTTGTTAGTCGAGTGTGAAGGCGAATCACGCAACGCGCGTTTATGCGGCGAGCGCGGGCAGCCCGAATTGGCTACGCATCGAATGGAATGCTGGGCGGCTTATTTGCACGGGCAGGCTGATGCATTGCGCTTGCCGGTGATTGATACGACTGATGTGCCGCTGGCTGATTCGTTGCAATTACTGCGCGAGCAGGTTGATGTCCTGCTTGCGGCAAAGCGACCATAATGATAACCCGATACCAACGCGAACTTTCCGCTGCCCTTGCTTACGCTGCTTTGTTGCTCGTCGTGTTAATCGTTGCGCCCAGCTTTTTCAGCGCCGCCAATCTGCGCGATCTCGCGCTCGGCAACGGCGCGGTGCTGATCGTCGCGGTCGGCATGACATTGGTGATACTGGCTGGACAGATTGACATCTCCATCGGCTCGCAATTCGCCGTGTGCAGCGTGGCGGCGGGCTTGCTGGCGAAAGCCGGATTGCCGATGCCGCTGGTCGTCGTTGCGTTGGTGTTGTTGGGCGCAATGCTCGGCGCAATGAACGGCGCATTGGTCGCGTGGGTGCGCATTCCGGCGATTGTGGTGACGCTAGCGACGATGGTGGCGTGGCGCGATGGCTTGCGCTGGTTGACCGAAGGCGCGTGGGTGCAAGACTTGCCCGCCAGTTTTCAATGGTTCGGCTTGGGACAAGCCGCCGGGCAATGGTTAATCGTTATTGGCGCGTTAAGCATCTGGGCGGCGGGCGCGTGGTGTTTTGGACAACTGGCGGCGGGGCGCGCGGTTTACGCGGTCGGTTGTGATGAAGAAGCGGCGCGCCTGGCCGGCATTCAGCCGCCGCGTGTGACCTTTGGCGTGTTTGTGTTGTTGGGCGCGTTGACGGGCTTGGCGGCGCTGCTCAATGCGATCCGCTTTTCAGACATTCAAAGCAACGCGGGCGTAGGTTTGGAAATGAAAGCCATCGCCGCCGTCGTCGTGGGCGGCACCGCGATCACGGGCGGACGCGGCACGTTGGCGGGCACGTTGGTCGGCGTGGCGTTGTTAGGTACGATTGGGACGGCGCTAACGTTTGCGGGCGTCAATCCGTTTTGGGAAAAAGCGATTCAAGGCGCGATCATTCTGGCGGCGGTCTTTGCCGACGCCGCATTGGCAAAGTGGGGACATGCAAGAACCGAAGCCGTTACAGGTTGAACAACCCTTGTGGGCGCGTCTGTTCCCAAACAACGAATGGGCGTTGCTGTTGCTGTTGCTGCTTGAAGTTGCCGTCTTCAGCGTGACGGGCGGCAACTTCTTGACGCGTGCGAACGGCTTTGAATTGGTACGGCTCAGTGTTGAGATTGGGCTGCTGGCGCTGGCCTTGACGCCGATCATCATCACGGGCGGGATAGATTTGTCGGTTGGCTCGTTGCTGGGCTTGGCCGCCGTCGTGTTTGGCGCGTTGACGCGCAAGTACGGCTGGCCGATTCCCGGCGCGGCCTTCGTCGCATTGTTGCTTGGCGCGGGTGGTGGCGGATTGAATGCGTGGTTGATTACGCGCTTCAACCTGCCGCCGTTGATCGTGACGCTGGGTTCGTTCTCGCTCTTTCGCGGTTTGGCCGAAGGGTTGACGGGCGCGGTCGAGAATTACACCGACTTTCCGGCTTCGTTTTTGTTTTTGGGGCAGGGCTATCTGGGCGGCGTGATTCCGGCGCAAATGATCGTGCTGGTTGTGGTGGCGCTGGTGTATTGGGCCCTGCAACATCGCACGATCATCGGACGCGCGTTGCAGGCGATTGGCTATTCGCCGGAAGGCGCGCGCTATGCGGGCATCCCGGTTGAACGGCGCTTGCGGCTGATTTACGTGCTGGCGGGATTGCTGGCAAGCGTGGCGGCGTTGATTTACGTCGCGCATCTGGGGCAGGCGAAATCGGACGCGGGGACGGGGTATGAATTAATGGCAATCACGGCGGTGGTGTTGGGCGGAACTTCGATCTACGGCGGACGCGGGACGGTGTGGGGCACGCTGTTGGGCCTGGCAACGCTGGTCGTGTTGCAGAACGGCTTGCGGCTGAGCGCGTTGCCGGCGGAGTTGGCGGGTATTCTGACGGGCGTGTTGCTAATCGGCGTGATTGTGTTGGATCGGCTCTATGGGTTACGGCAAACTGTCGTGGCTAAGGCTGATAATCTCAAATCTGAAATTGAAGAATTTGAAATGAAGAACTCACAAGTAGCGTTTATTTGCGCAGCCATTTTGCTGGCGGCGCTCATCGTTGCCGGCGCCAATGCACTGTTGGTCAGTTCGCTGGTGAACCGTAATCAGTCTTCGGCGGTGGCAAAGGTTGAACTGACTAAACCGGCGGCCAAGAAAATCGTGGTCGGCATGATGCCCAAAGAAAAAGGCGATCCCTATTTCATCAGTTGCCGCAAGGGCGCCGAAGAAGCCGCGCAAGAGTTGGGCGTCGAATTGTTGTGGGATGGCCCGACGCAACTCGACGCGGCCAAGCAGAACGAAGTCGTCGAAGCCTGGATCACCAAGGGCGTAGACGTCATCGCTGTCAGCGTCGAAAACCAGGCGGGCATCTCGACCGTGTTGCGCAAGGCGCGCGCGCGTGGCATTAAGGTTTTGACCTGGGACGCCGACGCCCAAAAAGACGCGCGCGACTTCCTGATCAATCAGGCCACGCCGCAAGGCATCGGCGACACGCTGACCGACGAAGCGGCGCGCATCCTGAACGGCCAAGGCGAATTCGCCATCATCACGGCGAGCTTGAGCGCGGCCAATCAGAACGAGTGGATCAAATACATCAAGGCGCGCATGGCCGAGAAATATCCCGGTTTGAAGCTGGTGGCGATTCAACCCAGCGACGGCGACCGTGACCGCGCCTTCACCGAAACGCAGAACGTGTTGAAGGTCTATCCGAACGTCAAGCTAGTGATGGCGATTGCCGCGCCCGCCGTGCCCGGCGCTGCCGAAGCCGTCAAACAGTCGGGCCGCACGGATGTGAAAGTGACTGGGCTGTCGCTGCCGAATATGTGCAAACCCTATGTGCACGACGGCGTGATCGAAAGCATCGTGCTGTGGGATACGGGCAATCTTGGCTACCTGACGGTGCGCGCGGCGCAGGCGCTGAGCGCGGGCGAGTTGAAAGCAGGCGTGAGCGCGTTGACGGCAGGCAAGCTAGGCAAGATCGAAGTGAAGGGAGATGAGGTGATGTTGGGGATGCCGTTTATTTTCAATAAGAGCAACATAGATAAATTCGATTTTTAACCCACTAAGACACGCGAAGAAGACACGAAGCAATCGGCATCTCTTCGTGCTGCTTCGTGTGACTTCGTGGGAAAGCAGTTCAGCGTAGTTATCACAAGTAGCAATACGAAAAACCAAAAGGAAAAATGGGAAATCAATTCAAAGATCAAGTCGCAATCATCACCGGTGGGGCCAGTGGCATTGGCTTCGCCGTCGCCCAAAAATTCATCAGCGAAGGCGCCAAGGTCGTCATCGTGGATCAAAACAAAGCGCCACTCACCAAGGCGTCTAAGCAACTGGGGCCAAACGCCTCGGCGCTGGCGCTCGACGTGACCGACGAAGCCGCCGTGAGCAAGGCGATCAACAAAGTCGCCAAGCAGCACGGGCGCATTGACATCCTGGTCAACAGCGCGGGCGTGACGGGCAAGACCAACGTCAAGACGCACGAGGTCGAATACGACAACTTCAAATTCGTGTTCGACGTGAATGTGAATGGCAGCTTCCTGATGGCGCGCGCGGTGTTGCCGCATATGCTCAAACGCAACTACGGGCGCATCGTGCACATCGCTTCGGTCGCGGGCAAAGAGGGCAACGCGGGGATGCTGGCTTATTCGGCGTCCAAAGCCGCCGTCATCGGGATGACCAAGGTGCAGGGCAAGGAATACGCCGAGACGGGCATCACGGTGAATGCCTTTGCGCCCGCCGTGATTCGTACGGCGATGGTGGACGCGCTGCCCGAAGCGCAGGTCAACTATATGACCGACAAGATTCCGATGAAACGCTGCGGGACGCTCGCCGAGGTCGCGCATATGATTGCGTTCATCGCGTCGCCGGGCGCGAGCTTTACGACGGGCTTTACCTTTGATATGACGGGCGGGCGCGCGACGTATTGAGGTGAAAATGGGCTGGTTTCGCAGGCAAATTGATGAATTGAAACTGCTGCTCTTTATGATGGTCGGCGTCAGTCCGCCACGCGATTTGCAGGAGCGCATGGGCTTGCTGAAGAGCAATGAGCAGAAGGCTGACGAAGAGGAGCGGAAGGAATGAGTCATGAACGAAGGGGCTGACGATGCAAATTACTGAGGCGATCATCCCATTTGAAATTGAGCAAAAGCTGAATTGGAAACATAACGTAGCGGCGTATGAGGTAGAAGAAGTGCTTTTGCAACATCCGCATATTCGCTTTGCGGCAAAAGGAAACATCAAAGGCGAAGACCTCTACACGGCTTTGGGGCGAACCGAAGCCGGGCGTTATCTGGTGGTTTTCTTTCTCAACAAAGGGAAGGGGAAGGCCTTGATCATCAGTGCGCGCGACATGGATGCAAAAGAAAGGAAACGCTATGACAAAGTCCGATAGCAAGAAAAGCAAGCGGCCCGATCCGCTGCCCGAGAGTTTCGCTTCCATTGAAGAAGCGGCTGATTTTTGGGATACGCACAGCCTGGCGGATTATTGGGAGCAGACGCACGAAGTGGCGGATGTGAAAATAAATCTGGTGCGGCGGCATTTTCGGGTGGACGCTTTGCTGGCAGGCAAAATCAATCGGATCGCCCGGCAACGCGGGGTTTCTGCTGAGACGCTGGTCAATCTGTGGTTGCAAGAGAAAGTCTCCTGAACGCATAGCGGGCTTAATTCGCTTTGGGCTGTCCAAGCGGGATGCGATCGAAGAGATCACTCACGGCGCAAGCGAAACCGGGCAGCAACGGCGTTTTTAGCGTGTCGCGCGGATGCAGCGTTTCGATCAAACACAACTGTTTTCGTTTGCGTCGGTAGACCTCGACGTTTCGTAGGCGCCAATCCACGATCCAATATTCCCGGACGCCGCGCCGCGAGTAGAGCGCGAGTTTGCGCTTGCGGTCGCGCTCCTGGCTGGCGCTGCCGGGCGAGGCGACTTCCACCACGAGTTCGGGCGCGGCGTGGAGCTTGCCATCCGGGCCGAGCGCGGTACCGCGGCGTTCAAGGCTAATCCAGACGACGTCCGGCGCGACGTCGTCTTGTTCGCCGAACAGCAGACCGGGTGCTTGTGTTGTTTGTCCGAGGCCGGTTTGCATGCTCCATACACCCAAGAAGGTGCTGACTTGCGTGCAAGTGTACTGGTGATGCCAGTGCGGTTGCTTTGACACGAAGAGGTCTCCGTCAATGATTTCGTAACGATGACCGTTCTCGGGGAAGTGTTCGAGATCGGCGGATGTCCAGCCGTCATTCTGCATTGTCCGCTACCTCCTTGTGGTTGGGTTGGGCGGCATCATAACACAACGGAAAATGTTTGAAAGCGAGGGACGGCGATGATGCGGAAGGCCTTTCTGATGCGGCTCAAACCGGGCCAGCAAACCAAATACGAACAACGGCACAACCCGATCTGGCCGGAGTTGCAGGCGGTGTTGCAAGCGCACGGCGTGCACAACTATTCGATCTTTCTGGATGCGGCGACCGACAAGCTGTTCGCCTATGCCGAGATCGAATCGGAGGCGCGCTGGCAACAAATCGCGCAGACCGAAATTTGCCAACGCTGGTGGGCGCATATGCGACCGTTGATGCAGACCAATGACGACAACAGCCCCGTGGCAATTGATCTGACCGAAGTATTTCATCTGGATTGAGCGATGTACGGCAAACTGTCAGTTTGCCGTTGTTTCGGCGTCAGACGGCTTGCGGTCGGCGGTTGGGTTTGCTGATCGAGACCACGGCAAACTAACAGTTTGCCGTACAATTGGAGAGACAACGATGAGCGAACGATTAAAGGACAAGGTGGCGATCATCACCGGCGGCAGCGCAGGCATTGGCCGCGCGACGTGTGAAGTGTTTGCCGAAGAGGGTGCGCGTGTCGTCATCGCCGACATCGCCGATGAACAGGGCTTGGCCGTGGCTGAAGCGATCAAGGATAAAGGCGGGCAGGCCCTCTTTGTGCACACCGACATCGCCAGCGAAGACAATGTGCAGCGGCTGGTGAACGCGACGGTCAAGGCTTTTGGCACGGTGGATGTGCTGGTCAACAACGCCGCAGCCTTTGTGTTGAAAGGCGTCGAAGCGTCGGTGGCCGATTGGCAGCGCAGCCTGAGCGTCAACATCATCGGCACCGCGCTCGTGACCAAGTATTCTGTCGAAGTGATGAAGCGCAACAATGACGGCCAAGGCAAAGGCGCGATCGTCAACTTGGCTTCGATTTCCAGCTTCATCGCGCAACCCAATTTTGTGACCTACAGCGCCACCAAGGCCGCAGTGTTGCAGATGACAAAAAACCTGGCGCTCGATTTGGGGCCGTTCAACATTCGCGTCAACGCCGTTTGCCCCGGCACCATCGTCACGCAAGCGACCGATCAGCACCGCGCGCTGACAGGCATTACGCAGGAAGAATTCGAGGCCGTCGAAGCGCCGCGTTACATGCTCAAACGCATCGGCCAGCCGCGCGAAGTGGCGTACCCGATTCTCTTTCTGGCGTCAGATGAAGCGTCGTTTATCACGGCAGCGCATTTGCTGGTGGATGGCGGGTATGTGGCGCAGTAGAAAAGATGAAGGCGGAAGGATGAGGGATGAAGTAAGAAACTTTCATCCCTCATCCTTCCGCCTTCATCCTTTTTCTTATAGGCCGAGCATCACGACAATGGCCATTGCGCCCAGGCAAACGCCGAAGGGCAGGGCGGTGTTGAAACCATCTTTGCTGAAACGCGCGATGATCAAGCCCGCGATGGCGCCGAGCACTGAACCGTAAAGCAACACGCCGAACGCCGGATACCAGCCTAGAAAGCCGCCAATCACGGCCATCATCTTGACGTCGCCCAGGCCCATCCCTTCGGCGCGGCGCAAGACGAAATAAAGCGCGCGCAAGAGCCAGATCGTGCCGGCCGCGAGGGCCGCGCCGATAAAGGCGTTTTGTAAGGCGTGATAAGCGCGTTCGTAAATCAACGGATTGGCGGGCGCGTAGTGGTAGAGCAAGCCACCCCAGCCAACTGCCAGCATTACGCCGAAAAGCAAGGTGGCGGCGACCACGCGCTGGCGCATTCGTTCGCGTCCTTCGCTCTCGGCGATTTCAGCCGGGTCTGCTTCGGCCTGCTCATCCAAACGATCAAGCGCGCTTTCAGCATCGGACTCAGCTTCAAAATAGCGGTCGAATAAGAGCACTTCCAACCAGTCCAACAGCAAGAACGCGGGCGCGGCTAAGGCGCAGATCAAAGCTCCGTACAGTGCGGCTTCACCAAGCGAGAAAGTATTGTTGGTCAAGCGTGGCGGAATGTAATCACCAATCGTTTGCAATCCCGCGACGCGCCAGCCGCTGTGCCAGGCATTCGCCAAAAAGACCGCGACAAACGCCGGATAAGTGAGCACATCCGGCAACAACTGGTGTTGTGCATCAATAAAAATCAGTGCCAGCATCACCGCGCCAAACGCCATTTGCACGAGCGCCCACCACTCCGCGCCCGTGCGCCAAACGATGGCGGCAAACAACAACGCCGTCAGCAACTCAACCAATGGATAACGCCACGCGATGCGCGTTTGGCAGTGGCGGCAACGTCCGCGCAACCAGGCGTAACTCAGCAATGGGATGTTGTCGTAAGGCCGCAGCTTCGTTTGGCAGTACGGACAGTGCGAGGCGGGCAGCGTGATGGATTGGCCCAGCGGCACGCGGTGAATGACGACGTTGAGAAAGCTGCCGATTGCCAGGCCGAAGAGGGCCGCCAAGCCTATGTAATAACCAAGTGGTAGATCGAGTGCGGAAAAAGAAAGCATGGTTGTCGTTGAGGATGCGGCAAATTGCCGAGCGTGTCTGTAAATGCGGACGCATTAGACTGATTGCCTCCGCGCTGTGTCAAGCAACATGGGAAATTCAGGCTCGAGTTAAGCTCGCAAGTTTCAACGCCAAGACGCCAAGGATGCCAAGCAAGGTCAACGAAAATCAACGGCCGCACCTGCCCTTCTTGGCGTCTTGGCGTTGAAACTTGCTGGTTCAGATTGAATATGAATTGACCCCGGTCTAGCAGTTTATCTGGCACTTTTGCGGGCTAGAGTGGCGCGTTGAATGCCGCTTGGATTAAAGTTGCGGCGATGCCTTTGAGAATCTTGCAAGTATGTTCCGCCGATGGTTTTGGCGGAGGTGAACGCCACGTCGCCGATTTGACGCGCGCGCTGCTCGAACGCGAGCACGAGGTGCATCTGGCCGTGCGCCCGGCTGCGCCTTTGCGCGCGGTGTTGACCACGCCGCGTGTGCACTGGCACGAACTCGGTTTGCGCAACGCCCTCGACGTAATGAGCGCCTGGCAATTGGCCGAAGTCATACGGCGCGAACGCATTGACGTGTTGCACGCGCACGTCGGGCGCGATTACACCTTCTGTGGCATCGCCGCGCGCATGGTCAAACGCGATCAGCCGGTGCGCTTCTTTCTGACGCGCCATCATTTCAATCCAATCAACGCGAATCCGGTGTACGCCTGGACGATTGGCGAGGCGCGCAAATTGATCGCCGTCTCGCAGAGCGTCGAGCAGCGTTTGCACGAAGCCTTTCCGCAATTCGCCGAGCGCACGGTGGTGATTCCCAACTGGGTGGATTTGCGGCGCGTCGGCAAACTCAGCATCGAAATCGCGCGCGGCCTGTTGGGCGTCAAACGCAATTGGTCGGTCGGCATCATCGGGCAATTGACGCCGCTCAAACGCCAAGACCTGTTCATCAACGCCGCCGCGCAATTGATTAGCGAACGCAACTGGACGGATGTCGAATTCGTCATCGCCGGCGCACCCGGCCCGAGCGAGGCCGATGAAGCGTATGCCGCCGGCTTGCGCGCCCAGGTCGAACAGTTGGGCATCAGCGAGCAAGTGCGCTTCCTGGGCCACATCAGCGAATTGCCGATGCGCTTGCGCGCCTTTGACGTGGTCGTCGTGCCGTCGGACAACGAAGCTTTCTCGCTGGCGCTGGTCGAAGCGATGGCGGCGGAATGCGCCGTGATCGCCACACGCGTGGGCGGGATGAAAGAAATCGTCGAAGACGAAGTCAACGGCCTGCTGATCGAACCCGCCGACGAATGGGCGCTGAGCACGGCCATCTCGCGCTTGCTGGTGGATCGGTCAATGCGGCTGAAACTGGGCGCGGCGGCGCGCGCCTGTGTGGTCGAACGTTACGAACGCGGCAGCGTGATTGATCGCATTGAAGAGCTTTATCAAACGGCTTGAGGCGTTGAAAATATTGGACAGAATTGAAAGGCTGATGTCAGGACGCTTTTGCCAACGAACGCACAATAGATACGCGGATAACGCGGATGCAGCGGATTTCGCGGATTTTTTCAGAATTGATCCGCGCTGATCCGCTGCATCCGCGTTATCCGCGTATCTATTGTGCACTCACTTTGAAATAGCTTCTTGCCTGTCCAACCCATTCATTGTCGCGCCAAGCATCGTTCAACCAATCGTTCCAGCCGCTCCAATGACGCCGTCCAATCGTGATGCGAACGCATGCGGGCGCGTCCCGCCGTCGCCAGCCGCGCGCGTTCGTCCGCATTGTTCATCAGCCGCAGCGCCGCCTGTGCATACTCGTCCGGCGTATTCCCGACTAACAAATGTTGCTCCGGTTCCGCGTCCACGCCTTTGACGGCGAGGGTGCTGGTGACGACGGGGACGCCCAAGGCCATGGCTTCGAGGATTTTGTTTTGCGTGCCGCGCGCGATGCTGAGCGGCGCGACCATCGCCGCCGAACGCAAGACATACGGCCGCACGTCAGGCACGGAGCCGGTCACTTCCACGCCGGGCAAAGCGCCGAGTTTGCGGATGGCATGTGAAGGGTCGGCGCCGACGATCAACAGCTTGGCCTGCGAGCGTTGCGCGCGGATGCGCGGCCAGGTTTGCGCGCAAAAGCGCAGCATGCATTCCTGGTTCGGGTAATAATCCATCCGCCCGATGAAACTCAGCGTGTCGGGATCGTAGGGCGTGCCGTTGGGCTGAAAGTAATCGGCATCCACGCCATTGGGGAACCAGCCCGTCGCGTTGGCGGTGCCGAAGCCGTCGAGCGTTTCCAATTCCGCGCGCGTCGTGACAGTGCACAGATCGAATTGCGCGGCCAACTGTTGTTCGGCGCGTTGCAGCTTCGTGCCTTCCAGCCAATAGCCCAGCGCGAGCGGGAACGGTTTGTATTGCGCATACTCCAGCCACTTCTGCGAATCCATATCGCCGAAGTCTAAAATTTTCGGCACACCGCGCACGTGCGCGACGTACTGCGCGACCGACGAACAGTGCACGAAGATCAGGTCGAAGCGTTCGCGCGCCAGCAACGCATCAATGGTTCGTTTGAGCGCGGGCGCATAGAAATAGCCCATCGAAGACGGCGCCGGCGTGGGCAGCCGCGCGATCATCCGCAACACTTGCGGCGGCGTATGCACGCGCGCCAGTTCGAAACGCGCGCAATGCGGCGCAATGCCTGCGGCCTCACGCGCTTCGTCATCAGAACGCGCCAGCGAACAAACGGTGACGCGCTGGCCGCGTTCGCTGAAATGGCGAATCATGTGGAACGGGCGAATTTTGCCGCCGCGTTTGGGCGGGTAGGGGAAGCGATGGCAGATGTAGAGGATGTTCATCGTGGGTGATTGTGCCGTGTCAGTAGCCCGACCGTAAGGGAGGGCTGGCTTACGAG
>JAYUCP010000460.1:0-9434 GCA_043740245.1 Acidobacteriota bacterium | reverse complement strand
GTGAGGGAGGGCTGGCTTGCGAACCCAAGCCAGCCCTCCCTCACGGTCGGGCTACTGACACGCGCGGTTGAATCGAATGCAGGAAACCGCGTGACGTAGCTTATGCAAGCCTGATAAAGAGCCACAACAATAGCACGTGCAACGACCACAGCGTAAGCGCATAAGGCCATTGAAAGCGCAGCACGCCGTATTGATCTTTCAAATTCAACAACGCCGCCGGCACGATGTTGAAGTTCGCCGCCATCGGCGTCAGCAGCGTCCCGCTCGAACCGGCCGTCAGCGTGATGATCGCCGCCAGCGCCGGATTCACGCCCAACGGTTTGACGATCAGCGGCACCAGCACACCCGCCGCAATCACCGGAAAGGCCGCAAACGAATTGCCCATCACGATGGTGAAGAGCGCCATCCCCAGACAATTTGCCAGCACCAGCAAAAACACATTGCCGTCGGGGATCACGTGCTGAATGCCGGCGGCGATCAAATCGCCCACCTTCGCCGCCGCAAAGATCACGCCCAGCGAACCTAGCAACTGCGGCAGGATGTTGACCGCGCCCATCGCTTCATTCAACCGCCGCCCCGCGTCCAGCAAGGCGCGCGGCCTGCTTTTGGTCAGGCACATCGCCAAGCCCATCGCCGCCACGCCACCAAAACCCAAGCCCACCAGCGCGCCGCGATTGGCGTCGAGCTTGAGCAAACGAAACGCCACCGCCACCGCCACCGTCACCAGCGGAATCGCCAACACCGGCCAAAAGATGCGCGCGCCGATGTTCTGTGCCGGTGCGGCTTCAAGCCCAGTTTCAGCGTTATCAAGAAGAAGATTTTCACCACGAAGAAACGAAGAAGACGAAGGGACACCAGGAACTCCTTCCAGTTCTTCCTTCCTTCCTTCGTGCTCTTCGTTTCTTCGTGGTTGCATTTGCTTGAGCTCTGCATCTGACACACTCTTGCCGACTTGTCCCGCGCCATCCAACACCACCAACAGCAAGACCAATAGCCCCGTCACCCAATGCGGCATCACACCGCCCAGCGCAAAGATCACGCCCAGCACGGCCCAGAACAGCGCGCTGCCCACGCGCCGCGTATGGCTGCGGTCATTCAACGTCAGCGCGGCAAAGCACAACAGCAACAGGCCCGTCAGCACATAGACCGCTTCCAGACTGAATAGCTGGCTCATCGCTGCACCTCCGCTTCTTTTTTCAAACGTCTATCCAGTAAGGCGAATTGCACCGCGCCGAGCACGAGCGACGCCGCCACAATCGGCGAGGTGTACAAAACCAGGCTCCACAAATTGACTTCGTAGCCCTGGCTTTTCATCACGCCGTAAACCAGCAGCACACCCGCCTGCACGACCGACAAATTCTGGCCGTAAAAATTGCCGTAATTCTCGCTCGCCGCCGTCGCCGCCTTGATCGTCTCGATGCTTTGTTCTGGTAATTCGCGTTGCGCCGCGCCCGCCGCCATCGGGAAGACCAGCGTGCGCACAAAGACGGGATGCCCATTCAGCCGTATGCCCAGCGCGCCCTGCACTACGCGAAAGAGTTGATAGACGAACAGCAAGCGCCCCACCGTCGCCGCACTCACGCGCCGAATCAACGCGGCGGCCTGCTCCTGCAAACCAAATCTTTCAGACAAACCAATCGCCGGCAGCGTGATGATGAACAGCGTCATCAGCCGGTTATCGGCAAAGGCCTTGCCCAGCAAATTGATGATGCCGGTCTGTCCGGCTTTGGTCAGCCACGGCACGCCTTGCCAGACGCCTTCGCTCGATAGCAGCGGCAGCCCTGCGAGCAAGCCCGTCGCCAGCGCCGCGACGGCTACGACCAATGTCGTGCGCAGGCGCAGTACCAGACCGATGATGACGATGAGTACACCGATGAGTTTGAGCAATGGGAACCTCCCGCAAACGATTTTCCACAATGGTTCGCGAAGGAGCACAAAAGGTGTTTTTGTCTTCGTGTTTCCGCGAGGGAAGACATTCTCAATGGCAATAGCCAAAGCATCAACTGCGATGAAGTTTTTATTGGCGGTAAAAGATGGCTGACCAGCCCTACGGCGTATGGCTTAGATCGGTTTACAAACTGATCTAGTGCGGATGGTAACTTGTGACGCGGCAGTCAGCCCTACCGCGTCACAAGTTGGTTACGATTTCGTTTTCGGCTCAGCGTAGAAAGCCTTACTGAAACGCCTGACCTGATAAGGACTGGTTTCATCGGCTGGCAGACGGCAAGCTAGCACACACCATGCAACGAAAGCCGGTCTTTGGACCAATTTATTTGCAGGGTTAATCAGCGTGTGGTTAGTATTTTTTCCCAAGCCTTGCCAGCACCAGTGTAAGCCAATCCATGGGCTCATTGCTGTTCGCAAATGAAATACTGGCCTGCTGTATTTTTTTTCCCTTTGTTGTCTACTTTGACCTGATGAAAACCCGGCGTCTGGCAGTGGCATTTGTTGTCTTCACCCAAAAAAGAATGCCAAGGGCACCAGTGACACTTGCCATCCTTTCCTAAAGAGTAGGCTCCAAATGAGGTCGTTAGACAACCGTTCCCGTCTATGTTCATGGTCTTATCAATTGGACGCTTCACAAATGTAGGTCGTTGCCATTGTAGTTTGGGCGGTATTACAACCTCGATGGATTCCGGAGGCCTGCCATTGCTCATGGCCAGAGCTGGTATTGTGGTATCCGGCTCGCAACTTCTTACAGTCCCAGCATCTGGCTCAACGCGGCTGCAATGGTAGCCGGGCTCACACCCATTACCGCATTCGAACAGGGGTGCTGCCGCCGTGAATGCAGGGCTTGCCAGCGCCTGACGCGCCGCTGCCTGCCACACAATGAACGTTCCCAAAGCAAGCAAGCATGTGCAAAGCAGGGCGTACCGGGAAACCAGCTTCGATTGCGCCATTCGTCTCAGCGTTTGACCTGTGGTGTCTGACAACATGTTAGCTCTCCTGTTTCTGACGTTGTGGATTGCGCGCCAGCCAAACGATTGGTGCGCGTGAAAATTGCCTACAACGAAGTAGGCGCGAACGGACCGGAAAAACTGCCAGCCAACCTCAGTTCTCCGCTTTTTTCGTAAACAACTGTAGTTCGTGCCAGGCTTCTTGTTTGCTGTAAAACAATCGGCGACCATCGGCAGTCCAGCGCAAAGAGCCGTAGCGCGTGCCCGGGTCCAAATTATTGGTCAGCACCTTGACTACACCAGTTCCCAGGGAAACCAATTCGAGATTGTCCCGGCCATTGCGGCGCGCCACCAGCGCCAATTGCCGTCCCTCACGGGCAAGCTCAAGACTGTCCGTGGCATCAGTCCGGACTTTTCCGCTAGGGCGCGCCTGTCGGTTCGCCAAGTTAATGCGCAGTAGTTCAACCTCATCCCGTGCGACTTCCGCAGCCACCAACAATTCCTGGCTCGCCAGCCAGCCAAGCAGACGCAACCCAAGTTGGCGTTCGAGCAACACGCCTGGCTCGCCCGCCACCAGCAGATTCAATCGTGTACGCGTTGACGGCGGCTCACCAGCGGCAGGCCCCAGCGACAGATAGACCAGCTTGCCGCCATCCGGCGACCAACTGGGTGAGTAAAGTCTGGTGAGTTTGTCGGCGTTGTTGGTGAGCTTGATTGGTGGCGTACCGTCCGCAGCCACCTGCCAGAGATTGCTCACCCCGTCCGGCCGTGCGGAGGCGTAAACGAGTTTGGCGCTGTCCGGCGACCAAGTGTATTCGGCGTAATGCAAGTTGTAAGGCATGGAATAACCTGCGGGGAAAAGGCCGGTAGCCAGCCGCGCTTGGGTTTGATTCTGCAGGTCGAGCCGCCATAAGTCGGTATTGGTTGTGGGGCCGCGCAGGAACGCCAGGGCTGCGCCATTCGGCGCCCAACGGCCCCGAAACCCGTCCGTTAAGCGTGCCGCCGTTTCGCCGGGCCTGGCAGGCTGACTGAAAAGCGCCGCGTCGTTATTTGCAAGCGTATTGCCTGATTGAAAGAGCAGCCGGTCACCGGCGGGCGAAACTTCGGGAAGAACGTGCGCGCCGCGCGCCGCGTAATATTCCGTCTCGGCCTGGCGATCAAAATCCCAGGCATAGATGCCGCTGTTCATCAAACTGGCATTTACCACCAGCCGGTTGCCGTCAGGCGCCAGTGCGAGGGCCAAATAACCGTAGTTGCTGAAGGTGAGCTGCTCCAGCCGGCCATCAGCCAGCCAGAGCACATAAACTTGCTGCGTCCCCGTGGTGTTAGACAGAAACGCGATTTTGTGCCCGTCCGGGAACCAGACGGGCGCGCGGCTGCCATCAGTGCCACAACGCAGCACGGTGGTTTCATTTGAGCGCAGGGAGGTCAACAACAGGCAGTATTGGCCGTTGCGCGTGGCGCGATAAACCACTTGGTCGAAGTTGGGCGAGAGCGCGAATTCGGCGTCGTAGTCGCGTTGCTCGAAGTGCGTTACCTGCCGCCATTCGGTTGAACCGGGAGCGGGATCGAAAGCGAAGAGATTGTTTTGCGCTTCCAGGTAAATCCATTCGCGCCCTTGCACGCTCGCCCAACTCAGTAGGTTGGAGTTTTTGAGCTCGAGGTTTTTCAACAAAGCAGGCTGGCTCGCTGCTGGCTGTGCGCGCTCAACTATCCACAGATCGCGCTTCCCGGCGCGATTGGACAGGAAGGCGAGTCTGCTGCCGTCCGGTGACCAGACCGGTGCGAGGTCGCGCCACGCGCCAGTCGTAATGGGGGTCACGCGTTCGCTGGCAATCTCTTTAACCCAAAGATGGGCGCTGCCGTCTTCTTCCCCCAGACTGTAGGCCAATTCTTTCCCGTCCGGGGAGAAGGCGGGGCGCGAAATCCCGGTGTCATTGCCGATCTTCTTGCTGAGGAAACCCACCGAATGCAATTGCGCACGGTCAGCCCAAACCTCCACCGGACGGCTGCTGTGGTACAGCAGCCAGCCCAGCGCAACTACGCCGACCACACTCAACAAACTCGCCACCAACAAGAACCGGTTTCTGCGGCTGGCCCTTGCTGCGCTGGGACGCGCGGACGTTCCGGTCAAAGCGGCCACTCGCCGTTTGGCTCTGCGCCAGATGATGCCGAAGCGGCCGCCCGTGGGCTGGCAGCTTTCCAGGTCGCGCTGTAACTCCGCAATGGTTGCGTACCGTTGGCCGCGCTCTTTCGCCAGCAGCTTCGCGGCCAGCCTGTCCAACGCGGGTGCGACAGCCGGGTTGTGGCCGGACAGCCGCGCCGGTTCCAGTTCAAGCAAAGCCACAATGGCGTCGGCGCTGGTCGTCCCACGAAACGGCGACTCGCCCGCAATCATTTCATACAACACCACTCCCAAACTAAAAATATCTGTCCGCGCATCCACCTCCAACCCGCGCGCCTGCTCAGGCGACATATAACCCGGCGTGCCGATCACCGTCCCCTGCTCGGTGCTGTGATGAAGCGGCAGGCCACCGCTGTCTGTCTCCGCTTTCTCCGTCAATTTGGCAATGCCGAAATCGAGGACTTTGACGACGCCGTCGGGGCGCACCATCACGTTTTCCGGCTTGATGTCGCGGTGCACGATGCCGGCGGCGTGCGCGGCTTCGAGCGCGGCGGCGATCTGGTTGGCGATGTCGAGCGCCTCAGCCAACGGCAGCGGCCCCTCAGCTAGATGTTTGCGCAAGGTGACGCCTGCGATGAATTCGGCGGCGATGTAATGGCGCGGGCCGTCCTGGCCGACCTCGAAAACGGTGATGATGTTTTGATGGTTTAGCGACGAGGCGGCGCGGGCTTCGCGCTCGAAACGGCGCAGGCGCGAGGCGTCTTGCGTGAAGCGTTCGGGCAATAGTTTGAGCGCGACGTTGCGTGCGAGCCGCGTATCGCGCGCCAGATAAACTTCGCCCATCGCCCCGGCCCCGAGCGGCGCGAGCACCTGGAAATGCGCGATCTGTTGACCGGTGGGAAGGACGGTTTGTGTGGCGGCTTCGCGGCGCGCTGCCAGTTGGAGGGCGGACTGATCGAGGAAGCGGCCCGCACTGTCGCGCGCGGCGAGCAACGATTCGACCTCGCGGCGCAGTTCGGCGTCGTCCGCGCACGCTGTGGTTAAAAAAGCGGCGCGTTCATCTGGCCCACGCTCCAATACTTCATCGAAAAGCTGGGCGATCTGTTGCCAGCGTTCGGGGGACATACGGGGAAGTAGTCGGTAGTCGGTAGTCGGTAGTCGGTAGTCGGTAGTCGGTAGTCGGTAGTCGGTAGTCAGTAGTTTGTGGAACTGACTACCGACTACCGACTACTGACTGCTGCTCAATTGACGAAACAGCCAAGCGCGCGCCAGTTCCCATTCGCGGGCGATGGTGCGCGGTGAAACAGATAAGACTTCGGCGATCTCATCCACCGCCAGGCCGCCGAAGAATTTCAATTCGACGAGGCGGCTGCGGCGCGGGTCGAACTTCTCTAAAGCTTCGAGCGCATCGTTGAGCGCCACGATGTCGGCTTCATATTCGACACCCACAGTTTCGGCCTCGGTCAGCGAAACGCGAATCGCTTCGCCACCACGCTTTTGGTAATTGCGTGTGCGCGCGTGATCCACCAGCACGCGGCGCATCAGCTTGGCCGCAATGCCGAAAAACTGGGCGCGGTTTTGCCATTGCACGTTCTGCCAATCAATCAAGCGCAAATACGCCTCGTTGACGAGCGCCGTCGTTTGCAAGGTATGCCCGGCCCGTTCGCCGCGCAGGTGGATTTGCGCGAGCCGATGCAGTTCCGCCTCGACCAGCGGGATTAGGCTTTTTAAGGCCTCTTCATCACCGCTGCTCCAAGCGCGCAACAATTGGGTTACTTCGTGCGTCTCTGAAGCCGCCATCTTGTTCGCTCGAAATCCGGTACAAAATAAGTGGTGTAAAAACGGCGGCACTCTAGCACAAGCCTGCCGGTCTGGCTATTTCACTCGAATCAAGGCGCAAGGGAGGGAGTTGCAGCAGAGCGATTTAACGCCAAGACGCCAAGCACGCCAAGTGTGGCTCATTGAAATCTGCCTGTTTGGTGTCCGCACTTGGCGCTCTTGGCGTCTTGGCGTTTGAACGTTCTCTCCGCCCCTTGACCCACCACCGAATTATTTTGCAGCGCTTGGCAGTCTGGCTTGCCGATTCGCGCCTTTATCAGCGGGATGGAAAGCCGCTACGAAACGCACGAGCGCAATCAGCCGTGGCGGCAAGTATTCGGGTAACTCAAACAAACATACGTAACGCAGGATGCTGGTGGCGGCGCGCGGCCCGCCAAAGGGGCGACGTGTTTATGCCAAACGAGCAATTTCCCTGGAACGGTTTGACCGAACAGACACTGACGACGGCTTTGTTACTTGAGGTATTGCGCTGGCTGGCGGTGTGGTTATTGGCCGTCAGCGCCGTGGCCTTTGTCGCATATTTGGTTTGCGTGACGCTGCTTTGCCGCAGCGAATCGCGGGCCAGCCGGCGCGCTGTCAAACCCGGCACACAACCCAACACACAGGCGCGGCGCGTGGCCGTCAACCGGCAGCGCGCGCCCGGAAAAAAGTTAATGCAAAAAGGAGCAACCGTGAAAACCAAACTGTTCTTACTCATTGTCAGCAGCGCGCTGACATGTTTGGCGCTGGCCTGCGCCACCCCACCCGTTGACAATCAAAAACCAGTAACAGCGGCGCCGGCTTCAGCCCAGGGTACGACTTCAGCCACGCCGCCCTCAGCCATTCCTACGCCAACGGTGGATTACGCGAGCATCGCGCACAAGGTCGTCACGCAATGCGCGGGAGTCAAAGCGGGCGAGATCATACAGATCAGCGGCGATGCCAAGGACGCCGAATTGCTGGAAGAGCTTGCGCTCGAAGTCAGCAAGCTGGGCGCATTCCCGCTGTTGCAGATGTACCGCAGCAACCCGGAGCGCGCGAAACGGGCCATGCAAGAAATCCCGGCCAAGTGGGATACGCAAGTCAATCAACTCGGGCTCAAACTCGCCGGTATGATCAATGCCAACATCATGCTCGCCAATGCCGAACCGTTTAACCTGTTTGAAAATTTCCCGCAAGAACGCCTCGATGCTCAGCGCCAGGCGAACGAGCCGATCAACAAATTGCGCCGCCAACGCAACATCCGCGGCATCGCCATCGGCGGCAACGGCCTGTATCCATCCAAAACCAACAGCGAACGCCTGGGCCTGACGCAAGCCGAGTTGGGGCAGATTTTCTGGAACGGCATCAACACCGATTACACGCAACTGCAAGCCGACGGCGAAAAGTACCGGCAATTGCTGGCTGCCGCCAACGAAGTGCAATTGACGCATCCGAACGGCACCGACCTGAAAGTGAAGATCGCGCAACGGCCCGTCTTTGTTAGCGACGGCGTGATCTCTGCTGAGGACATCAAGCGCGGCGGCCCGGCGGTGCAACTCTGGCTGCCCGCTGGCGAAGCTTATGTCACCGTCGTGCCCAACACCGCCGAAGGCCGCATCGTGGTTGACCGCGACCATTACACCGGGGCCAACGGCAACAACCTGATCGAAGGCCTCACGCTCGAATTCAAAGCGGGCAAGCTGGTGGCAATGACGGCGCGCGCGGGTTTGGAACCGCTCAAGAAAGCCTATGACAAAGTCACCGGCCAGAGCGGCGCAGGCAAAGAGCAATTCAGCTTCATTGACCTGGGCGTCAACCGCAGCCTGGTGCTGGGGCCAAACGCCAAACGCGGCGATTACGCGCCCGCCGGGATGGTGTCGCTGGGCTTTGGCGGGAATGAGCAGTACGGCGGAGCGAATAAGGCGGCGTGGGGGTATGAGACGAATTTGGCGGGCTGCACGGTGCGGCTGGATGGGAAGGTGGTGGTGGAGAACGGCGCGCTCAAACAATGACCACAGTTTCGGCAAGCGGGTCAGCGGCTGTTGTTCAGCGCGAACGGCGGCGCCGCTGATTCATCACTTTCACACTTCAACTTCAGTAAAGGAGAAAAATCATGGCAACAATCAAAGACGTCACGTTAAGCGTCAATCCCGGCAGCGACCTGAGCAAGCGCAGTGTCACCGTCAAGGCCACGCTGGGATTTGACCACGCGGAAATTAAGAAGACATTTCATTACGTCATCAGCTTGAACGCGAGCGACAGGCCCGGCGATGTCGAATCTCCCTTCTTACTCAAGAACCAGGAACTGCATGTCTTCGAGTTCGGCAAGCCCCCCAACCGGAGCGTGATCGGGACGATCAAGGCCGCGTCCCCGACGCAAAGTTTCAGCGAAACGGCTGAAGTGGCGGCCAAGCTGCTCAATGAAGACTCCGGCGGTTCGCCACCCAATCCTGACGAGGTCATCGCGAGGGTCAGTTTGGTCGCGCAACACAAGGACTCCGACATCGCGCATTTGATCATTTAGGGGTAGTGGTTAAGTCAGGTGGGACGTGTCAGTAGCCCGCGCGTAAGCAAGGGCTTGATTGGCGGAAGTCAGCCCTTGCTTACGCGCG
>JAYUCP010000459.1:0-23684 GCA_043740245.1 Acidobacteriota bacterium | reverse complement strand
CGGCCAGCGTGTGTGAATTGCAACCGCTCGGATTGAACCTGATCGCTTCAGGCGGCATGCGCACGGGCCTGCAAGCGGCCAAGGCGCTGGCGCTGGGCGCCAAAGCGGTGGGGATGGCATTGCCCTTGCTGCGCGCCTACGTCACGGGCGGAATTGAAGCGGTCGAAGCATACTTACAAGGATTCATTGACGAGTTGCGTGTGGCGGTTATGCTGTGCGGCTGCGCGAGTGTGGCGGAATTGACGCCCGCCCATGCCGTCATCAGCGGGCGTTTGCTGGAATGGCTGGAACAACGAAATGACGGTAAACGAAATTGAAGCGCCCGGCAGTCTTTGCGTGATCACGGCTGCCGGCATTGAATTCAAAACCGTCGCCAAGTTGTTATTGGCAGGCACACCCACGGACGAGAACGGATTGAAAGTGTTGCGCGGACGTTTCGGCGCACGGCAAGTGACTCTGCTCAAGACCGAAATCGGCGCGGCTGGCTTGGCGGAAAAATTGCAGGCGCATCTGGCGCAAAATCATTTTGCGGCGTTGGTCATAATCGGATTGGCGGGCGCGCTCGATCCGGCGTTGCGGACGAGCGATGTCGTACTTTACGACCGCTGCCTGGACGGGCGTAAGTTGGAAGCGGCATGGCGTGACGGCAAGTTTGAAAAGCGCTCAACGTCTGAAGCAAGCGGCGGCGGCATTCCCTGCGACGATGCTTTGGGACAGAAGCTGTTTGAAGAATTCGGCAAACAAGGTCTGCGTTGCCAGCGCGGCGCCGGTCTGTTGGTCGAGCGTGTGGTGATTGAAGCGCGGCTGAAACAAGCATTGCATGAACAAACAGAAGCCGCAGCCGTGGATATGGAAACCTATCTTGTCTTGGCTGCGACTGCCGAATTCCAATTGCCCTGTGCGGCGGTGCGCGTGATGCTGGATGAGGCGGCCAGTGATCTGCCCGATTTCAATGCCGGACTCGATGCGGCGGGACGTGTGCAACTCTGGCCGACGTTGCGGGCGTTGGCGAGACGACCGCATGCGACGTTGCAATTTCTGCGCACTTTGCGTCCGGCGTTGCGCAATTTAACCCGCGCGGCAGAGGCTGTCTTCAATGTGCTCAACAGCCGTTAAGTGGTTTAGCCAAGCTGAGTAAAGTTGCCAGCGGGTTTGGTTGACAACCCCCTACCCGCTGGCTAGAGTTTTGACATTCTAAAAACAAAATGCGGCCCCGGCATTGGCAGAATTTCAGCCGCCGCCGCCTGCGAGCGAGACCCCAGAAAATAACCAAGCAGTAACCAAACGAAGGAGAACAGCAAATGAGTAATGTGGCACTTTCGCCCGTTGAGACCAGGCCACGTGTCGAGGCCAAGGAGGGCACTTACAAAGTCGCCGCGACCACGTTGGTGTTGGGGACGAATGCGCGCGTGCAGTTGAAAAACATCACGCATGAGATTGCCGAGGTAGTCGCGCAAACCTCCATTCGTGACGGCATTGTGCAAATCTCTTCGCTGCATACGACCGCGGGTTTGATGCTCAATGAGGTGCAAGACGCCTTGCTGGACGATGTGACCACCATGTTCGAGCAATTCGTGCCACGTGGTGTGTATTACAAACACAACGATCCCAAGCTTTCCGATTGCGACCGCAAAAATGCCGATTCGCATTTGCGCGCGGTCGTCATCGGCCACAGCCTTTCGATCCCGGTCGAAAACGGACGGCTCAAACTCGGCACGTGGCAACAGGTGCTCTTCACTGAATTTGACGGGCCGAATACGCGGCGCTTGCACGTGCAGGTGATGGGGATTTAGCGGCGGAACCCCTGGGCCATTATGCGAGCTTTCGTCACGGGTGCGACAGGGTTTGTCGGCGGCAATCTGGTGCGGGCGTTGCTGGCCGATGGCGTTCAAGTACGCGCGCTGGTGCGCCCCGGCAGCGATCAACGAAATCTGGCGGGTTTGCCGGTTGAGTTGGTCAGCGGTGATTTAGACTCCCAAGCAAATTTGACCGAACAAGTCGCGGGCTGCGAAGTGATCTTTCACGTCGCAGCCCATTACTCTTTGTGGCGACGCGATGCCGCGGCCATCTATCGCGCCAACGTGACCGGCACTGAAAACCTGCTGGCGGCGGCCCGCCAAGCCGGAGCCAAACGCTTCGTCCACACCAGCTCCGTCGCCGCCATTGGCGTGCCTGCCCCGGGCACGTTGGGAACCGAAGCCAGCCGGACGACCTTGGCCGAACTGGTCAGCGATTACAAGAAATCGAAATACCTGGCCGAACAGGCGGCACTCAAAGCTGCGCGCACGGGGCTGGATGTCGTGATCGTCAACCCCTCGACGCCGATTGGCGTGCACGATGTAAAACCCACCCCGACAGGGGAGATTGTGCTGCGCTTCCTGCAAGATCGCATGCCCGCTTATGTGCACACGGGGCTGAATCTGATTGATGTGGAAGACGTGGCGCGCGGCCACATCCTGGCGTGGCAAAAAGGCCGCACGGGCGAACGGTACATCCTGGGCAATCAGAACCTGACGCTGAAAGCGATGCTGCAAATGCTGGCGGCCATCACGGGCAAACCCGCGCCACGGGTCGCCGTGCCGCATTTCCTCCCGCTGGCTGTGGCCTTTGTTGATGAAATGATCCTAGCGCGTTACTTCGGCAAAACGCCCCAAGTGTCGTTTTACTCGGTGCAAATGTCGCGCAAGGCGATGTATTACGACGCGGCGAAGGCGGTTCGCGAACTGGGTCTGCCGCAAAACCCCATCGAGCGGGCGTTGGAAAAGGCGGTGCGCTGGTTCGAGGCAAATGGTTATGTGTGAAGCGCCACGGGCCAATGCCGTTCGCTGACCTGCTCCGCCAAAGCTACCAAACCAGCCTGCAATCCGGTTTAATCCAAAATCAGGTTCGGGTTATATTTCGCCCGGACGGGGCAAAAAATGTTGTGACCAAGCCGCAGCCGTTGACGCCTTCATGTGCGGTTACGGTCAATCATTTAGGTGGTACGTACGCTGGCACTTACGCCGGCCTTCCGTTTGATTTTGTGGTTCGGTCCTGGCCGTCGGGCGGCAAACGCGCGGCGGAACACGAAGCAAACAATGAAGCGAACGGCCCAACGCCTTCGGGTGCGCGCGAGCGAACCGGCACCGGCCCTGATTCAAGCAATCGAAAGGGGGCCGATGACGGATAACGAACTGGTCGCGGCGTCTATCCGAGGCGACGAAACAGCTTTTGCAGAACTTTTTGAGCGGCACCGCCAACTGGTGGCGCGGCTGGGCTACCGCTTTTTCTCGCGCCGCGAACAGGTCGAAGACGTGATGCAGGAGAGCTTCAGCAAAGCTTACTTCGCGCTCGGCGATTATCAGGGCGGTTATGAAGCTTCGTTTGCCGCGTGGCTGACGCGCATCACCGTGCACACCTGTTACGACGAATTGCGGCGGCAACGGCGGCGCTCTGAAAATGAATTGGGCGACTTAAGCGATGACGAAGCGGCTTACCTGCACAACAAGCTGCGTGATCAAAGCGCGGGCGCCAATGTCGAAGGTACCGCCATCACGCGTGATCTGGCGAACAAGCTGTTGCACCGGCTGCGCCCGGAAGACCGTTTGTTGCTGACGCTGGTCAACCTGGAGGAGAAGTCGGTGGCGGAAATCGCCGAGTTGATGGGCTGGACTTCCGCCAAGGTCAAAATGCGCGCCCACCGTGCGCGGGAATCGCTGCGGCGCGTGTTACACAAATTTGTTTGAGCTTTGCTGGGATAAGGTAAAGGTGGGGCGGCGGCACTTGTTGCCGCCTTACATTGCTAGACTGAGAGGTAAAGATAATGTGGAGATGGAACAAAAAAATCGTTGATGACGGCAAATTGCAATTGCTCGAAAAAGAAATCTACCGCGCCATTGAGCCGGAAAATGCCGAGGTCGAGGCGGCGGCGGCTTCGCCTTTCTTTTTCCGCCGCCTGCGCGCGCACATCGAAGCCGAAACCCGGCGGCGCGCTGAGGCCGGACGCGAATGGGGGACGTGGTTGATGACGGCCCGGCAAGCGACCCCGGCCTTGGCGCTGGTGGCTTTGCTGGCGGTGGGCGTGTTCTGGTCGGCGGCTGAGAATGCCGGTTCATCGCAACACCTCGTGAGCAACGATGTCGCAGTAAACCTGTTGGCGACGGGCGATGTTTCGGCAGACGAACTGATGGCGGCTATGGCGGGGTTGGAACGGCCGGAAGCCAATGGCACGGGTTCCGAGCCTGAAAAGGAGCAGCAATGAATCAACCGAATCGCACGAAGATGCAAGTTTGGCTGGTGATCCTGGCGGTGTTTGGCTTGGGGGGCATTACCGGCGTTTCGCTGGATCGTGTTTATCTTTCGCGCAATGCCGAAAAGCGTCCGCCTTTTGGTGGCCGGCGCGGGCCGAGCCATATGGTGGAACGCTTGACGACGGACCTCAAGCTGAGTCCCGAACAGTCCGAGTCCATCCGCAAAATTTTCGAGGAGTCACGCAAAGAATTTTCACCCAGCAAATTGATGGAATGCCCCGGCTTCAAAGAAGCCCGGCAACGCACGCGTGAGCGCGTCAATGCCGTGTTGAATCCCGAGCAGCAGAAAATTTACCAACAAAAAGAACAAGAACGCGAAGAGCGCATGAAGAATGGCATGCCGCCGCCGCAACAACAATAACGCGCGCAAAACTGTATCAGGGAGTCCATCCAAGTGTTCAAATCCATCCTGACGATCGCCTTTGCCCTGCTGCTTCCGCTGGTGGCACTGGCCCAAGAACAAGCACCGGTTGACGCGAAAGCCGCCGCCGAACGCGCCCAGGCCGTCTTGCAACAAGCGCGTGAAGCGCTGGGCGGTGAGGCCACTTTGAAAGCGATTCAAAGCCTCTCGGCTGGTGGCGAATACAAGACCGGCGCCGGTCAGCGGGCCGCCAAGGGCCAGATCAAATTCGATTTGCTGTTGCCGGACAAGTATCTCAAAACCCTCTCGGTGAGTCCGAACCAGATGATGCAACTCACCACCTTGGAGGCGGTCAACGGCGCAGACGCGTGGGCTGATCGCAAGGTGAGCAGCAGCCCCACAGCCGGCGGCGGTGACGGTTTTGGCGGCGGCGGCGGCGGCGGCGCTGGCGGCGGAGGTGGTGCTGGTGGCGGCGGTGATGCCGTTGGCGGCGGCGGAGGTGGTGGTTTTGGCGGCGGAGGTGGCGGCGGCGGTCGCGGTGGCGGCGGTCGCGGTGGTGGTGGTGGTGGGTTCGGCGGCGCAGCGCCAGGCGGTGGCGGGCGTATGCCGGAGCTTGACCCGCAAATGCAGGCACAGATGCAGGCCCGCGCCCGCGCCGATTACCTGCGCCTCTCAACGGCCTGGCTATTGGCTGCGCCCAGTGGGGCCGCACTCGAATTTGCGTATGACAAGGAATTGAATACCGACAAGGGCAAAGCCGATGCGGTGCGTGTGACCGGGGCGAATGATTTCGTGATGTGGTTGATCTTTGACCAGACTTCACACCGCCCGGCCATGGTCATCTACCGCGAAGCCGCGCGCACGCGCCGTCCCAGCAACGATGCGCAAGAGGCTGAACGCGAAGCCCAAAAGCCACAGTTGGTGGATATTCAGCTTTACCTGAGCGATTACAAGCAGGTCAACAATGTTTGGTTGCCGCATCAAATCGTCAAGGCCAGCAACGGCCAGGCGCTGGAAGAGTGGACGCTGAAATACAAATTGAATCCGAATTTGAAACCCAAGCAATTCGAGAAGCCGAAGAAGAATTAAGCAAGGGGAAGTGCAGTTGCAGATTTGAGTTTGCCCGGCGGCTTTGCCAGGAACCGCCGGGCAATCTGAAGCCGTCCGCTTCGTTTGACGGCCTGTCAGAGGCGGACGGCTGAGGAGTTTACACGGGAACAGCAAAAGGCGCGAGGGCAGATCAACAATCTTGCCCTCGCGCCTTCGTCTTTGTGGCCGCACTGGCATACAATCGCAACCCGCTATGTCCAATATGCCCGCTATGTCCAATATGAATGACTTACTTTCCCTTTTCTCAACGTTGAACGAGCTGAGCCGCAAGGCCGGCGCGATTGCCAAACGCTATTACAACTCGCCCGCGCAATTCGAAGTCGAGCACAAAGCTGATGACAGCCCCGTCACCAAGGCCGACCGCGAGATCGAAACCTTTCTGCGCGACGAATTGACCAAACGCTTTCCCGACCATTCGATCTACGGTGAAGAGTTCGGCGAGACAATCGGGTCGAGCGCCTATCGCTGGATACTTGACCCGATTGACGGCACAAAATCCTTCGTGATGCGCACGCCGCTCTTCGGCACGATGATCGCGCTCGAACGCGATGGCGAACTGCTGCTCGGTTCGATCTACCTGCCGATTCAGGATCAACACCTGATTGGTTCAGCAGAGACAGGCACCTTCCTGAACGGCGCGCCCTGCCACGTGTCCACCACACCCGCACTGAGCCAAGCCAAAGTGATCCTGACTGACCCGATGACGCTGCTGGAATCAGACGCCGTCGCCACGGTTTGCCGCAAGGCGCGGCTGGTGCGGGCGCACGGCGATTGTTACGGTTACTTTCTGGTGGCGACAGGCCGCGCCGATGTGATGATCGAACCGGGCGCGCTGGCCTATTACGACGTCGCGCCGATGCCGCCGATCCTGCGCGGCGCGGGCGGCGTCTTTTCGACACTGAAGGGCGATCTGGATTTTGCCAGCGGGCAGGGCTTGGCCGCGAATCCGCAACTGCACGCGGAGATTCTGCAATTACTGAATTGAACCGGGACAGGTGGGAGGTGAATTATGGCCGCGAGGACAGTTATTCAAGGCGCAACCGTTATCACGCTCGATGCGCACAACCGCATCTTCACAGGTGACGTAGTGATCGAGCAGGGCAGGGTTGCCGCCTTCGACACAGCGCTCGCCGCGCCCTTCAACGCCGCGACTGATGAAGTGATTGACGCGCGCGGCCGCGTGTTGCTGCCCGGCTTCGTGCAAACGCACATACACCTTTGCCAGACGCTCTTTCGCGGCGCGGCGGATGATCTGGCGCTGATTGACTGGCTCAAACAACGCGTCTGGCCAATGGAAGCGGCGCACACGCCCGATTCGCTGCACGCCTCAGCGCAACTCGGTATCGCCGAATTGATGCGCGGCGGCACGACCTGCGCGTTGACGATGGAGACGGTCAATCATACCGAAGCCGTGTTTGCTGCCGTCGCTGACGCCGGCTTCCGCGCCACCATCGGCAAATGCATGATGGATTTCGGCGACGCTGTGCCAGTCGCCTTGCACGAAGAGACCGATGCCTCGCTGGCTGAATCGCTGCGTTTGCTGGAACGCTGGCACGGGCAGGCTGACGGGCGCATTCGCTATTGTTTTGCGCCGCGCTTCGCCGTCAGTTGCACGCGCGGCTTGCTCGAACGCGTGGCCGAGGCCGCCCGCGCCCGCGGTGTGTTGGTGCATACGCACGCTTCGGAAAACCGTGACGAGATCGCGTTGGTCGAACGCCTGAGCGGCCAACGTAACATCGCCTACCTCAACGCCGTCGGCCTCGCCAACCCGCGCACCGTGCTAGCGCATTGCGTTTGGGTAGACGACGCCGAACTCGACATCCTGCAAACCACGGGCACGCACGTCGCGCATTGCCCGTCATCCAATCTCAAACTCGCCTCGGGCATCGCGCCCGTGACCGAAATGTTGCGGCGCGGGATTTCGGTTTCGCTCGGCGCGGACGGCGCGCCCTGCAACAACCGGCTGGATATGTTCACAGAGATGCGCACGGCGGCGCTCTTGCAAAAAGTCCAGCACGGGCCGCGCGCCTTGCCTGCCTTGACCGCGCTGCGCATGGCGACGATTGACGGCGCGCGCGCCCTGGGCTTGCAGGCGGAAATCGGCAGCATCGAACTGGGCAAGCGCGCCGATTTGCAAATGCTCAACCTCAACCAATTGCACACCACGCCGCAACCCGATCCGGTTTCGACGATTGTTTATGCGGCGACGGCGCGCGAAGTCGAAACGGTGTTGATTGATGGCCGCATCGTCGTGCGCGCGGGCACACTCACGACGTTAGATGAGCAAGCCGTGCTTGCAACAGCGCAGCACCAGGCGCAGGCATTGGCACAAACCCTGCCACAAACATCCCTTCCCATAGAAAAGCTGAGTTGTTAACTTGCTGAGTGTTGCGGATAAAATCTGGCTGTAAACGCTTTTGATAGCCGCGCCGCTCTTTTCAGTAAGCGCAAAAAGCGAAGAGCGCGCGCGTACGGCGCGGCAGTTCGAGTTCGATGTGCGGTTCAGCTTTTGAAGGGCAGTTTATTGGTCTCCGAAACCACTGCCTCAGGCAGTGGTGCAGTTATCCGGCTCTGCCGTTGGAAGGCATCTCCCTTGACGCATTCCGTAGGTGCTGGAAGCTGCTGCCGTTGTGCTACTTCATCGCTGAGAGGTTGAGCACGATGAGATGAACTGATCCCGGCGCGGAGTGCTGTGCCTTGCTCACAGCGGTTCAGCCGTGAAGTGACTTTGGCAAAAGAATACTTGGGGTCACCAGAGCGACCCTGAGCGCACCTTCGAGGTGCAACTTTCAACAAGCCACCGCCTTTGGCGGTGGCTTGTTGACTTGAGCCGTGTCGCCATTCCGGTTGACGCCCGCTCGCCCCTGAACTTACACTTCCGCCCGCACGGAGTCTTTCAGCACATCTTCTCAAGACTCTTTCATACACCGGACAAGCGACTTCATTTATTTTACTCGAAGAGGCTTTGCGGCAGACCACTCGCGCGCGCGAGGAAGGTCTGTCTCAGTGCAGCGACGCACACCTACCGCGTTGCCGCCCGGAACTGTTCAGCTTGGTGAAGCCTGGCTGCAAGGCCGCAACCACTGACTCGCTTTTGACCGCTCATTAACCAGGAGACGCACCATGAACATGACGACCTTTGACAAATTCACACAGGCACAACAACCAAACCAGCAACCAGGCCAGCGGGCAGGCCTGCCGGCGCGGGCGGCCAATCGCTGGCGCTGGCTGCTGGTGCTTCTGTGCGCCCTGGCGGGGACGGCACCCGTCGTGGGCCAATGCGTGCCGGCGAGCTTCAGCAACAAGACCACCGCCGATGGCCTGGGCAGCAACCTTGTCTATGGCGTCTTCGCCAGCGGCGGCACGGTCTATGCCGCGACGAGTGACGGGCTGGCGATCTCGACCAATGGCGGCGCGAGCTTCAGCAACAAGACCACCGCCGACGGCCTGGGCAGCAACAATGTCCTGGGCGTCTTCGCCAGCGGCGGCACGGTCTATGCCGCGACGCAAGGCGGGCTTTCGGTCTCAATCAATGGCGGCGCGAGCTTCAGCAACAAGACCAGCGCCGACGGCCTGGGCAACAACTTTGTCCGTGGCGTCTTCGCCAGCGGCAGCGCGGTCTATGCCGCGACCGATGGCGGGCTTTCGATTGGCAGTTGCAACAGCGCTCCGGCCATCACGCCCCTGGCGCAGACGGTCACGGCGGGCAGCCTGCCGGCGCAGAACCTGCAGATCGCCACGGTGAGCGACGCGGATCAAACGGCAGGCAGTCTGATCGTCACCATCACCAGCGCCAATCCCGCGAGCGGCGTCACCCTCTCCAACCTCACCAACACCGGCGGCAACATCTTCGCCGACGTGCTGGCCGCCTGCGGCGCAATCAGCGCGAGCTTCACGCTACAAGTGAGCGACGGCAGTTTGACCGGCACGGGCACGCTCAACGTGACGGTCAACGCCAACACGCCGCCGGTCTTGAGCTACAACACCCAGATGGTGACGGCGGGCACGACGCCGATGTTCAACCCGGCCAGCGGGCCGACGGACAACGGCGCGGTCGCCTCCATCACGGTGCAAAGCGTGACGCCAATGACGGGCTTGACGCTCGGCGTAGACAACATGACGGGCAAGGTGATGGTGACCAGCGCAACGCAGGCAGGCAGCTACACGGTCGTCATCCACGCCAGCGACAATTGCGCGCCCGGCGCGGGCACGTTTACCGACGCCACGTTCACGGTCAACGTCGTCTGCCCGGCGATCACGGTCAGTCCGGCGGGGCCTGTGCTGGCGCTGGGCACGGCGGGCGTGGCGTATGGGCCAGTGCAGTTCACGCAAACGGGCGCGTTCGGCGGCTCGGCCAGTTGGAGCATCAGCGCGGGCCCGTTGCCGAACGGCTTGACGCTGAATGCGAGCACGGGCGAGTTGTCGGGCACACCGCTGCAAACCGGGGTGTTCAACTTCACGGTCAAGGCGACAGATTCGCTCGGTTGCATGGGCGTGCGGCCGTACACGTTGCAAATCAACTGTCCGCCGCTGATCGCCATCAATCCGGCCAGCTTGCCGAGCGGCGTCTGGGGCGCGCCGTACAGCCAGACGCTGACGGCCACGGGCGGCGTCGGGCCGTACAGCTTCGCGCTGGCGAATGGTTCATCGTTGCCCGCCGGGTTGACGCTCAATCCCAACGGCACAATCAGCGGCACGCCGACCGTGACGGGCGGAACGACGTTTACGGTCAACGTGCTGGACGCCAATAACTGCGGCGGCAATCGCACGTACACCATCGGCATTCAATGTCCGACGATCAACATCAACCCCGCGCCCTTCCTGCCCAATCCGCAAGCGGGCATACCCTACAACCAGACGCTGACCGGCAGCGGCGGCGTGGGGCCGTACACCTTTGCGCTGCACGCCGGTTCGTTCTTGCCGCCGGGTTTGACGCTGGCGGGCGGCGTCATAAGCGGCACACCGACGACAGTGGGTTCGACGACCTTCACGATTGATGTGACGGATACGGGGCTGCCCATCGGCCCGAATTTTTGCGGCGGCAATCGCACCTACACGATAAATGTCGTTTGCCCAACCATCACGCTCAGCCCGGCCACGCTTCCGAATGGTGTGCAGGGCACGGCGTATAACCAAACGCTGACGGCCAGTCCGGCGGGCGGCAATTACACCTTTGCCGTGACGACGCATATTCTGCCACCGGGCTTGACGCTAGCGGCGAATGGCGCGCTCACCGGCACGCCGAGTGCGCCCGGCAATTACACGTTTGTGATTACGGCGACGGGTTGGGCCAATGGACAAGGATCGTGCACGGGCACGCAAGCCTACAACCTGCTCATCACCGGCACCTGCGCGCCGATTACTGTTAATCCGGCTTCACTACCAAGCGGCACGGTTGGCACGGCCTATCCACCCGCAACCGCTGTCAGCGCGACGGGCGGTGTTGCGCCGTATACCTTCAGCGTGTCGAGCGGTGTGTTACCGGCAGGTTTGTCGCTGGATGCCATCACCGGCATCATCAGCGGCACGCCCACGGCGGGTGGCAGCTTCACGCCGACCATCCGGGCGACCGGGCAAGGCGGTTGCACGGGGCAGCGCCTTTACGTCATCAACGTCGTTTGCGCGGCGGTGACGATCAATCCGGCCACGTTGCCGCCAGCGACGGCGCGCGTGGCGTATAGCCAGCAACTCACGGCGAGCGTGCCAGGCACGTTTTCGTTGCAACTCGGTGCGCTGCCGCCCGGCTTCACGCTTAGCAGTGCGGGTCTGATCAGCGGCATCACGACGCAAACGGGCAGCTACAACATCACGGTCAAGTTGCTGGCAGGCACCTGCGCGAGCACGAAGGCTTACACCTTGGTAGTGAACGCAGGCGCGCTGGCGGCCTCTATCGCGGGGGCGCAGATGGCCGACTACGATGGCGATGGCAAGAGCGATTTCGCGCTCTGGTCAAACAACGGCACGTGGCGTTTGTCGTTAAGCAATGGAAGCAATGACGGGGCCAACCGGCAAACCCAATCGCAAAGCTGGGGCGCGGCGGGCGACGTTTCGTTGCTGGGCGATTACGACGGCGACGGCAAGACCGACCTGGCGGTCTTCCGACCGAGTAACGGAACGTTTTACATCAAGCGCAGCAGCGATGGCGGCGCGTTGGTGAAAGCCTGGGGCTTGGCAACGGATGTACCTGTGCCCGGCGATTACGACGGCGATGGCAAGACAGACATCGCCGTGTGGCGTGGCTCTGACAGCAACTGGTACATCGTGCGCAGCAGCGACGGGGCGATTGACAGCGTGTCATGGGGCGCGGCGTATGCGCCTTACAACGACATCGCGGTACCGGGCGATTACGACGGCGACGGCAAGACGGATGTGGCCGTGTTCCGCCGCTCAACCGGGACGTGGCTGGTCAAATGCAGCAGCGACGGCCAGTTCAGCGCCAAGCAGTGGGGCCTCGGAACGGATGTACCCGTGGCGGCGGATTACGACGGCGATGGCCAGACGGACATCGCGGTCTGGCGCGGCTCGGCCTGGTACATCTGGCAAAGCGCGACCAATAGCGCCCGCTCCGAGCAGTGGGGCGCGAATTATGCCCCCTACTTCGATCAGGCTGTGCCGGGCGATTACGACGGCGATGGCAAGACAGACATCGCCGTCTGGCGGGCGTCGGAGCAGGCTTGGTATGTGCTGTGCAGCCAGGGCGGCAACGTGCTGACACAGGCGCAAGGGCAAGCTGGTGATCGGCCCTTGAGCAGTGTGCCACGGTAAGCACGCCGTAGCGGACAAAACAATGGGGCGCGCGGGAGTCTGGCAATTGGGCTCCCGCGCGCCCCGTCTGCGTTACGATCAGGAGCGGACAAGCAACGCACACCACTAATGACACTGGGTGGCAGCGGGTAAGAACAAAGTGCGCGAACTTCAATTTTAGGACAACGCACGATGCACTCGGGAGCGCTGTGCCTAGCTCGGTGTTCAGCACCGGCAGAACGCCGAGCTAGGGCGGCTAACGCTGCTGCAACGTTTACTGCTTGGCCTCGCGCACGACGCGGAAGCCGATGTCGGCGCGGCCCTGGGCAGGGAAGTAGGCACTGCGTTCATAAGGTGTAATGTGGTCGCCGGTACGTGTGGCCGCGCCGCCGCGCACGACGCGTTGCGGCGCTTCTTTCGACTTTTTGAGTTTGGGCGGTTGGGTGGGGCCGGGCGGATTCACGTTGTCGCGGCGCTTGTAATAATCGGGGTCGTACCAATCCTGGCACCATTCATAAACCTGTCCGGCTGCTTGAAAATTGTTGCCGACGGTGCGCGCGGCCTTCTCCCACTCGGCTTCGGTCGGCAGGCGGTAACGCGCGCCGGTTTGCTGTGTCAGCCAATGACAAAAGGCGGTGGCGTCTTCCCAACTGATGCCTACAACGGGATCGTCGGCGCGCGCGGCGGGATAATTCGTTCCTTGCCAGCCGGAAAGTTGCGGGTCGGGCGCGGGATGATTGGCCGCGCTGACAAAGAGTTTGTAGGTGCGATTGCTGATCGGGCGGCGCGCGATTTCAAATTCGCTGAGCGTGACCGGATGGGCGGGTTTGGCATCTTTGGCACCGCTGTCATTGCCCATCACGAATTCACCAGCGGGGACGCGCGCCAATTCAGGGTTGATGTTCGGCACCAGCGCGATGTCCACGCGCTGCGTTTCGCCGGCGGTCACTTTCACGACGTTGCGCCACTCGCGGAAGCCTGCTTTGACGGCGCGCAGGCGATGATCGCCGGGCAAGAGGCCATCCACCGAAATCTGTTGCCCGGCGATGCTTTTGACGCTGAGGCGTTCGTCAATGAAGACCTCGGCCCCGGGCTGATTGACCAGGATCGCAAGTTTGCCGATCAACGCTTTCTTCTTCTGCGCAACGTCAAGGTTGGTCGTGGGCGCTTTGACTTCCACCGTGCCCGTCCACATTTCATAGCCATCCGCACTCACGCGCAATTGCCGTTCGCCGAGTGCCACTGAGTTGAGCGCAAGCTTGCCGTCTTTGCCGATGACGCCGCGCGCCTGGCCGTCGAGTTCGACCATTGAATTTGGAATCGCGCTGATTAGCAAACGCGCCGAACTAACCGGTGTCGCGCGCGCTTTAGCGGGTGGCGTTTTGGCCGGAGCCGTGCGCGGTTTAGTGGGTGTCGTTTTGGCCTTTGGCGGCGCGGGCTTTTTCGTTACGGGCGTAGTTTTGGGTGTTGTTTTGGGCGAACTGGCTTTGGGCGGCAAATCGCGTCCGGTTGGGTCTTGCGCGGCCAAGCTGCTGCCGGCCAAGCTGATCAGCAAGAGCAGGGAAATTGCGAAGAGGGCTAACGCTTTCATAACTGTCTCGGTCAAGTTGCGCCCGGATGTCTGCGCGGGCGACTGGCGCGGTTAGTTATTGAATATCCCGCACACACCGGAAACCGGTTTTGGGATAAACCTTGTCCGCTTGCACCACGCCGCGATAGGTCGTCGTGGCGCGGTCGTTGCGCACATCGTAAGCGCCGCCGCGAATTACTTTGCGTGCGGCTTTTTGGTCGGGTGCAATCACTTCCTGTGTTTGATACGAGCGCAACTCACTCGCCGTCCATTCCCAAACATTGCCGCATAGATCAAGCACGCCGAACGGACTGGCGCCGCCGGGATAGCGGCCCACTTCGACGATCTTGCCCGCGCCATTTTCCGCCGTGTTGGCGAACTCCTGATTCCAATCCGCGCCCCACGGATAAAGGCGTCCATTGCTGCCGCGCGCGGCAAATTCCCATTCCTCTTCAGTAGGCAAACGTTTGCCAGCCCAGTCCGCATAAGCCACGGCGTCATGCCATGAGATGTTGACCACCGGATGTTTGGTTTCGCCTGCGGGCGGTTCGTTGCCGTGCCAGTGTTGCGGCGCAGTGCGGCTGGTGGCGTCAACGAACGCTTTGTACTGTTCGTTGGTGACTTCGGTGCGATCCATGTAAAAAGCTTTGACTTCGACGAAATGCCGCGGCCGTTCGTAATCGTCGCCATCTGTGCGTCCCATCTCGAACACACCGCCGGGAATGTATACCATCCCGGCTGGCACCTGCGTGGTTGGCGTATTCGATTCGGGCGAGCTTTGCGTATTGGCTGAAACGGTTGCCTCAGGCGAAGGTTGCGTGACAATGGTTGTGCGCCGGGGCTGCCGCGACGTTTGCCAAACCGCCGTTAGCAAAAACGCCAACAAGGCCATCGCAAACATGACCATCCAGGTCGCCCAGCGCCGCGAACGACGGTTAATGCGTTGCGTTTCTAGCGAGGGCAGATTGGGCGAAGTCGGTAGCACGCCCAGTTGTTGAGCAATCTTATTTGTCGTAACGCCTTCACCGAGGGCCTGGCGCAGGTTTTTCAATTGCACGCCCGCATCACCACTGCCAGCGGGATCACTGCCGGGCGGAGGAGGGAATTGCGTCGTGAAGCGTTTCTTTTCAACCGCGCGCTCGCCCGTGACGCGGGCGTTTTCCGGCTCAAGCTGCGGCTCGACTGGCGGCGGCGGTTCGTAGGCCGGATTGCTCTTGCGTATCTGCTGGTCGAGGTTGACGACGGCGGCGCCGAACAGGTCTTTGACGGAGAGGAGCGGCTCTTCTTCTTCAAGTGTGGCGGCCAGCGGGTCGCCGCTTGCAACAGGTGATGCAACAGGTGATGCAACCGGCGTCGCTGGCTTTGAAGTCGTTGCGCCATTGACTGGTTTTGTTTGGCGCATGCCGCAGTTTTCGCAAAAGTGCGAATGCGGCGTTGTCTCTGCGCCGCAATAGCCGCAGCGCGCCACGCTCGCATCCGCCACAATCTCGCGCGTGACGCCGGCATTGAAGGCCGACGTTTTGCTGGCCGCCGCGAGCGTCAATTGCAATGCCCGATCGCGATCCAAACCGCAGCGTTTGCAAAAGAGCCAACTGCTGCGCCAATAGGTGCCGCAATTGTGGCAAGACCCCGTCACCGTTTCCTGGCCGAGCGCCCCGGTGCGCGCGCCGCAAAGCTGGCAGCCCTTTTCGCCACGCGCCAAACGCGCGCCACAACGCGTGCAACACAGCGATTCCGTGACCGGTTCGCCCAAAGCGCGTACCAAGGGCTGGCCGCAACTTCGGCAAAACTTCAACTCGTCGGAATATTCCAGATTGCAAGCGCTGCAATACATAGCCAAGCTGCTCACGCGGCACACTGACAGGCCGCTTTCGATACGTATCGGGGGAGGCCGGTATCATAAGGTTCGCGCGTCTTCAGGCGCAAGCAACGTAGTTCTTGGCTGACACCCGCACGATTGATCACACGCAAAAAACTTTCACCGCGCAGCAACGAAGCAAACGAAGGGGAAGCAGGTTGCCATGCGTTTGCTGCGCCGCTGCGTGCTTTCACTTTCCTGAAGTTGATAACCGCAAAGCAAAGCGCGTTTGCTTCTTCGCATGCAAAATTATTTCTGAAAAGTCGAAATGAAGTCTTGAAATTCTCCGGCTATTCCTTTACACTGTTTCAGTCTTGAAACAGTGAGTCGGACAGACAATCTTTCACAGTAAACCAAAGAGAAATTGCGACGCCGGAGGCATGCGCCAGCTTAGGCGCAGCTCCGAGTGCGTGGCGTTTTGTTGTCTTTTGCGTGTCCGCTGCCAGCCGCTGCCGTTTCGCAAGCGGTCGAACGTAAGCAGTTTTGATCACGGCCTTTGCATCCGGTCGCTGAACAAGAAATGGCGTGTTGCCCAGTAAACACAAGTGCACAGCCGTTTCTGTCAGCGCAGTAGCAAATTTAGGCGCGGCTTGAAGAGCAGGCATTCAAACGTTCTTTGAGCACGCCATTTGGTCTCGAACAAGTTTTCGATTCCTGCCTGAAGCACCACTAGACTCAGCCTGGGTCCGCGCCCCGCCAGCTTGGTTGCCCGCACCGAGCTGGCGGGGAACTCGCCCATCAGGGAAGCTTCCGGCTTTTTTTAGCGCAGTTTTGTTTCATAGTCAAAACAACGATCACAACATACGGTCACAACATACGAAAAGGAGAGTTGAGCAATGGCAGAGGTCACAAGACATTTTCCCGGCACATTCTGCTGGGTTGAATTGAGCACGGCGGATGCTTCGGCGTCCAACCGGTTTTATGGCGAAATGTTCGGCTGGCGGCGCAGCTTTATGCCCATGGATGACGGCAGCCTTTACACAATGCTGCAACTCGATGGCAAAGACGTGGGCGCCGTGCACGAATTTTTTGACGCGGCACTGGAAGAAGAAGCGCCGGCCAATTGGCGCCTTTACATCGCCACCGATGACGTGGACAAGAGCGTGCAGAAAGCCCTGGCCTTGGGCGGTGCGCTCTTGACGCCGCCGCGCGACGTGAGCGATGTCGGGCGCCTTGCCGTGATGCAAGACCCGACGGGCGCAATTTTCGCCCTGTGGCAGGCGCGCAATCACATCGGGGCCGAAGTCCTCAATCAATCGGGCGCGCTCTCTTGGCAGGAATTGGTCACGACCGATTGTGAGACGGCCAAGAGCTTTTACGCGGGCCTGTTTGGTTGGCAAACCCAGACGCGTGCTGTCGGCGCGCGCGCCTACACGACGTTCAAACCAAAAAAGAGCATTCAGGAATCGGGCGGTTTGCAGCCGTTGAGTGAAGCGCTGGGCGACAACGGTTCGCAATGGCTTGCCTATTTTGCCGTCGAAGATTTCGAGCGCAGTTTGCGCAAAGCGCAGATGCTGGGCGCGAAGGTCAAAACAGCGCCGAACGAGTTGCCGAGCATGCGGCGTTGCGCGGTTTTGGAAGACCCGCAAGGCGCGCTCTTTTCTATCGTCGGCACGCCGCAACAAAGCTACACGGCGTTGCGGCTGGCGGCCTGACGGGTCGCGCATGATTTTTTACGAGACAGGCGCAGGCAACACAGACCATTCCATGCTTCCCTTTCGATGGGCTCTGTGTTGTCTGCGCTTGCACCAGCCAAATGCAAGAGTGTCAGTAGCCCGCGCGTGAGCCAGGGCACATGGCTGGCGTAAAAGCGCCCTCCCTCAAGGTCGGGCTACTGACACGCATTGCTGCTTCAAACGGTCACACAAAGGATACGAATTGAAAGTACGGAGGTCGAGATGTCTGCAAAGCAAGAAAACATGACAACACAAGAAGCCTACGATGAGGCTACCAGGCGGCAACATCGTGTCGCCTGGGATCGCACGATCCTGGGGATCGCGCTCTTTTGCGGGATCGCGTCGTGGATACTGGTTTACTCGCTTTTTCCCGGTCGGCATTGGGTTTTGCGTGGAGTGCTGGCGACACTTTATGTCTACGCGATTGAACGCGTGCTACTCCTACTTCGCAAAGGATTGATGACGACCTATGAGACGCCGCGCGAAATCAACACCGCAATTGCGGGCATCCTGGGCCTGTTCGGCGTGATTGCCGTCAATGTGGTTTGCCACTTTGCGCAACAGATGGCCGGGGCCGGTCTCAATCCCTATTTGCTCGAATACTTGAAATGGGGCTTGGTCATCGTGCCAGTCGCGGTGATGGGTTTGGGCATCTGGTTGCAATCGCAAGACCCCGAAGCGCGCCGCGATGCCTTGGACCGGCGCGAGCGCGGCGAACGCGCCGAGTTCAAAACCAACGCGCGCCGTGATGCGTTGCGTCATCCGACGATGGTCGCCACCAAAAATCTGATCGCCGAAATCACTGCTGAAGCGATGGCGGAAGAATGGATCGAAGAAGTGCGCGGCGAATTGCCCGGCGCCGTGCGCGCGCGGCTCGACGCCAAATTGCGCACGCGTACCAAACCGCAGCGCGGTTATGACGATGTTTATGCTTCGGGGTATGTGAACGGCGCGACTTACTACGATGAAACGCCGGGAAAATTTTAACGCCGATGGTTTCGGATGCCGCCCCGGTCGCGCGCGGACATTCAGACACCTCCTTCCTCACACAGGAATCATCGGCGCAAGTTCAACCCCTGCGTGACCGGCGCTTAGCCGAAGCTGAGGTCGAACGCCTTAATCAACAAACCGTCAGCGCTATGGCCGACGTGGAAGATTACGTGGAAGTGCGGCAGAACGGCACGACCGGGCACGTGGGCACAGTGCTGCCCTTTCATCCGTTAGGGCAAGCAACGCCACTGGCGTCGTTGGGGCAAAACGAAAACCGGCGCGGCGTGCCGCGTGCAGAAGCAGAAATGGCAACGGCTCCGGTGCTCAAAGCGGCGCGCCCAATTGTCGTCAAACCGCGCGTCAAAGTCGAAGTCAAAAAAGAAGGGCCGGAATTTATGAGTGGCACAAAACCGCCGCGCGTCGGCGTCAACATCGAATGGGTACAGAAAGGCGTCGGCTGGGATTGCCGCGAAGTATATTACGTCGGCAAACAGCGCCGCCGCCGTCATCTGGGCCACATCGGCAGGCAGAAATGGGAAGAGATGCAGCAACAATTCGGCGGCCCCGCGCTGGAAGCCGTCTTGCGTGAATGGATCGAAACGCGGCGCGCGGAAAAGAGCATGGGTCTCGGCGGCAAATAACCGGGCGGGTTGTCCGACAAGCTGGCAGCTTGTCGAAGGCTCGGCTGGCGAACATTGGATTTTACTGCAAAGACTCCGACAAGCTGGCAGCTTGCCGGACAGTCTGGCGCGCCGCCTATTGCCGGCATTGGCCGCCATTTGATTGACAGCTTTGCCAGCCGAGCCGACAATCCGCTTCCCCTCACCAAGATGAATCGCATTGGCGCGCGTCCCCCCGCGTCCATTCACCGCCACGTCATTGGCGTTCATAGATAGCGGAGAAACACGATGAACAAATATCTGCGTTGGGTTTTATTTTTGCTTGGCGGTTTGATCGCGTTGGTGTTGTTGGCAACGGCCATCGGCGCAACCTTGCCCGAAAGCCACGTCGCCACGCGCACGCTGACCCTGCCGCAAACGCCAGCGGCCGTCTGGCAAGTCATCACCGATTACGGCCAACAACCGCAGTGGTTTTCTGAAGTCACCAAGGCCGAACGCTTGCCCGATCAAAACGGCCACGCTGCTTGGCGCGAAACCTTGGGTGGCGACATGGTGGCGACGATGGAGATCATCGAAGAAAAACCGCCGCAACGGCTGGTGCGCAAGATTGCCAACGATGATTTGATGTTTGGCGGACAATGGGAATACGACTTGAAACCGCAAAGCAGCGGCTGCCAGATCACCGTGACGGAGCGCGGCTTTGTGCGCAATCCGTTCTTCCGTTTCGTCTCGCGCTTCGTCATCGGGCACCACGCGACGATTGAAAAGTATTTGCGGTCGCTGGCGGCGAAGCTCGGCGCGCCGGCCAACATCAGCGAATAGCTTGAAGCAAAGCTGATGGCCGTCACATCGAACTCTGGCAATCACCTGAAGGAGGAATGTGCTGATGAAACGCCCGTTGCTTTTATTGATCGTGCTTGGTTACATTGCCGTCGCCGTTTATTCGGTGGGCCGCACCGGCGGCAGCAAGGCTTCGCTGAAAACTTCGTTCGCGCCCGTGTCCACGTCCTTGAATCGCGTCACGCTGGCGACGACCAACATGGCCGCGATGGTGCGCTTTTATAACGAAGTCTTTGGCGCTGAACTGGAACCCGCGCCGCAATACGGCGCGACGACGCCCGCCTTTCACCAAGGCACGTTAGCTGGGGTCAACTTGTTGCTCTGCCCCAACCAAGTCGCGCGCGTCAGTGCCGCGCAGAATCGCCATCAATTACGCTTCACAGTTACTGACATCGAAGCCGCCATACAGTCGGTGCAGGCGGCGGGCGGCAAGGTGGACGGCAAGATCACCGAACAACAGGGTGAGAAACTGATCGCCGTGCGCGACCCCGATGGCAACACTATCGAGTTCACCCAAGCAAGCAAATGACCAAAGCCCGCAAGCAAACCCGCTACAGCGTCCATCCTGGCATTGCAATGGTGCAGAAGTGGATCGAGACGCTGCCCGCCAAGACGGGCCGTTCGCTCGACGAATGGCTGGCTTTCATCAACCGCAAAGGGCCACCTACCGAAGAAGAACGCCGCACCTGGTTAAAGACCGAACTCAAGCTCGGCACCAACACCGCCTGGTGGCTGGCCGAACGCTCTGTCGGCAAAGGCGCGGAAGAGGACACGCCTGAAGGCTATCTGCAAATGGCGGAGCAATACGTCGAGGCAATGTTCACCGGCGCAAAATCCGGCTTACGCCCGCTGTACGATAAGCTGCTGGATTTCTGTTTGAATTTCGCCCCCGATATAAAAGCCTGCCCGGGCAAAACCATCGTGCCGCTCTATCGCCACCACGTCATCGCGCAACTCAAGCCAACCACGCGCACGCGCCTGGATTTTGGCTTTGCGCTGGGCGGAATGAAAGCCGAAGGCCGTCTGATTGATACCGGCGGCTTTGCCAAGAAAGATCGCATCACACACCGAATTGAAATCAAAACCCCTGCCGACATTGATGCCGAAGTCGAGCGCTGGTTCAAACGCGCCTATGAGCTGGATGCTTGAGGATCATGGAACTACGCGCAATCGCCACCGACATCTTTCAACGCACGCTCGCGGCCATCGAAGTCGAAGCCGTCACACAGCAAGCCTTGCACCTCGACGGTGACACGCTCATTGCCGGAACGACGAGAGTAAATCTAAAACTGTACACACGTCTGTTGGTGATCGCGATTGGCAAAGCCTCGGTGCCGATGGCGCGCGCGGCTGAACGCGTGTTGGGCGAGCGCCTCACGGGCGGCATGGTGGCGACAAATGAGTTGACCGGTGAAGCGCCACAACGCCTGCAACTTTTCATCGGCGGACATCCGCTGCCGAATCAAGGCAGTCTGGATGGCGCAGCAGCGGCACTGCAATTGTTGCGGGGTGCGAATGACGAACAGACGCTCGTGTTGTTTTTGCTTTCTGGCGGCGGCTCGGCATTGTTTGAAAAACCGATTGATGACGCGATCACGTTGGCGGACTTGCAAGCCGTCAATCGCGTGCTGGTCGGTTGTGGCGCGGTGATCAGCGAGATGAATGTCGTGCGGCGCTTTCTTTCCGCAGTGAAAGGCGGGCGCTTGGCCGAAGCAGCAGCCAAGGCGCGGCAGGTTTCGCTTTATATTTCCGATGTGAACAGCGATGACTTATCAACCGTGTCATCCGGCTTGACGCTGCCAAGCATTGCAACGCGCGCTGATTTTGACGGCATCGTGTCGAAATACGACTTGCTCAAACAATTCCCGCCACATGTGGCCGCACTCATTGCCGCCGACGCTCAGCCTGATCTGCCGCGCGCAACTGTGCCCACACTTCGCTCGCATCATTTGTTGCTCGACAATCGAGTCGCCTTACAACACGCCCGGCAGATTGCCGAAGCGTCGCATCATTGCGTCGTCGAAGTCGCAGCAGATTTGGTCGAAGGCGAAGTCGAAGAAATGGCCGCGCTTCATTTGGCAAGATTGCAAACTTTACGCGCCTCCCATCCGGGCAAAACGGTCTGCCTGCTCTCTGGCGGTGAAGTCATTTGCCCCGTGCGCGGCAACGGCCAGGGCGGGCGCAATCAGGAATTCGTGCTGCGGGCCGCCCTTCAGCAGCAGCAACACTCGTTTGAAACCGTGGCGATTCTCAGTGCCGGCACAGACGGGATTGATGGTCACAGCCCTGCCGCTGGCGCGCTGGCTGACGAGACCACGCTTGAGCGCGCCGCCAAACTTGGCCTTGCTCCAACGGATTACCTGCAACGCAGCGATTCATATACTTTCTTCGCCGCGCTTGGCGCTGTCCTCATGACTGGCCCTACCGGCAACAACGTGCGTGATCTGCGCATCTTGCTGGCGCGCTGAGTAAGCCATCACCCAACCCGCGCCAACCCAAACCTAGGTTGGCTCCGCACGTGTTGAATCAACTTGTCGGTCTCGCGTGTGCGCCCGCGTTCGTTCAGCATGTATTCGGCCTCGCGTTTGGCAATCTCCAAAATCTTTTGATCGCGCACGATGTTGGCGATGCGGAATTCGGGCAGGCCTGATTGGCGCGTGCCCAGCACTTCGCCGGGGCCGCGAATCTCTAAATCCTTCTCGGCGATCTTGAAGCCGTCTGTCGTCTCCTCCATTACCTTCAACCGCTCTTGCGCCTCTTTTGATTTGGCGAATTGGGAAAGCAGGATGCAATAACTTTCTGCCGCGCCACGCCCGACGCGCCCGCGCAGTTGATGCAGTTGTGACAGGCCGAAGCGTTCGGCGTGTTCGATCAACATCACCGAAGCGTTCGGCACATCCACGCCCACCTCGATCACCGTCGTCGCCACCAGCAACTGCGTGCGATTGGCCGTGAAGGCGCGCATCACCTCTTCCTTCTCCGCCGGTTTCATCCTGCCGTGCAACAGGCCGACCTGAAATTCGGGGAAGACCTCGATGCTCAGGTTCTCGTACATCTCGGTCGCGTTGCGCAGGTCGAGCTTTTCCGACTCTTCGATGATCGGATAGACGACGTAAGCCTGCCGCCCGTCGTTGAGTTGTTTGCGTATGAACTCGTAAATCTTCTCGCGCCGGTCTTCGCCGCGCACGAAGGTCTTGATGGGTGTGCGCCCCGGCGGCATCTCGTCAATGACCGAAATGTCCAGATCGCCGTAAACAGTCATCGCCAGCGAACGCGGAATCGGCGTCGCCGTCATCACCAGCACGTCGGGATTTAAGCCCAATCGCCGCAAGGCCGCGCGCTGCATCACACCGAAACGATGCTGTTCGTCAATCACCGCGAAGCCCAGCTTGTGAAAAGTCACGGCCTCCTGAATCACGGCGTGCGTGCCGACGACTACGTCAACGTCGCCCGCCGCGATGGCCGCTTGCACCTCGCGTTTCTCTTTCGCGCGCAAGCTGCCGGTCAGCAATTCGACGCGGTAGCTCTCGGCCAGCCAGTGTTTGATATTGCGCGCGTGCTGTTCGGCCAGAATCTCGGTCGGGGCCATCAGCGCCGTCTGGTAGCCGTTCTCGACCGCGATCACC
>JAYUCP010000458.1:0-3907 GCA_043740245.1 Acidobacteriota bacterium | reverse complement strand
GCTCGGCGGAGCGTGGCGGCGCACGCCGCGAATGTTGCGCGTCGGGCCGTGCGCGGGCCGCTGATTGTTGCGCACCATTTCGGCGAAGAGGTCTACGTCGTAATCGCACTCGCGCGACATCTCCTCGCGGATGGCGTGCAGTTCTTCAAGAAATCTCGGACGACGATACATAGTCGGTGGTCAGTGGTTCGTTGTTTATCGCCACTGACCCTCATGGTTCACTGATTAAGAACTCCGGCGTGATGATGCCGGGGACGAAAAAGCCAGCGGACGTGTTAAAGAGCCGGATGCGCGCTTGTTGGTGCACGCTGGCCAGGAAACCGAAATTCCAGGTGACCAGATAATCAATCTTGTGAAACGAGGCCAGCGCGACGTGCAGCGCGTCGCCTAGAAACTTGCGGCGAAAGATGCCGCGCGCGATGTAACCGTCAGCCAGTATCGCAGCCTCTTCGGTGACTTCCAACTGCGGCAGCGGACGAATCAGTTTCAAGTAACTGCGCCGGTACGGTTCGCAAGTGCGTTCCAATTCGCGCTCGACCAGCGGCGAGACATAGGCGCGATAGTTTTTCAATTCGTGATCCCACCAGCGCATCGTCAAATCACGCCGGAACGATTCGCCCTTGTCCAAATAGGCGCCAATCACAGACGTTTCGAGATAGATGCTGGTTGCCATAAGCCGGTAGTCGGTAATCAGTAGCCGGTAATCGGTAGCCGGTACTTGAAGCGCCGACTACCGACTACCGGCTACCGACTACTGTTTTCCGTCCGCCACTGAGATCGCTTTGGTCTGCGGCGTCAGCTTCATCGAATAGCGGCGCAGGTCTATCCTGACCAGGAAATGCGACAGGTAGTCACCGCCCAAAATGCCGTGCTGTTCGAAGCCGGAAGTTTCGTTGACGGCGCCCAGATCGAGGATCAGCGCGCGTGAATTATTCTTGCGCAAACCGCTGACGGTCAGCGCCGATAAACCTACCGCCTCGGCGCCTTCTTCGATGCCTGCCGCGCCGATGACGCGGTAGGTTTCACCCACGATTTTCAAATCTTCGAGTTGATGACGCGCGACGGTGGCCTTTGAAATCACCGTCGTGGTGGCGCCGGTATCAATGATGAAATTGAGCGGGCGCTCCAAGCGCGGCAGCATGGTTTCGACACTGGCCAAGCCGCCGCTGGTGCTACGCAGCGGGACTTCGGTGCCGGTGATGGCGGCGGCAATCGCGGGCACGCCGGGCGCAGGTGCGGGAACTGTTGCCGCTGCCGGTTGTCCCGGTTGCCCGGTCTGTTCCGCTTGCGCAACCTGCTCTTGCGGGAAGCGGCGATCCAGGGTCAGTTCGCGCTTCTGGTAATCAATCGTAATCAGGTAATTCGCCAGCATTGACAGGCCGATGTAACCATCCGCGCGTTCGGACGCGGGCGTGTCGTCGGCGTGATGCACGGTGCGGATGTAGACCGGAATCGCCTCGATGCGCACCTCGCCAAGCTGCATGGAATCGAGCAGCCCGTAAATGATCGGGAAGCTGCCGCTGCCGCCGACCGCGCGCGCCTTGCCGCCGCGCGCGACCGGCTTGATGCCGAGCTTGGCCGCCGCCGCATCCGAAATCACCGACAGGCTCGCGCCCGTATCAATCACGAAACGCAGCGGCCCTTTGCCGTTGACCATGACGTTGACGAAGGGGCGATAGCGCACCAGATCGAATTTGGTCACGCCGGCCTCTTTGCCTGCGCCGCGATGAATCTTGGTCGTGCCCAGATAGCGGTAAAACGCGATCAAGCCGCGAATGCGTTCGCGCCGCTCCAAATCATTCTTGGGCGTGACTTCCAGATAGCGTTGATAGGCGTCGGCGGCTTCGCCGTAAAGTTCCAGCCGCGAACAGGCGCGCGCCAGCGAGATGTAATAGTCCGGCTCGTTCGGTTCGAGGGAAATCGCCTTGCGCAAGCCATCGTAGGCGTTGCGCGCGCGATTCTCGAAATACTCAATCTCAGCCAAGCCGGCGTAAGCGAGTGATTCGCGTTCGTTCAGCTTGAGCGCGGTGAACAGGGCTTCGACCGAAGTGCGGAATTCGCCCGAACGCAAGAGCGCAGTGCCGATCAGCGAATGCGCGCGCGCATTGACCGGTTCAGCCGCCAGTACCGCCGTGGCCAGATCGTATGACTCTTGAAACTTGGATTGTTTGAGCAGGACGAAGCTCAGGCCGAGGCGCGCGGCTTTATCCTTTTCATCGAGCGCCAACAACTCGCGGTAGGTCTTTTCCGCCAGATCGAGACTGCCCTTGCGAATTTCACCTTCCGCACGTTTGAGCGTCTTGGCGTTTGTTTGCGCCAGCGCGGGCGTCAGCAAGAAGACCGAGGTCAACGCCAAAATGGAGAGCCGGAGAGCAGTTTTCATAAGACACCTCATCAGGAAGGATGAAGGCGGAAGGATGAGGGATGAAAGATCAAGCTTTACTGTCAGCTTCATCCCTCATCCTTCATCCTTCATCCTTTCATTTCAATATCTCACCGGTTTTGTGCGACCAGAGCAGGAGATCGAGTTCGTCAAAATCAATGTTCAATACCGCCGCGAATTCTCGCATGCTTTCTTCCAGCGCGAGATACTTATTTTTGTTCGCGGGCGGCTTGGGTTCGGCAATCACGCCGCACGCGTGCAGCGTGTTCAATATGTGCTTGTCCAGAATCGCGTAGCCACGATAGCCGATGTTGCGCAGATAGTGGCTCGCCTCTTTGTAGCCGATGCCTTTGACGCCGGGCGTGCGCGCGAAATAGTCGCGGCGCGCGTCGCTATCACGGCCAAACGAAGCGAGCTTGGCGCGCAAACACAGGCCGCAATCCGCTTGCAAATAACGCCGCGTCGTCACGACATAACCGGCGCGCGCGCGCGGAAACCGATGCGCGCCCACCAGCGCGGCTTCCAACTTGGCCTGCCTGCCTTGGCGCAAATGCGGGCGCACGCGTTCGACGGCCTTCAAGCCCATCCGCGCGCTCGCCCCCGCCGTGAAGATGCAATACACCAACTCTTCAAACAGCCGCGCGTCATCGCCGTTGCGCTTGAGCGCGGCGAATTCGTTCAAGCGTGCGCGAATGGCGGCGCGCTTGGCGCGATAGCTCTGCTGCAACTCTTCGATCAGCGCTTGATTCATCATGCGGGCGGTGTGTGCGGGTGACAATTTGCAGGCGCGAGGCATTGTAGGGAGGCGTTTGCAACAGTGTCAAACAGCATTACGGAGAGCCTGGGTACGCACCGCTTCCAAGCGTGCAGGCTTGGCAGCAGACGTACTCAGGCCGGAGGGTTCTCATGGGGTCTCAATCCATTCCCGCGCCAAGCCTGCACGCTGGAAGCGGTGCGTACCCAGATCGTTCCGACTCTTCATTTGCTGGTTTGTTTGTTACTTCAACAACACCACATCGTTGACCGTCGTGCCGCGCTCATACACCAGCGCCTTGCCAGCGGGCGACCAGGCGAAGCGATAGATCACCTCGTCATTGAAATCGGTCAGCGGGCGCGGCGCGCTGCCATCCAAGGCTTGCAGCCACAGATTGCCGCCGCCATTGCTGATGACGCCATAAGTCAACGCGCTCGCGTGCAGCGCGGGGTCATCGCGGATGAAACAGATTTGCTTGCCATCGGGTGAAAAGGTCGCCGGGCTGTCCACGTCTTCTAAATCGGAACACGCAACATTGGTACGGAACCGTGAGCGACCGGGTGACTCCGCATTAGACCTACTCGGGGACACCTGGTCGCTATCGCTCCCGGTTACCGGCGCGCTGTCCCAATGTTGTGTGGCTCGATTTAGGGCAATGGGCAAACCAATGTGGGTGGCCGTCAAAGTTTTGTGTGCGGGGGAACCGGACGGCGTGGCCAGAGTAGCGCAAACTGTCTAGTTTGCGCGGCGTCAGCAAGCGAGCCAGGGGG
>JAYUCP010000457.1:0-1555 GCA_043740245.1 Acidobacteriota bacterium | reverse complement strand
GCGGTAGCGACCGGGTGACTCCGAGTGCGTACAACTCGGAGTCACCCGGTCGCTACCGCTCACGGTACCGCACCTTATGCGCCAGCCAACCCGGTCGCTATCGTTCCCGGTACCGCATCCGATCACATCCGATCATCGTTATGTCTGCTCCCGTCACCCGCGTTGAAATCGTTCAAAACACGCTCGCCAGCTATCTGGCTACAGCCGCACCCGCCGCGCGGCAACTCGCCGCCAGCGAGGCGTTGCATCCGTACAGCCGCTTGACCGCCGAGCGCGCGCGCGAAATCTTCGAGGATCAAGTCACCAGCCGCCTGCTCGACGTAGCCGCGCGCGAACTCAAACGACGCAACGAGGGCTTCTATACCATCGCCAGCGCCGGACACGAGAACAACGCCGTCGTTGGCGCGTTGCTGCGTTTGGACGATCCCTGCTTTCTGCACTATCGCTCCGGCGGCTTGATGATGACGCGTTCGCGTAAGGCGGCGGGCGTGGATGCGATTTACGACACGCTGCTCTCGTTCGCGGCTTCCAAAGAAGAACCGATTGCGCAGGGGCGGCATAAAGTCTGGGGCAGCCGCGCGCTCTGGGCGCCGCCGCAAACCAGCACCATCGCTTCGCATTTGCCGAAGGCAGCCGGGCTGGCCTTTGCGATGCGGCAAGCGCGGCGCGTGGGGCAGAGCGGGGAGTTGCGCGACGATTCGATTGTGTGCTGTTCGTTCGGCGACGCTTCGGCCAATCACGCGACGGCGCTGGCCGGGATCAATGCGGCGCGTTACACCGTACGGCGCGGCGGGCAGTCGCCGATTCTGTTTTTCTGCGAAGACAACGGCATCGGCATTTCTGTCGAAACGCCGCGCAACTGGATTCACGATTCGTTCAGCGGGCAGCCGCATTTGCAATACTTCGAGGCGGGCGGCGCGTTGGATGAAATCTATGAAGTGGTCGAAGAGGCGATTGACACTTGCCGCACGACGCGCGCGCCGGTCTTTTTGCACCTGCACGTGACGCGTTTGTGGGGTCACGCCGGGACGGATGTCGAGGCGACTTACCGCACAACGGACGAGATTGCCGCCGCCGAAGCGCAAGACCCGTTGTTGCTCAACGCGCGCCTGTTGATCGAAACGGGTGCGGCCACGCCGGAAACGTTGCGCGGCATGTTCAACAGCGTGCAGGCGCGGATTGACGAAGCGCTCGAACGCGCGATTCGCCGGCCCAAACTGACCACCGTGGCCGAGATCATCGAACCGCTCGCGCCATACGCCGAAGAGGCGATTCGACTGGAAGCCGAACCACAAGCTGCAGCGGACGCACGGATGAAGCTGTTCGACAACGCCTTGCCCGAAGCGGCGGCCGCGCCGACCAAACGCACGCTGGCCGCGCACATCAATTCCGCGCTGGCTGATGAAATGCTGCGCGTGCCTGAAATCATTGCCTTCGGCGAAGACGTGGGCAAAAAGGGCGGCGTTTATTACGTCACACAGAGCTTGCAGAAAAAATTCGGCATCGCGCGCGTCTTCGACACTTTGCTCGACGAGACGACGATTCTGGGTTTGGC
>JAYUCP010000456.1:0-9520 GCA_043740245.1 Acidobacteriota bacterium | reverse complement strand
CCCCGGCATGGCACGCACGACCCTCGGCCCTGAAAGGGCCGCATTTGAATTTGAATGCGGCCCTTTCAGGGCCGGATAAGCCGCACGTTTTTCCGGGGGCGTTGCCCCCGGCTATTGAATCTGCCCTTTCAGGGCAATGACCGTTTCAACTTTGACTTCGTACACCCAGGTTTACCGGCAACAAGTCGCGGGCCGTTACCCCGCTGCCTCTCTTGGGGCGGTTGGCCGTCTGCTGTACATTGCGGGCAACCTCGCTATAATCGCCACCGCGCCGGTACAGTCGGCAATTCCCAAGACAAACCAATTCCGGGGAGAGAGCAAATGATCAAACTCAAAGTAAACGGAGCGGCGCGCCAATTTGACGGCGACCCAGAGATGCCGTTGCTGTGGTACTTACGCGACGAGTTGCAAATGACCGGCACCAAGTTCGGCTGCGGCGAAGGCCTCTGCGGCGCGTGCACCGTGCATCTGAATGGCGCGGCGGTGCGCAGTTGCCAAACAACATTGCAGGCCGCCGCTGACAAAAACATCGTCACCATCGAAGGGCTCAGCGCCACGGCTGCGCATCCGTTGCAAAAGGCTTGGCAAACGGTCAATGCGCCGCAATGCGGATACTGCCAAACCGGCCAGATCATGCAAGCCGCGGCGTTGCTAAAACAAAAACCCAAACCGACCGATGCCGACATTGACAGCGCGATGAAAGGTAACATCTGCCGCTGTGGCACCTATCAACGCATCCGCGAAGCTATCAAACTCGCGGCGAATGGCGCGCCTAAAGCCGCTGCAAAAGGAGGCCGTGAATGAACCGCATTGAATTACGCCTTGAATCGCCGGGCCGCCGCAACTTCGTGGGCAACATGCTTTCGGCGAGCGCATTGGTCATCGGCGCGCGCATTTTGCCATTGGGGTTGGCTGAAGCCGCCGCCGTGAATGGCGAAGCTGCCGCCGCCGCATGGACGCCGAATGTTTATCTGGGTCTGGAAGCGGATGGCACGGTCATCATCATCACGCACCGTTCCGAAATGGGCACAGGCATCCGCAGCGTGTTGCCGGCGGTCGTCGCCGATGAACTCGAAGCCGATTGGCAGCGCGTCAAGATCGAACAGGCCATCGGCGATACCAAGTACGGCAACCAAAACACTGATGGCTCGTGCTCGATCCGCGATTTTTATGACGCGATGCGCGAGGCGGGCGCGACCGCGCGCACGATGCTCGAACGCGCCGCCGCCGAAAAGTGGGGCGTCGCGGCCAGCGAAGTCAAAGCGCAAAATCACAAGGTCGTGCACGCGGCCAGCAAACGCGAACTCGGTTACGGCGAATTGGTCGCGCTCGCGGCCAAACAGCCAATGCCGAAAAAAGCGGAGTTGAAGCTGAAACCGTCGAGCGAGTTCCGCTACATCGGCAAGGCGCTGCCGACGATTGATGTGGCTGACATCGTCGCGGGCAAAGGCACCTTTGGCATTGATGCGCGGATGCCGGGCATGGTCTACGCCTCGATTGAGCGTTCGCCGGTGTATGGCGGCAAGCTGAAAAGCTTTGACGACAGCGCCGCCAAACAGGTCAAAGGCGTGCAACAGACCGTTGTCATTCCGGCCTTGACGCCGCCCTATCAATTCAAACCGCTGGGCGGCGTAGCTGTCATCGCCAACAGCACCTGGGCCGCCATGCAAGGGCGCAAGAAACTGAAAGTCGAATGGGACGCGGGCGCGAACGCGAGTTACGATTCGGCCAGCTACAAACAGGCGTTGATCGAAACGGTGCGCAAACCGCAAAAGGCCGCGCGCAACATCGGCGACGTTGACGCCGAATTCGCCAAGGGCGGCAAAACCCACGAGGCGACTTATTACGTGCCGCACCTCTCGCACGCGCCGATGGAACCGCCCGCCGCCGTGGCCGAATTCAAGGACGGCGTCTGCACCATTCACACGGCCACGCAAAACCCGCAGGCCGTGCAGGACACCGTCGCCGCCGCGCTCGGCATAGACAAATCGAAAGTCATCTGCAACGTGACGCTGCTGGGCGGCGGCTTCGGGCGCAAATCCAAACCCGATTACGTCGCCGAAGCCGCGCTGCTCTCAAAAGCCGTCGGCAAACCGGTCAAAGTGACGTGGAGCCGCGAGGAAGACATTCGCTTCGATTATTACCACGCCGTGGCCGCGATGTATTTGAAGGCCGCGGTGGATGCGAAAGGCAAACCGACCGCCTGGTTGCAACGTTCGGCCTTCCCCACCATCGGCGCGATGTTCAATCCGGCGGCGAACACCGGACAGGCGTTTGAGCTAGGCATGGGTTGGAGCAACCTGCCCTTCGACATTCCCAACCATCGCGCCGAAAACGGCCCGGCGCCGGTGCACACGCGCATCGGCTGGCTGCGTTCGGTGGCGAACATCTATCACGCCTTCGGGGTGCATTCGTTTGCCGATGAACTGGCCGCGCTGGCGCAGCGCGACCGCGTGGAATACTTGCTGGAATTGCTAGGCCAGCCGCGCAAGGTGGACTTCGGCGCGCGCGGGCCGTTGGCTGACAAGTTCCCGCTCGACACGGGCCGCTTGCGGAATGTGATTGAGTTGGTTGCCGAGAAATCCGGTTGGGCGAAGCAGAAACCCACGAAAGGCCACGCCCTGGGCATCGCGGCGCATTGGAGCTTTTACAGCTACGTCGCGGCTGTCGTCGAAGTCGAAGTGGATACCGCCGGCAAGCTGCGCATCCCCCGCGTAGACATCGCCGCCGATGCGGGCCAGATCATCAACCCTGACCGCGTGCGTTCGCAATTCGAGGGCGCATCCGTTTTCGGCACAAGCATCGCGCTGATGGGCGAGATCACGGCCAAGAATGGCGCGATCCAGCAATCCAACTTCCACGATTACCCGGTCGCGCGCATGAACGAAGCGCCGCTCGTTACGCACGTCCATCTCGTGCCGAGCGGCGCGCCACCCGCCGGCGTAGGTGAACCGGGCGTGCCGCCACTCTTGCCCGCGCTGTGCAATGCGATTTTTGCGGCGACGGGCAAACGCATCCGGGAGTTGCCGATCAATCAGCACAAGTTGGTGTAAGTCTGGTGAAGTCTCGGAGAGTCTGGGGAAGTCTGAGCTTCCCCAGACCTTTCTCAAACCGTTGTGATAGTCACCAACTCGCCCTCCGTCAACACACCTATCTCGACAGGATAAACCGCTCCGTTGCGCACGACGCCACGCAACGTACGTTGCGCGGTCAAACTGCCAGGTCTCTGACATTCACTGAGAAAGCTCCGAATTTCCGCCGTGAAGCCTTCATTAAGGGTCAATGCCAACGCAGCTTCCGCGCGGGCAAGCGCCTCTTTTGGCCTAGCGGCCTGTTTGTAACAAGAGGCCGCGCTAAAGAGACTGATGGCCGCGTCCTCTGCTTGGCCTGTTTGTTGATAAGCCTGGGCCAGTCGTTCTTCCAACACGGCGGCTTCCAGGAAAAGCCGCGCCGCTTCCGGTTGTTGTCCCAACGCCTGTTGAAATTGCGCCTGGATGAGCAACAGCGATTTGCGCTGGGTCAATTCGCCGATTGGATTTATTGATATGGCATTCATCGTCACCGCCTTGTTTATGCCGGTTCAGCAGTGTGAAACGTGAGCTTGGCCTGTTGCGTCGAAAAACAACAGTCATACACAAAACCATCTTTCCCGAATGGATTGCTGCGCAATTGCCGGACTTTCTCGCTGTGCCGCGAAAGAAAATGATCCGCGCTTTCTGTCCCGCTGATCTCCAACAGATACTGGCGCCCTTCCAAAAAATAATCCGCGCGGCTGCCGCGTAAGGTCACCTCAGAGATGTTCTTTTGCGCCAGATTGCTGAGCACCAAAAAAGCCGTCGCCACGGCAGCGTACTCGACAATGCCTTCGCGTTGCAGCGTCTGAAACAACCGCTGGCATTTCGGAAAAGTCTCTGGCAGCCAATCGAATTCAACCTGCGCTTCGCCCGTCGCTTCTTCAAGCGCTGCCGACACGATGCGCTCACAAGCAATCGCACAAGGAAACGGTTTGCGTTGATACGCATCCAACAGTGCGATTGCCGGGTTGATGAAGAACGAAGCCCAAATCACACCGGGATTATATTCGCGCAGGCTCTCAATGAAATAACGCGGCTTATCTTTGGACATAGTCTGGTGAACCAACCTTGTTGTATATGAGCTTGCTGGGCAGCTATTTTCCACCGCTGCTCATTCAACGTCCAGTCGCCGCTGCCCATTTCGCGATCCGCCCGCGCGGCCCCGCCGCCCAGCCTGCTTTCACATTGCCTTTCGCAAAACTCACCGCGTTGTAATTCTCGCCGTCCAGCTTGGTGAATGCGCCGTCCCCTTCGGCTACGTCAGCGCCTGCCGGGCCAACCGCAAACAACTGCCAGCCGCGTTTGCCGCGCACAAACACTGCGCCCGAACGAAAGCCGTTGGGCTTGTTCGTTTCGATCAGCTTCCACGTGTGCCCGCCGTCGTTGGTGACGGCGTAATTCTTTTCGGCCAGCGCGGGCTTTTCATAATTGCCGCCGACCGCAACGCCGTTTTTGTCATCGCGGAAGGCCAGCCCGAAAACGCCCGCTGGCGCCGCGCCCGCCAAGATCGGCGTTTCGGCCACCGTCCACGTGCGCCCGCGATCGGTCGAATGAAAGACGCGCGCCACGCTCGCGCCGCCCGTGCCCAGCCAAACGTTGCTCTTGCCCTGCGTCAACAGACACGTGCCGCTGGCCGCAAAGCCGCCTTCATTGGGCAAGGCGGGCGGCATGCCTGCGGACGGTTGCGGCTTCCAGGTCGCGCCTCCGTCATCGGTCGTGATGATGAGGAAGCGGCCATTGACCGGGTCGCTCATCGCCAGGCCGTGCTGCGCATCCCAAAAGGCGAGGGCGTCAAAAAAGGCTTTTGGTTCGCTGTTCTTGAATTGCAGCGTCCAGTGCTGGCCGCCGTCGGTTGTTTTGTAAATGCGCGACGCATCGCCGTTGCCGATGCTCAGCAAATACGCCGTGTTGGCGTCGAAGGCTTCGACATCGCGGAAGTCCAGTTTCTCAGCGCCGGGCACCTGGCCCGCTTGCCAGGTCTGGCCGCCGTCAACGGTGCGAATGTATGTGCCTTGGGTGCCGCTGGCCCAGGCGACCTTTTCGCTGACGGCGCAGAGGCCGCGAAAACTGGCGGTGGTGTTGCTGGTTTGCGGTTGCCATTGGGCGAAGGCGTTGGGCGTGATGGTCAGCGCGAAGATGAAGAGAGCAAAGAGTCGAAAGGCAGGTTTCATAGTTCAGTTGATGCGGTAACGCGCGGATGCGCCGGAAACAGCCCATCCGCGCGTTACCGGAACGAGTTAGAAATTCAGCCGCAACGCAAACTGAATCATGCGTCCGCCCGGATCGTTCGTCGTCGAAACGTCACGATAGCCTTGCGTGATTTGTCCAAAGGTGTCGTTGCCCAATCCGCCAATCGTCGTGCTGGCATTGGCCGGATTCTGAACGAGAAAGTTGACGTAGTTGAAGGCGTTCAGAAAATCGGCGCGGAACTCGACGTTGACGCGCTCGGTGATCTTCGTCTTCTTGGTCAGGTTCAGATCGAAGCGCGTGAACTGCGGGCCGTAAAGCATGATGGTCGGGAAGCCGCACTGACCGGCATAGACCTCGATGCAATTGGCGCTGTTGGCGGGCGCAAGGTAACGGCCCGTCGGTGCGCCGCGCGTGCTGTAGCCATTCGCCGTCGTCGCGCTCACATTGAAGGCATTGATCGTGTTGGTAATGATGTCCTGCGGCAGGTAGTAAGCCACCGCATTCGCGTCATCGAAGCGCACCTTCAACGAGTTTTGCAGTTCCTTGCGCGTCATCCCGATCAGGCGGACGCCGTTGATGTTGAAGGGCGAGCCGCTTTGAATGCGCGCCGTGCCCTGGAAGGCCCAGCCTTCGAGCGCCTTGCCCACCGGGCCTTTGACGCTGCTGAAGAACGCGCGGCCATTGCCGACGGGCAGGTCATAGACCCAATCCGCCTTGAAGGCATGCGTGATGACCAGCGGGCTGGCGCTCTTGTAATAGCCCGCGCGCAACGACGGCGTGGCGAGCGTCGCGCCTTTCGCATAGGTGTAGCTGGTTTGCACCAACAGGCCTTTCGACAAACGGCGGCGCAACTCGACCACGCCGGAGTCGTAGTAGGAATGCCCGCCATTGCCCAGGAACGACGCACCGCCCTGCAAGCCCGGATTCGTCTGGAAGAGATTGGCGGGCAACAACGCATTTGCGGCATTGGTGCGGAAGGTCGCGTTGGTATACAGGCTGCTTGCAAAGGTCACCGGCGCGGCGTTATTCGCCGCCAGCGTGTTGACGAAAGCGGCAGCGGCAAAATTGGTGGAGGTGTAGTTGGTGAAGACGTTGGGGTCTACTTTGCCGCTGAAGTAAGCCAGCGCAATCGGCAGCGGCGCGGTGCCCGTGTTCGGCCCGAAATAACGGAAGGTGTTTCCGCGTCCCGCCGCGATGTTGGCTTGCAGATTGGCCTGCGCCAGTTTGAATTCGTCGAGGAACTTGTTTTCGACGATGTTGACTTCGTTGAGATTGAAACCCTGCCGGAAGTTCAGCGCGCGGTTGCCAACGTAGCGGACTTCGAGCGCCATGTCCTTGCTGATTTCGCGTTGCAGCCCGAACGTCCACGACATGATGTACGGCGTTTGCAGATTGGGATCATAGGTGTTGGCCGCATTCGTGATCACACCGGTGAGCGGATAGGCGGGCGTGTCGGCGAAACTGGGCGGGCCGAGGTTGCCGTTACGCAACAACAACGGCAGCGTGCCCAGGTTGCCAGTGTTGACGTTCCGGCTGACCGTGATGCTGCCGCCGGTGTTGCCGCTGATGGTGCCGATCAGCGTGTTGATGCCGTCGCGGTTGAAGGCCATCGAGAAACCGCCGCGCACCACCGTTTGTCCGCCGCTGCCGAATACGTGGCTCAGCATTCCGTCTTTCCAGTTCGGCGTCCAGGCCACACCCAGGCTCGGCGCAAAATTGCTCTTGTCCGTCTTGTAGGCAAAATCGCCTTCCTTGAACAGGTTGAATTGCGTAGCCGTTCCGGTGAGCGTGCCCGGCTTAAAGACGTTGCCAAGTCCCGACAAGCCATACAGCCCCTCCAGCGTGGGATTGGTCAGGTTATTGTTGAGCGAGGTCACGGGGAATTGCGCTTCCCAACGCAGGCCCGCGTTGGCCGTCAGGTTCGGGCGCATGCGCCAGGCGTCTTGCGCGAAAAAGCCCATCTCGCGATTGCGCGCGCGCACGGTGTTCTGGGCCAGGTAGGTGTATTTGTTGGTCGTCTCGCTGAGCCCCGCATTGCCAGCGATCTGGGTGATGCTGCCGACCAGTGTGGCGTAGATGTTCTGGGCGCGCGTGATGTCAGCGGCGGCGGCGCCGGTAAAATTCGTCGCGGAAAAGAGCGCGCTGGCCGGATCGGTTGTGTCTACGCCAAAGGTGATCGTCGGGACAAAGGTCGTCCCGGTGGTGAAGTAGTTGCCCTGGAAAAAGCTGCCGCCGAAATTGAAGGTGTGCGCGCCGCGCGTCCAACTCAACGTGTCATTGAAATTCCAAGTCGGAGAATTGCGGCGCGTGGAGGCGGTATTGACGGTCGCGTTGGTGATGCCCGCCGCGCTGATGCCCAAACTATAGCCGCCCTGATTGGCGACCGAACCGGTGAAAGCGGCGAGCGAGTTCTCGCCGTTGAAAACCACGGTGCCGCCCGTCAGACCGAAGCGCGCTTCGTTGACCAGCGTCGAACTCAAGGTCGAACGCAAGGCCAGGGCGTTGGTAAAGCGGCTCGATTTCTGGCTGCCGATATTCGGGAAGCCGGGGAAGGCCGGCGCGCCGCCGTTGAGAAAATCAACCAGCGTGTGGTGGCTCTGGATGTTCCAGGTGTTCTCGAGTTTATGCTTGCTCGAAAGATTGAAATCCAGCCGCAGCGTCGGGAAGATGCGAATCTCGCCGCCTTCACTGGGGCTGAAGGAATAGGTCTGCAAATTCGGGTCGGCCAATTGCTGAATGCCGCCGCGCGAGGTCGCCGCCGTGCGGATGTCACCGAGCAGCTTGCCCACGGTCGGGTCAATCGTCGAAGTGAAATTGCGGCCCGCCGCGAGCGTCAACAGATTCACCGAGCGCACACCGGCTGACGTGTTGTATTGAAAGGTGCCCTGCTGGGCCAGCGGACTCAGGATCGTGCGCGTCACGGCTTGCGAAGTCGCCAGCCGGAATTGCTCATAGTTGACGAAGAAAAACGCTTTGTCCTTGCCATCAAACAGCCACGGGATTTTGATCGGCCCACCGATGCGACCGCCGAATTGATTCAAGATCATCAGGTCGCGGTCGGCTTTGAAGGTCGCCGCATTGTCATTCGGGCCGGGCCGGAAGTTGCGATTGTTGAACCAGTAGTTGGCGTCGAGCGCCTTGTTGCGATGATATTCGTAAAGGCTGGTGTGATATTGATTGCCACCCTGGCGCGTCACCATCTTGATTTGAATCGCGCCTTCGCCCGCGCTCTCGGCGCCCGGCGTGGCGGTCGAAAGCGTGACTTCCTCGACCGCGTCCACGCGCGGATAGATGTTGGTGTAAAAGCCGTCGCCGTTGCGCGCGCCGTTGTCCTGAATGCTGACGCCGTCCAGCGTCATATTGATCGCGCCCTGCGGCAAGCCGTTAAAGGTCGAAGAGCGCGGACGGCCCGGCGTGGTCGTGCCCGGCAAATACAACAGCAGGTCGGTCACGTTGCGCGAAGTGAACGGCAGGTCGGTAATCTGGCGGCCCGTGATGGTCGTGCTGATGGCGGCTGATTGCGTTTGCAACACCTCGCCGCCGCCTTGAATGACGACGGAATCTGTCGTGGCCCCGACTTCGAGCGTAGCGTTCACGCTGGCTGGAATGCCGGTGTCAAGCTTGACACCGCGTATCACAGCCTGTTTGAAGCCCCGGGCGACAATCGTCACCGTGTAAGTGCCGGAGGTCAGGGCCGGCACGCTGAAGGTGCCGTTGCCCACCGAAGCCGTGCGGAACTCCGCGCCGGTGGCTTCGTCCTTGATCAGAATCTCGGCGCCCGCCACAACGGAACCCGTTGGGTCAACGACCGCGCCAGAGAGAGATGTCGTCGTGATGCCCTGGCCGAAAGCGAAAAGACTGCCCGTGATGAGCAATACCAGCAGGGCCAGGATGCGAAAGGTGATGCAGATCATAGTGAACTCCTCTTGGTGAAGTGACAGGTGGACCGCAGCCGAAGACGCCAGCCAAACCTGAGTCTTCGGCTCGACGGAATTGACCGCCAATGATGCCCGCAGCGTGCTGCGCATAATGTTTGAGAAATTGTTGTAGAACTTAGCAGCCAGCACGTTTCAATCTTCGTGCCACGCCAGCGAAATTTTCCGGCACTGCAAATATGACACTTAGCCAGGAGGGCGTAAACGCCGTTCTCCATTTTTCTGAATATATCGGAATTTTCGGAATCCCGGTTGGCCCAAGCGCAATGCGGTACGAGGAGCGGTAGCGACTTGGTGACTCCAAGTTACACGCACTCGGAG
>JAYUCP010000455.1:0-9531 GCA_043740245.1 Acidobacteriota bacterium | reverse complement strand
TGCAACACGCGGCGGCGCAGTGGTTGCAATTGCGCGCGGGTTTGCAACAACAGATCACGGCGCGCACGGCGGCCAATTGGCAATGGCTGGCGGCCTTGGTCGCGGGCACGCCTTGCCGTTTGCTCACACTGGAAGGCGGCTGGTATGCGACGTTGGAAGTGCCGCGCCACGTTGCAGAAGAAGAACTGATCTTGCGGCTGCTGGCCGAGGATGATGTTTTGGTGCACCCCGGTTACTTCTTCGATTTTCCGCGCGAGGGTTATTTGGTGCTGAGTCTGCTGACGCCAGCGGAAGTGTTTCGTGTGGGCGTGCAGCGGGTTTTGGCGACAGCTTGTGCGACGACAGTTCGTTGACGCTCAAACACGCCGACTCATATACTCCAACTGTGAGGTGACTTATGAACAAACAATCCCAATCCGCCAAGCACGCTTTGCTTGAAAAAGACCTGGCTGAATTTGAAGTTGCTGCGACACGCCTGGAACAAGGTCTGGACGATCGCGGGGTGACGGAGCAAGACTTGCTGGAAGCCGCCGCCCAAGTGCGCGCGCGTATGCTGGTTGAAGTGTATGGCCTGGAACTCGCCGAAACCGTGCGGAAGTAAATGCTGAATCTTTTCCTTGATTCCAATATCCTGCTCGAAGGCATGCGCTCGCGTTGGGGCTTGAGCAAAGCCGTCCTCTCGCTTTGCGCGGCGCGCATTCACCAGTTGGTGTTGGCCCAACATGTCATTACCGAAGTCGAAGGCGCCTTGTTGGCCGTGTTGCGGGATGAGCCGGAAGAACTGGTCAATCAACTGCTCGACGATTACTTCACCTTCATTCGCAAGGCGCACCCGGTAATGGTGCGGCTGGCCAGCGCGCCGGAGATTGCGGCGGCCTCCCGAATCATTCATCACCTGAACGACGCGCCGGTCCTCGCCGCCGCCGTCAACGCCCAATCTGACTGGGTTCTCTCAAATAACACCGAGCACTTTACCCAAACCGTGGCGCGCCGCACCGGGTTACGCATCGCCACGCCATATCAATTCTTCCGCGCGCTGCACCCTTGAACGCTCCCGGTTACGGTTTACGCGGTGTAGGTTTGGGTTTGGCATTCTCATCAGGCTTTGCGGGCGCGGGCGCTTTCTCGCTCTTCTGATTCTGTTCCGCCAGCCGGTCAATCGTCTTTTGCATTTCCAGCACGCGTTGCTGCAATTCCACGTTCTGGCGTGCTAGCGAAAGTTGCTGGCGCTGAATTTCAAGCAGCAATTCGTTGTTGTAATTCGTCGCGCTGCCAGTGTTGAGCGATTGGTTCATTTGGGCACGGTCGAGCGCGTCCACGCGTTGTTGCAACTGATCCACGCGGCGTTCCAGCGTCATCAACCGGAAGGTCTGGTCTTGTTGGGGCGCGGCGCTGGAGGTGGCGAGTAGGCACAGCGCGAGACCACTCACCCAGGCAAGGCGTTTGAACGTTTGGTTGATCATCTTGGATAGCTCCTGAAAAAAAAAGTTGGTGCGAGGCATTGTCTGCTGGAAGGCTGGAGGCTGGCAATCAACGTTGCCGGTTTTTCCTGAAACCGGTCTTTTATGGCGAATGTCCTACGATGTGGGGAGCATCATCACATTTTACGAAGGAGAATGAGTGAAAGACCGGGAGTTGCGGTGCGTGTGGCTGGCCGCGCTGGCAATGTTGATTTCGTGCGCGGCGGCGTGGGCGCAAGGCCCCGCCAGTTTGCGCGGGCAGATCGTGGATGAGCAGGGCAGCGTCATCCCGGGCGCGCGCGTCACGTTGACGGCCCCAAACGGCAAACCAAATGGCAATGAGGATGGCAGGGAACTCACAGCCGTCGCCAGCGCCAATGGCGAATTCATTCTCGACAACCTCGCGCCCGGCTTTTACACGCTGACCGTCGAAGCGCCGGGCTTTCAACCTTACCGCCAAGCGAAACTGCGCCTCGCCCTCGACAATGCTCCACTCAAACTCGCGTTGACTGTCGCCGCGGTCAACATCGAAACCGAAATCAAAGCCGATGAAAACGGCGTGTCGGTTGAGCCGGATCAAAACATGGATGCGACTATCCTGGGCGAAGAGTTCATCGAGACGCTGCCCGATAACGAAGAAGATTTGCGCGAATACCTGTTGATGCTGGCCGGCCCGGCGGGCGCGCAAGGCGGCGGGCAGATTTACATCAACGGCTTTCGCGGCGGCAGCCTGCCGCCGAAAGAAGCCATCCTGCAAATTCGCATCAATCAAAACCCCTTTGCCGCCGAATACGAACGCCCCGGTGCGGGCCGCGTCGAGATCATCACCAAACCGGGCAACAACCAATGGCACGGCGGCGGCGGCGTCAGCTTCCGCAATGCGGCGCTCGATGCGCGCAATGCTTTTGCCGAGGTCAAGCCTGAACTCGATCAACGGCGCTATTCGTTCAACCTGAGCGGGCCGCTGATTCGCAAACGGCTCTCGTTTTTTGCCAACGCCGAGCAGCGCCGTCTGACGGGCAGCGGCGTCGTGCGTGCTGAAATTTTGAGCGGGCCGTTTGTCGCCAACGTGCCGACGCCGAATGAGAGCCGCAGCTTCAGCGTGCGCGCCGATTATCTGCTCAGCAAAAACAACACCTTCAATCTTGTTTACTCGCGATCGTGGGGCAAGACGGTCAACCGCGAATTTGCCGCGCGGGCGGCCAGCGGCGGCGTCAGCAATTACACGTTGCCCGAACGCGCGTCGAGTTCGGATGATCTGAATCATTCGCTGCAACTGGGCGAGGTCTGGCTGATCAATTCCAAACTGATTCACGAATCGCGCTTGCGCTTGCAATACGATCAGCGCCGCGCGCGCGCCAATACGGTGGGTTACGCGGTCAATGTGCTCGATGCGTTTTATGGCGGCGGCGCGGCGTGCTGTCCGAATAACACGCGCACGTTTGATGCCGAGTGGCAGGATTACCTGACCTACAATCTCAAACGCCACACGGTGCGCGGCGTCGTGCAGGCCAGTTACAACAGCCAGCGCGATTTCAGCGCCAGCAATTTCAACGGCACTTACACCTTTTCCAGCTTGGATCAATACCGGCGCGCCTTGGCTGACCCCAGCGTGACGGCGACGCAATTCACGCGCAATTTGGGCGATCCGCGTTTGCGTTACGACATTTTCCAGGGCTCGTGGTTTGCACAGGATGATTTTCGCGTGAGCCAGCGACTGACCCTCTCGTTCGGCTTGCGCCACGAATTCCAAACGCGTTTGCGAGACAAGGTGAATTTCGCGCCGCGCCTGGGGCTGGCCTGGTCGCCGTTCAAAGCGCGCAAGACGACGTTGCGCGCGGGCGGCGGCATATTTTTCACGCGGCTGACGGGCAGCGTGTTTAGCAATACGCTGCGCTACAACGGCCAGAATCAACGCAGCCTGGTCATCCGCAATCCGCTCTTCCCCGATCCGTTCGCGGGCGGCGCGCCGGTCGTCACGCAAGGCAATTCGGTGCGCTGGGTGCTCGCGCCCGATTTGCAAGCGCCTTACCTCATCAACTTCACGGCCAGCGTTGAACATCAAATCAAGCGTGGGCTGGTGACTTCGCTGACGTATAACTTTGCGCGCGGGCTGCACCAGTTCCGCGTGCGCAATATCAACGCTCCTCGCAGCGGGGGAAACGGCTTGAATGACCGGCCCGATCCTACGCAGGGCAATCTGTTTCAACTCGAATCGTCGGCCTCGTCGCTCTACAACGGCTTGCAGTTTCGGATTGATCGCCGCATCGGCGCGAGCTTCACCGCGTTTGGCAGCTATGCGCTGTCGTGGACGGGGAGCGATGCCGATGGGCCGGTGTCGTTTCCGGCGAATGGCAATGATCTGCGTGCCGAATGGGGGCGCGCGGCGAGTGACCGGCGGCATTATTTGTATATCGGCGGCAACTGGCGTTTGCCGTGGAATTGGCGCGTGTCGCCTTTTGTGACGGTCTATTCGGGCTTGCCGTTTAACATCACGACGGGCCGCGACGAAAACAACGACGCGCGGTTGACCGACCGCTTGCCCGGCGTCGCGCGCAATGCCGATGTGCCAGCCAGCGTGTATGCGGCGTTACCTGAACCGTTGGCGACGCGCTGCATCGTGGATTGCAAGGCGGGCGGCAAACAGATCAACCTGCACGACTTTTTGACCACGAACTTCCCGCAAGGCATTCGCGCCGAAGGGCCGGGCTATTTCGCCACCAATCTCAGCGTCAACAAAACCATTGGCTTCGGCCATCGTGAAGTTGCCGCGAAAGGTGGCGCGAAAGGCGCTGCCGTCAACCGAAACGCTGAATTGAAAAACAGCGGCATCAACAAAGGCGGTGTCACCAAAGGCGCTGGCAAAGCCACGAGCAAAGCGGGCGGCAAGGCTGGTAATGGCGAAGGCGCGCGCTTCAACCTGACACTGGGCGCGCAAATCACCAATCTGTTCAATCACGTCAACTACGGCCAGTACAGCGGCGTGCTGACTTCGCCCTTCTTTGGCCGGGCGAATAACGCGAGCACGGCGCGGCAGTTCGAGTTCAATGTGCGGTTCAGTTTTTGAAGGCAGCGGTGCGCCGCTTGTTTCCAATCACCTTCCGGCGTAATAATTCGCCTATGCCGCTGCAGGAAAAATATCTCAATCCCTTCACCGACTTCGGTTTCAAGAAGCTGTTTGGCAGCGAACCGAACAAAGACTTGTTGATTGACTTCCTCAACCAACTGCTGCCGCCGCAACACCAGATTCAGGAACTGACTTACGCGCGCAACGAATTGCTCGGCGACACGCGGCTGGATCGCGGCGCGGTCTTCGACATTTACTGCGTCAGCCCCGGCGGCGAGCACTTCATCGTCGAGATGCAGAAAGCCAAGCAGCTTTATTTCAAAGACCGCAGCCTGTTTTATGCGACCTGGCCCATCCGGGAACAGGGGCCGCGCGGCGGCGATCCCTGGGATTTCAATCTGGCGGCGGTCTACCTGATCGGCATCCTCGATTTCGTCTTCGCCGAAGATGCCAACGACACCGAGGTCTGCCATCGCGTGCAGTTGAAAGATCAAATCAACCGCGTCTTTTATGACAAACTGCTGCTGATCTATTTGGAGATGCCGAAGTTCACGAAGACCGAGGCGGAGTTGGAGACGCTCTTCGACAAATGGCTATACGTGCTCAAGCATCTGCCCAGGCTGACAGAGCGCCCGGCGAAATTGCAGGAGCGCATCTTCGCCAAACTCTTGGACGCGGCGGAGGTCGGCAAGTTCGACCGCGAAGAACTGCTGGCTTACGAAAACAGCTTGAAGCATTACCGCGATTCGAAAAACGTGATTGACACCGCCAAGGTGGAAGCGCGCAGGGAGAAAGCTCTTGAAGTGGCGCGCAAAGCGTTGCGGAAAAATATGCCGTTGAGCGACATCGCCGAGATCACGGATTTGAGCGAAGCGGAAATTGAAGCCTTGCGCGAGTAATTACCACACGTGGAGACGCTTATGCCGATACCCAATCCCTACACCCCGGAAGAAGAGCAGATGTACCAAGAGTTGGCCGAAAAGGTCGCTTACCACAGCCAGGAATTGTTCAAGTGTGACCGGCGCCTATTTCCTTACTACGAATGGAAAAACATGGTGAAGACGACCGGGTTGACCGGGCCAAACCCGTATACCCTGGAGGAAGAGGAAGAAATGAAGCTGCAGGCCGCGCAGGCCGCTTATCATCTGAGCGAGCGGGCGAAATATGACCGCCCGCTCCGGGCTTACCGCGACATGAAAAATGTGATCGCTTACGCTTATCAGGAGGGACTGAAAAAAGCGCGACTGAGCGGCCAGCATGAGGTGGCGCTGCAAATTGCCGGGCGTGGTTTGCGGGACGGACTGTCGCTTGACCTCATCGCTGAGGCCACTGGCTTGAGCGTGGCAGAGCTTGAGACCTTACGGCAATAATTTTGCAGCTTTTGAGGGTGCCCAAGTGCCGAATCTTGGTCAGTATAGCGGCGTACTGACTTCGCCCTTCTTTGGCCGGGCGAATAGCGCGAGCACAGCGCGGCAGTTCGAGTTCAATGTGCGGTTCAGTTTTTGACTACTATTTATTTGGCCTTGGCGCCATTCCGGTTGGCGTTATGCGCGCTCACGGTTAGAATGCCGCTGCATCTACCGCGCATCCTTACTTCACTGATCGCATTTCATCATCTGTGCAGCATCTGCAACGGTTCAAGCGGCCCGGCATGCCGCTCTCACTGGGGAACCGGCTCAATTCGCAAACACTGTCGTGGCGGTAGCTTTGTCGTACCGCGATCTATCTGGTTAGTTTGGCGGGCTAGGCTTGGCAGCCTTGGCGCTCGTTGGGCCAATCACTTTTTGGACAACAACCAATCAAGGAGTTTCGCTCATGTTTTTCCCTCACCATGTTTCAAAACCGCGCCGGTTCGTGCTGGCGCTGACTGTCTTAACGGCGCTGCTTGCAAGCGTGCCGGGGCTAGTGCTGGCGCAAAACGCCCCCATTCCTGAACTGCTGTGGTATAGGTTTGACGGTACGGGAACGACTGTCCCCAATCTGGCCAGTGCTCCGCCCGTGGGAACTAACAACGCCACACTAATGGGAGGGCTAACGCAGGGTGGAACAGACCTTTGCCGGCAACAACCGGCGGGACGGTGATTGGAACAGGTGTCAGTTCCTCCACCGATTTCGTGAACACGGGGTGGGCAACCAACCTGACTGGCATGTCCTGGACCATTTCTTTCAAGACCGCGAATATCACTTCCTCTTCCACACTTTTTTATATTTTCGGCGACAGCACCGCAGGTTCCTTTCGATGCTTCACGAATGGTGTGGCAGGCGCCAACAACTGGTTGTTGCGTGGCACGCTTACCGATGTGCTCGTGACCGGTGGAGCCGTCGTCGCTCCCAAAACGACGACCTTTGTCTATGACATGAGTGCCGGTAATATCAAGGCCTATCTCGATGGCGTCCTCGTGAACACCGTGGCGCAAGCCGGCCCGACGATTGCAGGCACAGGCCCATTCAAAGTGATTGGCTATTCCTCGAATGTTGGTGCGCCTGCTGGTGGACAGTTGGATGATTTCCGCGTTTATAACCGGGCTTTAAGCCCAGCGGAAGTGCTTGCTTATTCATAACTGCCTTAATAACACTAACACTGCGCCTACTATCGCGTCGGTACCCCAGACCATTGCGCCCGGCATTACACAGAACTTGCAAATCGCCACGGCCAACGATGTCGAAGACGCCAAGAATTTACTGGTTGTCACGGTCACCAGCGCCAATCCCGCGAACGGCGTGACGCTCTCGAACATCACCGTGGACGCCGCCGGGGTTGTCAGAGCCAATGTGAGCGCCGCCGCCAACAGTCCTTGTGGTGGTACGACGGCGACCTTCGATCTGAAAGTGACCGACACCGGCGGAGCGATGGGCACGACGACCGAGACGATCACGGTCAGCCCGCGCATCATCAGCGTCAACCCCGCGCCCTTCCTGCCCAATCCGCAAGCGGGCGTGTTTTACAGTCAAACGCTGACCGGCAGCGGCGGCGTGGGGCCATACACCTTCGCGCTGCACGCCGGTTCGTTCTTGCCGCCGGGCTTGACGCTGGTGGGCGGCGTCATCAGCGGCACGCCGACGACACTGGGCACGACGACCTTCACGATTGATGTGACGGATATGGGCTTGCCCATCGGCCCGAATTTCTGCGGCGGCAATCGCACCTACACGGTGACGGTGGTCTGCCCAACGATCACGCTCAATCCGGCAACGTTGCCGAATGGCGTGCAAGGCACGGTCTACAACCAGAGCGTGGCGGCGAGTCCGGCGGGCGTCTACACCTATGCTGTCACGACGAACATTCTGCCGCCGGGCTTGACGTTGAACAGCACGACCGGAGCCATCACCGGCACACCCACGTCGAGCGGCAATTACGCCTTTGTCATCACTGCCACGCTCGTCGGTAGTACCTGCACGAAGACGCAAAGCTACCAAATCCTGATTACCGGCACTTGTGCGCCGATCACAGTGAATCCAACCGCCTTGCCGGGCGGCACATTGGGTACGGCCTATCCGCCCGCAACCGCTGTCAGCGCGACGGGCGGCGTTGCGCCGTACACATTCAGCGTATCGGTTGGCGCGTTGCCGCCAGGCCTGACGCTGGATGCCAACACCGGCATCATCAGCGGCACGCCCACGGCGGGCGGCAGCTTCACACCGACGATCCGGGCGACGGGCGTCGGCGGTTGCACGGGGCAACGATTGTATGTCATCAGCGTCACTTGCGCGGCGGTGACGATCAATCCGGCCACGTTGCCGCCAGCGACGGCGCGCGTGGCGTATAGCCAGCAACTCACGGCGAGCGTGTCGGGCACGTTTTCGCTGCAAACCGGTTCGCTGCCACCCGGCTTCATCCTGAACAGCGCGGGGCTGATCAGCGGCATCACGACGCAAACGGGCAGCTACAACATCACCGTCAGGGTGCTGGCAGGCACCTGCTCGGGCACGAAGGCCTACACGTTGGTGGTGAACGCGGGCGCATTGGCGGCCTCAATCGCGGGAGCGCAGATGGCCGATTACGACGGCGATGGCAAGAGCGATTTCGCGCTCTGGTCAAACAACGGCACGTGGCGCTTGTCTTTAAGCAATGGGAGCAATGACGGCGCGAACCGGCCAACGCAAACGCAAAGCTGGGGCACGAAAGGCGACCTGACTTTGCTGGGCGATTACGACGGCGACGGCAAGACTGACCTCGCGGTGTTTCGCCCGAGCGACGGAACGTTTTACGTCAAGCGCAGCAGCGATGGCGGCGTACTGGCCAAAGCCTGGGGCTTTGCGACCGACGTGCCGGTGCCGGGCGATTACGATGGCGATGGCAAAACCGACATCGCAGTCTTCCGGCCGAGCGATGGTTACTGGTATGTGGTGCGCAGTTCGGATCAGCAGTACGAAGGAACGGCCTGGGGCGCGGGCGATGCGCCGCACAACGATGTGGCGGTACCAGGCGATTATGACGGCGACGGCAAAACCGACCTCGCGGTCTTCCGCCGTTCAACCGGCACCTGGTACGTCAAACGCAGCAGTGACGGGCAAACCATGGCGAAAGCCTGGGGCCTGGGTTCAGACGTGCCGGTGGCGGCGGATTACGACGGTGACGGCCAGACGGATTTCGCGGTCTGGCGTGGAGACACCTGGTACATCTGGCAAAGCAAGACCAATAGCACCCGCACCGAGCAATGGGGCTCGCAGTATGCGCCTTATTTTGATCAGGCGGCGCCGGGCGACTACGATGGCGACGGCAAGGCGGACGTGGCGGTCTGGCGTGCGTCGGATCAAACCTGGTATATCCGCTGTAGCGCGGATGGCAGTGTGATGTCGCAACCGCAGGGGCAGGCGAGTGATGCTCCGGTGAATGCGCGGCGACAGTAGCGTCCTTGCTTTGGTCTTTGGTGCGTCCGCGTTCACGGACGCACCAGGTTACTTGAAGCCTGTGCGTAAAAGAAATGCCAACAAAGTAGAGGAAACAGGTACGCGGATGACGCGGATGCAGCGGATCAGCGCGGATCAACCCGAAAAAGAATC
>JAYUCP010000454.1:0-3931 GCA_043740245.1 Acidobacteriota bacterium | reverse complement strand
CCGATCCCCGACCGTTACGAAGACGAGTGGACAGTGCACCGTTACGCTGTCGTGTTGCTCTGGGAACAAGACCCGGCGGAGTTGTTGCCTTACGAAGGGCTGCTGCCCTTGGCGACGCTCTGCCGCGCCACGTCCGGCGCGGCGCTGCTCAACGAAGTCGCCGCGCGCATTCGGCAAATCGCCGCGCCCGCCCAACAACGCGAGGTGCTCAACTGGTCGCGCATGCTGGCGGGATTGCGCTATGATACGAACCTCATTTACCAAACCTTGAAGGAGAACGATATGTTGGAAGAATCGGTCGTTTATCAGGACATTTTCAAGAAGGGCGAACAGCGCGGTAAGCAGGAGGGCATTGTGGAAGGCGAACGTAACGTGGCGCTGCGTTTATTGAAACGGCGCTTCGGCAAAGTGCCGCCCAACGTGAACAAACAACTCGCGGGGCTGGCGGCGGCCCAGCTTGAAGAATTGTGCGAAGCCGTGTTGGTGTTTCAGACGCCGGGCGACTTACGTTCCTGGTTCAAACAGCAAACCGCGAAAAGCTGAAGAAGTTCAGCCGGCCAACGCCCTCAAACCGCCCCCTAACCGCCCAAACATGAAACGTATCATCGTCGGCACCGCCGGCCACATTGACCACGGCAAAACCGCGCTCGTCAAAGCCCTGACGGGGGTGGACGCCGACCGCCTGAAAGAAGAAAAAGAACGCGGCATTACGATTGACATCGGCTTTGCCGACCTGACCGTCGGCGATGTGCACTTCGGTTTCGTGGACGTGCCGGGCCACGAACGCTTCGTCAAAAACATGCTCGCGGGCGCGCACGGCTTGGATTTGGTCATGCTGGTTGTCGCGGCGGATGAGAGCCTGATGCCGCAAACGCGCGAGCATTTCGACATCTGCCGTTTGCTCGAAATCAAAGCCGGCCTGATCGTCATCACCAAGTGCGACATGGTGGACGATGAATTCGCCGAACTGGTCGAGGCCGAAGTCAGCGAATACGTCGCGGGTTCGTTTCTCGCCAACGCGCCCATCCTGCGCGTCAGTTCCAAAACCGGCGCGGGCATCGAGCAGTTGAAAAAGACGCTGGCCGAAATGGCGAAACAAGTCTCCGAACGCGACAAGGCCGCCGTGGCGCGCTTGCCGATTGATCGCGTCTTTACCATCAAAGGCTTCGGCACCGTCGTCACCGGTACGCTGATCGCGGGGCAAATCAAAACGGGCGATGAGTTGGAGGTTTATCCGTCGAATACGCTGCGCGCAAAAACCCGCGGCTTACAAGTGCACGGCAAAGGCACGCACGAAGCCTTTGCGGGCGAACGCACGGCCATCAATCTCCAAGGCATTGACCTCGACGCCGTCGCGCGCGGCCAAACACTCGCGCCCGCCGGCCGCTTGCGCGCGACGCAGTTGCTGGATGTGCGTTTGCAACTGCTCAAATCGGCGCCGCGCCCGTTGCGTTCGCGCGCGCGCATCCACCTGCACATCGGCACCGCCGAAGCGTTGGCGCGCGTGGTGTTGCTCACAGGAACCGAACTCGCGCCAGGCGCTTCTGCGTTTGCGCAACTGCGGCTCGAAGCGCCGGTGCTGGCGCTGCCCACCGATCATTTCATCGCGCGCAGCTATTCGCCCACCGTCACCATCGGCGGCGGCACCGTCGTGGACGCGCTGCCCCACAAACACCGTGCGCGCGACAAAGCCAAAGTCGTCGCGCAACTCGCGGCGTTGATGGTTGCCGATGCGACCGAAAGGCTGGCGTTATTGGTCGAAATGGCTGGCGAAGCCGGGCTGGATTACGCCGCGTTGGCCGCGCGTTCAGGCGCGCCTGATGCCACCATCAAACAAGCGGCGGACAAATGGACGAAGAGCAAACGGCTGCTGAGTGTCGCAAGCACGCCGTTGCGCCTGCTCGCCAAAGCGCCGTTTGAAGAACTCGCCAAGCAGGTGCGCGCGACGCTGAAAGACTTTCACCAGCGCACGCCGCTCGCCGCCGGGATGGGCCGCGAAGAAATGCGCGAAAAACTTTTCGCCCACACGCACGCCGACATCTTTCGCGCCGTCATCGCCCAACTGGCCGAACGCAACGAGGTCGCCGCCGAAAAAGATTTGCTGCGGCTCGCTTCACACAAGGTCGCACTCTCCGCCGAAGAGCAAGCCGCCAAAGACCACCTCGCCAAACTTTACGCCGACGCCGCCTTGCAACCGCTCGCGCTGGAACAAGCCATCGCTTTGGCCGCGCCGCAACACGGCATTGACAACGCGCGCGCGCAACGCTTCGCCCAGATGCTGATCAACAGCGGCGAACTGGTGCGCGTCAGCGACCTGCTCTTTCATCGCACGGCGCTCGAAGCCTTGCGCCCGCTGCTGCAACAACACAAAGCCCAACACGGCCCCAAACTCGAAGTCGGCGCGTTCAAAGACCTGACCGGCATCTCACGCAAATACGCGATCCCGCTGCTCGAACATCTCGACCGCTTGCGCGTGACGCGGCGCGTCGGTGAGGCGCGCGAGATTCTCTGACCACTCACCGACGGCCTGCACGCGGTCTTACGCTTGAGTGAGCAGCGGCGACGCGGGCACGTGGACGGGGCAGGTGCGCAACGCGCTGGTCTTTCACCCACAGCACAACGGCGCAAGCAATGCGATTGATTTATTGCTGCGCAGTCAAGGCGGACTTATACTTCAAGCAGCGCTGAGTTGAGTCCTGGCTACAAAGCGGCAATGACAACGCTCAGCGAATATCGAATCAAACCCAAAACAGGAGAGGAATAAGTTTATGGCTGTAGCTCAACAAATTGAAATACGCCTTGCCACACTAGAGGCCGAAGTAACGCTACTCAAACAACGGCTGGAAGAACCGAAGCAGCATTGGGTGGACAAAGTTTACGGCGCTTTCGCCGATGATCCTGATTTTCTCGAAGCGATGCGCTTAGGCCGTGAGTATCGTGAATCGCTGCGCCCGAAGGCAGCCAAACGGTCAACCAAACAATCCGCCGACCAAAGGAAACGGTGAAATGTTCGTCCTCGACACCGATCACATGACCCTGCTGGAATGGGGCAGCGCAGCCGTTGGGCAACGCTTGCACGAACGCATCCGTGCGCTTCCCGAAGGTGAGGTCGTGACGACGATCATCACGTTTGAAGAGCAAACACGCGGCTGGCTGGCGTTTCAGGCGCGAGCGCGCACGCTTGAACAACAGGTCAATGCCTACCGCAAGCTGAAACGTCACCTGAACATCTACCTCGGAATCGAGGTGCTGGACTTCGATGCGGAAGCCGCCGCCGAGTTTCAACGGCTGCAACGTCTGCGTCTGAAAGTCGGCACGATGGATTTGAAGATCGCGGCCATTGCGTTGTCGCGCGGCGCCACGGTGCTGACAAAAAACAGCAAGGACTTCAGCCGTGTGCCGGGCTTGGGCGTGGAAGATTGGGCGGCGTGATTGATGGCGCTGGACGTTACGCAGATTTGTGGGAGACGCTTTATGGTGACAATTGAACAACTGGCCGAAGCCGCTCTCAACGGGGAGAGTCTGCTGCCCCGCAGTTTGACGCAAGATTTGTTAAGCGAACATCCGAGCCTGAGCGAATGCCTGGAGCCACAGACGAACGATTCGCGCGTCCTGGCTGCCGCTGCCTCGCTGGTGGAATTGCTCGCGTTGCGTTTGCGCCAAGCGCCACCGCCGTGGGCGAAAGATGTCGGCGCATTGCCGGAGCCGATATATTTGCTCAAAGCAGCAACGAGCATGAAGCGCCTGCGTGAATTGTGCGAGGCCGAAGCGCCGGAGCCGCTACGCAACCGCGGCTTTTATGCGCCGTCGAACTTTCTTGAATTCGCTTGAAGCTAAAGCCCAAATCCACGGTTAAGGACTGATGGGAGTGAGTTGAGCTAACTGCTTGAGCGCAAACACCCACCAGTCCCGAAACAAGTTCTCTTCTGAG
>JAYUCP010000453.1:0-9543 GCA_043740245.1 Acidobacteriota bacterium | reverse complement strand
TTGCCCCCTAAACTCCCGAAGTTTCAGCGGGAGCACCGAAACGCAGTATACCCACAGAACCGAACGACAATGCAACGCCAAGCCTTTGACACCCTCGAATTCGCCCAGCTCAAAGCCGTTTTGCAGCAACGGATTCGCACGCCGCTCGGCGTCGTGTTGGCGGAGGCTTTGCAAATTTCCACCGACGCCGCCGAGATCTTGCGTGAGTTGCGCCGCACCAGCGAGGGCGTGACCTATCTGCGCGAAGGCACGGCGCTGGATTTGACCGACCTGCCTGATCCGCGACAGGCGCTGGGCAAGCTCGGCATCGCTGATGTCAATTTGGAACCGGTCGAAATCCTCAACGTCTTCCGCCTGATTTCAATTGCGCTCGGTTTGCGCGAAACGTTCCGCTATGACGAACGCACGGGCGGCGCGGATTTGTATCCGTTGATTCGTGCCATCACCGACCGCATCCCGAATCTGCGTTCGGTTTATCAACGCTTGCGCACGCGCATATCACCGACCGGCGAGATCGAAGATTTCGCCAGCCCGGAACTGCGCGAGGTGCGTTACCAACTGTCTCGCACGCGCGAGACTTTGCACCGCAAGCTGGAAACGATTCTCAAAAAAGCGGACGAATCGCACGCGCTGCGCGATGACTTCGTTACTATCCGCAACGAACGCTTTGTTATTCCCATCCGCAACGACAATCGCGGCGCGGTGCAGGGCGTCGTGCACGGGATGTCTTCGTCGGGCCAAACCGCCTTCGTTGAACCGCTCGAAACTATCGAGATGAACAACGATCTGGTGCGGCTGCGCGAGGTCGAACAGACCGAGATCATCAAGGTGCTATTCCAGATCACCGAAGAGTTGCGCGCCGAACGCGAGTCGTTAGAGGCGATGGCCGAGGCCGTCGCCCAGGTGGATTTCATCGCCGCCAAAGCGCGCTTGGCATTGGATCAGAAAGCCGTCGAACCCACGATCAATCATTCAGGCAATCGGGCGGGCCGCTTACATTTGAAAGACGCACGCCATCCGTTGCTGGAAGCGAATCTGAAAGCGCAGGGCCTGCCCATCGTCCCGCTTTCGCTGGAATTGGACGCCGCACACCGCGTGATGGTCATCAGCGGCCCGAACGCGGGCGGCAAGACAGTCGTGCTCAAAACGGTCGGTTTGCTCGCGTTGATGGCGCAAGCTGGACTGCACGTGCCTGCGGCCGAAGCCGATTTACCGGTCTTCAACCAAGTGCACGCGGACATCGGCGACCATCAGTCCATCGCGGCGAACCTTTCGACCTTCACCGCGCATTTGCAGAACATCCGCAACATCAGCGAGGAATTGGACGCGCCCGCGTTGATTTTGCTGGACGAAGTCGGCACCGGTACCGACCCTGAAGAAGGCTCGGCGCTGGGCGTGGCGATGGTGGATTACTTCAACGAACGCGGCGCGCACGTGATCGTGACGACTCATTACAGCGGCTTGAAGGTTTACGCGACGACTACACCAGGCGTGTTAAATGCGAGCGTCGAATTTGACGAGAAGACGTTGAAGCCGACCTATCACCTGTTGACGGGCCTGGCCGGTTCTTCATCGGGCATCGAGATCGCGCGCCGGTTTGGCTTGCCCAAGGCGATTACTGACAAGGCCGCCGAGCGCGTCAAAACCGCGAGCGCCGATGCGACCGAGTTTTTGCGCAAGCTGAAAGAACAACACGATCAGCAGCGCCAAGTCGGCGCGGCGTTGGAAGAAGAACGCGCGGCAGTGGCCCAAAAGTACGCGCGGCTGGAACTCGATTTCCTCAAACGCGAACGTGAGCGCGCGCAAGAATTCAAGGCTGAATTGCAAAAGGTTGTTGCCGAGTTCAGCGCCAAGGCTGAACAGTTGGCCGCCAAGATCGAAGACGAAAGCCAGGCGCGTAAAGTCCGCCGCGAGATCGAACGCCGCACCGTCGAGATGAAAGCGGCGGTCACGACGGCCGCGCGCCAGTTAAAAGTCGAAGCCGGGCCGAATGCCGAAACCGTGGCGGTTGCTGAAGCCGCGCCAGCCTTGATCGAAACGCTCGACTTTCACATCGGCGACCGCGTCAAAGTGCTCTCGCTCGGTCAGGACGCCGTAGTCGAGGCGGTCAGCGACGACGTCGTCAGCGTCCAGGTCGGCGCGTTGCGCTTCCGCGAACAGCCCGAAAACTTGCGCTTGATCGAACGCAAGCAGCAATCAAAGGCCGCTAAAGCGTCGGCCAGCGGCTTGCCTAAAGGCGTTTCGGTTTCACTCAACGAACAGCGCGCCGAGGTGCGCAGCGAACTCAACATCATCGGCAAAACCGTCAACGAAGCGACCGACGAAGCCGACAAGTTTCTGGATGCGGCCTATCTGAACAATCACGAACGCCTCCGCATCGTGCATGGCAGTGGCATGGGGATACTGAAACGCGCCATTGCCGATTTGCTGAGCGATCATCCGCACGTGGCGAAGTTTTATCCGGCCCCGCCGAATGAAGGCGGGGGAGGGGCGACGGTAGTGGAGTTGAAGAAATAGCTGTCGTTTTGCAGGCCCTGGTTATTCCAGTCGAAACGCTGAGTGGTCGAAGTCGAGTATGAGCGAAGACGAAATCGAAGCTTTGAAGGCACGCATCCTTGCTTCCGGAGCGCAGCATGCCGAGTGGCTCAAACAAGCTGCAATTGAAGAGCAGCTAAGGGAAGAGGCCTATCAACGATCCGAGCGACGGATGGATCGAGTGGAAAGGATGCTCATTTCCTGTTTGCAAGCGGCAAAGAAGGAAGACCGGGAAAGTCGGGCCGCCCAGAAGCGTGTGGCAAATACTGACACCGACGCGAAATAGAGTTGTAATCCATGCGCATCCCCAAAGGTTTCAGCGACGAATTACGCACGCAAGCCGACATCGTCAAAATCGTCGGTGATTACGTCTTGCTGAAAAAGAAGGGGAATAATTATTGGGCCTGTTGCCCCTTTCACGGCGAGAAGACGCCCAGTTTCAGCGTCAACGCGAACAAAGGTTTTTTCAAATGCTTCGGTTGCGGCACGGCGGGTGATGTCTTCCGCTTCGTGATGGAAATCGAAGGCGCATCCTTCCCCGAAGCGGTCAAGACTGTGGCTGAAAAGGCGGGTGTCAGCCTGCCGGTCTTTGAGGAATCGAAAGAGTTTGAAGAGCGTGACCGCTTGCGCGCCGAGTTGCAGCAACTCAACCAATGGGCGGTAGAGTTCTTTGAACAAAGCTTGACCGAAACGGGCGAAGGGCGGCGCGGGTTGGCCTATCTGGAACAACGCGGCGTGCAAGAAGCGACGCGCAAACTGTTCAAGCTGGGCTACGCGCCGAACAGTTGGGACGCGCTGACCAGCTTTTTGAAAACCAAGGGCGCAACCATCACGCAAATCGAACGCAGCGGCTTGGTGAGTTTGAAAGAGACCGGCGGGTCGTATGACAAGTTTCGCGGGCGCTTGATGTTTCCCATCTCCGATGCGCAAGGCCGCGTAGTTGCCTTTGGCGGGCGCATTCTGGGCGAAGGCGAGCCGAAGTATTTGAATTCGCCCGAAACGGCTTTGTATACGAAAGGCCAGCATCTGTTCGGCTTGAGTTACGCGCGCGATGCGGTGCGGCAGCGCGGTTTTGCGATTCTGGTCGAGGGCTACCTGGATTTTTTGATCCCCTATCAGGCGGGTGTAAAAAATTTAGTCGCCAGCCTGGGGACGGCATTGACCGAACAGCAAGTGCGCTTGCTGGGGCGTTATGCCCAAAAGATCATTGTCAATTTCGACCCCGATGCGGCGGGCGTCAACGCCACCAAGCGCAGCCTGGAACTATTGCTGGGACAGGGTTTCAAGGTCAACGTGCTGACGCTGCCGGACAACTTGGACCCGGATGAGTTCATCAGAGCGCGCGGCGCAGAAGGCTACAACCAACTGCTCAAAACGTCGCAATCGTTCCTTGATTACATCGTCGAACAGGCCGCCGGCACGCACGACCAAACGCGCCCCGCTGGTAAAATCGAAACGGTCAATGCAATTTTGCCGTACTTACGGTTGGTCAATGACAAACTCGAACGCTCCGAACAGATCGAACGCATCGCTGACCGTTTGAAAATTGATAGCAAGCTGCTGCGCCAGGAATTCAAGAAAGCGGCGGAGACCAGACAAGAGCGCGTCAGTGAGCGCGTCATCCGCGAAACGATTGCGGTCAAATCGGCGGAGCAGAAATTGCTGGAAGTGTTGTTGAACCGCGCGCCCTTGCGGACGCGCTTGTTACGGCAGTTAAAGGAAGAGGATTTCGCGGGGCTGCGTACCGAGAAACTGTTCCGGCTGATCTTTGAGTTCGAACAAAAAAACATTGAGTTGAATTACGCGGAAATTACACAGGCGTTGACAGAGCGTGAAGATGCGGATGAAGCCCTGGCGCGGGAATTATTGCCGCGCTTATGGACATTGGATGAAGCCGCCACTGATCCGAACGATGTGACCGCGTTGAAAGCGTGGTGGCGCGAAGCGGCTGAGAGCTTACACAGCTTGCGTTGCGAGCGGCTGGCCGAACGACAGGTCGCCCTGCAAATGGAAATCAATCAGGCCCAACGCGCCAACGATGCCCAACGGCTCAATGAATTGATGATGCATAAATTTGAACTGGCGAAACGGGAACAGGCGTTGGCCAATTGGAGTCCGGGCGAAGCGTAATAAAGGTAGGGCAAACTGTTAGTTTGCCCCCGACTGCAAGTCAAATACGCAAAGGCCGCAGGACAATGCCAAAGGCTCTTAATCCGAGCCCCTGGCAAACTAACAGATTGCCGTACAAGTAACGCGAGAATTGAAGAAGAGATAAAAGGAGATTTCTTTCCGCCGCCCCAGCATTCCCTGCTGTTTTGTTGATGCGGAAGCGGCGAAAGGAGAAGGCAAATTGGACGAAAAGTACACCGATGATGTGCAGAAGCTGCTGGACATGGGCAAGGACAAACAGTTCCTGACCTATGACGACATCAACCAGGAGCTGCCCGAAGGTCCGGTCTCAGCCGACGACATCGAAGACATTTTTGCCCTGCTCGGCGGCGAAGGCATCGCCATCGCCGATTCGCAGGAGCAGTTCTTCGAGAACGCCGCCGCGCAGGCCGGCATGGACAAGAAAATGGATGAGGGCGACGAGCCTGAGCCTGAGCTAGACCTCTCGCCCGGCGCCCTCGACAAAACCAACGACCCCGTGCGCCTTTACCTGCGCGAAATGGGCGTCGTGCCGCTGCTCACGCGCGAAGGCGAAGTCGCCATCGCCAAACGCATCGAACGCGGCAAAATCCGCGCGCAAAAATCCATCTCGCGCTCGCCCGTCGCCATCGCCGAACTGCTCAAGATCGGCGAAGAACTGGTCAACGGCGAACTCGGCATCCGCGAGATCGTCACCTTCACCGAGCAGGAAGGCATCACCGAAGAGAAGATCGAGGAGTATCACAACTACACGGTCGAGACCCTCGGCGAGATTCAGAAGGCCTTCAAGAAAACCTACACCGCCTACGAGAAAATGCAGCTCGAACCGAAACGTTCGCCCAAGCTGGTTAAGATGCGGCGCAAACTGGCGCGCCAACGTATCGAACTCTCGCATCTCGTGCGGCTGCTCGAATTCACCTTCACTATCGAAGAACGCCTGGTGCTGGCGATGCGCCTGGCTGCGACCGAAATCCGGCAAGCCGAAAACGAGATCGAAAAGCTGCAGAAAGCCCTCGAACGCAAACGCAAAGAGGAAGAGATTAAGGAGATGGAGAAGCGCGTCCGCGCGGCCAAGAAGCATTTCACCACGCTGGAAGAGCAGCATCGCGCCTCCGCCACCGAGATCAAACGCGCCTTCCAAAACTGGAAGACCGGCGAGGCCGCCGCGCAACAAGCCAAGACCGAACTGGTCGAAGCCAACCTGCGCCTCGTAGTTTCCATCGCCAAGAAATACACCAACCGCGGCCTGCAATTTCTCGACTTGATTCAGGAAGGCAACATCGGCCTGATGAAAGCCGTGGACAAATTCGAGTACCGGCGCGGCTATAAGTTCTCGACTTATGCCACGTGGTGGATTCGTCAAGCCATCACGCGCGCCATCGCCGACCAGGCCCGCACCATCCGCATCCCGGTGCATATGATCGAAACGATCAACAAACTGATTCGGACATCACGTGCGCTGGTGCAGGAACTCGGACGCGAGCCAACCAGCGAAGAGATTGCCAAGAAGATGGACATCCCGCCGTCGAAGGTTCGCAAGGTCCTCAAGATCGCGCAAGAACCCATCTCGCTGGAAACGCCGATTGGTGAGGAAGAAGATTCGCACCTCGGCGATTTCATCGAAGACAAGACCATCGCCAACCCGGCGGAATCGGTCATCAACATCAACCTCCGCGAAATCACGGAAGAAGTGTTGAAGACCCTCACGCCGCGCGAAGAGAAAGTCATCAAGATGCGCTTCGGCCTCGGGCCCAACGGCAGCGAACACACGCTGGAAGAAGTCGGCCAGCATTTCGCCGTCACCCGCGAACGCATCCGGCAGATCGAGGCGAAGGCGCTGCGCAAGCTGCGCCATCCGTCACGCTCGCGGAAGTTGAAGGCGTTTTTGGAAAGTGGCAGGCCGTAACAACGACGAGGATTGCGTATGCCTCATTCACGACTAACGAGTGACGAAATCGTCCGGCGCGGACAGTTGCTTTACGAACAACAGATTCGTGCCGCGGTGGAAGCGGACAATCGTGGCAAATATCTCGTGCTCGATGTTGAAACGGGTGAGTATGAGTTGGATGCCAGCGAGCTATCGGCTTGGCGGCGGGCTGAGGCCAAAGCGCCGGATGGGGCCTTCTTCCTTTTGCGTGTTGGGTTCCCGGCAGCTTTCCGACTCGGCAAAGCCAAGCAGGTGCGCGCCTGAGACCAACAATGGAAACTTCCACGACAAGCCTTGCGCAACGCGGGCAGCAGCTTTACGACCAGCAAATTCGCGCACAGGTCGAAGACGCGCATCACGGCGAGTTTCTGGTTTTGCACGTTGACACAGGCGACTATGAAATCGCTGAGGATGAACTGACGGCGCTGCGCCGCGCGCAAGCCAAACATCCCGGCGCACAGTTTTACTTCATCCGCATCGGGTATGCGGCGGCTTATCGCCTCGGATTCCGCAGGGTCTAACCAACATGATTACCGGACTCGTCACCAGAAAACGTGAAATCGTCGTGGCGCTCGCCCTGCGCGGCGCAACCAGTCAGGAAGTTCTGATTGAAACCGTACTGGATACGGAGTTCAACGGGTTTCTGACACTGCCGGCTGCATTGGTTGCGCAACTGGGATTGTCGAAAGTGGGCGAAATACCCGCCACGCTGGGCGATGGTAGCAATGTGACAGCCGACCTTTTCGAAGCCATAGTCTTTTGGGACGGCTACGAACGCGAGGTCTTGGCCTTGCAACTTGAAGGTGGTGAATTGATTGGGATGTCCATGCTTTGGGGGCAACAATTCATGGTGGAAGCCAAATTGAATGGCCGCGTCACCATCGAAGCCTTGCCTTGAAAATCACCGCAGACTTGCGGTGTTTCAACTGCAAAAGAAGTTCGTATAAGGAGCCATTTTATGCAGCCACTTTTACGCCTGGTGGCCTTCGCCCTTTGTTTATCACTCGCGCCTTTTGTTCCCGCGCAAACGCCCGAAGCAACGCCCGCCTTGCTGGCGAACGTCGCCAACGCCGACATTGATCCGGCACCCTATCTCGTCAGCGAAAAGTACGATGGCGTGCGCGCCATCTGGGACGGCAAATCCCTGCGTTCGCGTAGCGGGAACGCCTTCAACGCGCCTGCCTGGTTCATTGCCAAATTGCCAAAACAACCGCTGGATGGCGAGTTGTGGCTGGGGCGCGGGCAGTTCGAGCAGCTTTCCGGCTACGTGCGCAAGACGGCGCCGCTGGACGCGGAATGGCGGCAGATCAAGTACATGGTGTTCGAACTGCCCGACGCGCCCGGCACGTTTGCCGAGCGTTACCAGCAGCTCAAACAAATCGCCGCCGCCGCCAACTGGCCGCAACTCGTCGCGGTCGAACAGTTCCGCCTGCCCGACAATGCCGCGCTCAAACGCAAGCTGCACGAAGTCGTCCGCGCGGGCGGCGAAGGCTTGATGCTGCATCGCGCAGATGCGCCGTACCTCACCGGCCGCAACGACGCTCTGCTCAAATTGAAACCGCTCGAAGACGCCGAGGCTACGGTGATTGCGCATATTCCCGGCAAGGGCAAATACACCGGGATGATGGGCGCGCTGCAAGTCGAGATGGCGGACGGCAAACGCTTTCAGATCGGCACGGGCTTCACCGATGCGGTGCGCGCCAATCCCCCGGCAGTAGGCATGCTGATCACCTTCACCTATCGCGGGTTGACCAAAAATGGCTTGCCGCGTTTTGCGAGTTATCTGCGAGTGCGCGAAAAGTTTTGAGGACTCTGTGACGGGAAGCGGCGTTGAAATAAGCGAAACTGAAGGACGGAATAGCTATGCTATCATCCGCCGGTCTCATCATTTTTGCAGAGTTCAGGAGTTAGCGAACCATGAAAGACGAGTTGGCCGAACGCGCGGAAAGGTTTTACCGGGAAAAGCTCCAGGCGTTGTTGGAGCCGTCCCAGGCTGGCAAGTTCGTCGCCATCGAACCGGGCAGCGGCAGCTATTTTGTCAACGAAAGCGATGTCGAAGCGTTGCTGACCGGGCGCGCGGCGTTGCCGGACAAACTCTTTTACCTGATGCGCATCGGGTACGACGTGGCGCATCAAATCGGCGGGACGGCGCATGGCAAAAGAAAAAGGCCGCGTTAACCAACTCGAAGAGGCGCTGGTTTACGTCGCGTTGCAAGACGGGCGCGCCGTCGAATGCGTGATTGACACAGGCCTTAACGGCTGGCTGTCGTTTCCGCAAGCGCTGGTGGCAGCCTTGCAACTGCCCATCATCGGGCGCGAAAAAATCAGCGTGCTGGGCAAGCGCAAGTTGCTCTGCCCCATCGCCAGCGCGCGTATCGTTTGGCTGGGACGCAGCTTCAACGTCAATGTCATCGTGAACGACGGCGCGGATGTGTTGCTGAGCACGCAACTGCTGTCCGGCTCTGTCTTGCGCGTCAATTACCGCAACCACCGGCTCACCATCACCAAGCCAGATAACGCGTAGCCCCTTTATTGCCCGCAGCCGCCCGCAATCGCCGGCACAATCGAAATCTCAGCCCGCGCGCCCACCGGCGTTTGCAGCCGATCCAGAAAGCGAATGTCTTCGCCGTCTACATAAACATTGATGAAGCGGCGCAACTCGCCGGCGTCGTCGCAGAGACGCGCCCGGATGCCGGGGAAGCGTGATTCCAGTTGGTGGAAGATGTCGCCGACGGTCGCGCCTTCGACTTCGACCAGTTCGGTGTCGTTGGTGAATTTGCGGAGCGGGGTGGGAATGATGACGGTTTGGGCCATTGGGAGTTCCTTTGAAAATGTGGTGCGGGTTCTTTACCCATGTGCGCCAGGTTAAGGTGTAAGTCCTTTGAAATCAGTCGGCTGTTGCCGACGGTTGATAGTGCTAAGAGTTGCCACAA
>JAYUCP010000452.1:0-1566 GCA_043740245.1 Acidobacteriota bacterium | reverse complement strand
GGCCAGACGCTGTTCTCAGCCGGGATGGCGCGGGCGAATTGCGCGGCGTTGCGCAAGCCGTAAAAACCATTCAACCGCGTCTGGTAATGCATGAATTCGACGTGATTGCGTTGCGCGATGACTTGAGTGTCAGGGCCGCCGATTTGTTTCCACGCGGGCACGCCACCCGTGTGATCGCCGTGGGCGTGGGTGAGGATGATGTATTTGACGGGCGCGGAGCTTTCGGCGCGCAGCAGTTTGGTGTGCAACGCGGCGTTGAACGCAATCGAAGTGTCAATGATGACGTTACCCGCCGGCGTCGTGACCATGAACGTATTGCCCCAGCCGATGGCTTGGTAAATGTTGTCGGCGATCTTGGTCGCTTTGGTTTGGTCACGTCCGACGGTGGTGAGCGTGACCGGATTGGCGGGCACTTGATCTTGCTGCGCGTGCGCGGTGGACAGCAGCAAAACAAGCGATAACAAGGCGAATTGGCAAGACAACAATTTCATTGTGATGCTCCTTATGGTTTCGGGGTGAGGTCAAAGCGCAGCCCGTCCGTGCCGATGACGACTTTGCCTTTGAATACATCGCTGACGCCGCGCGTGAAGGCCGCTTCGATTTGCGGCGTGTTGGGCGCGGGCACCAGATGCGTGAAGACGAGCGTTTCGACTTTGGCCTCGGCGGCGAGCGCGGCGACTTCGAGCGGCGCGGCGTGATAGGTCGTAATGTCGCGCGCGAGTTTGGCGCGGCGCGCATTGCCCGCTTGCTCAAACCCATTCGCCGCGAATTGCAGGAGCGCTTTGGCCAGCACGTCGTGAACCAGGATGTCCGCGCCCGCCGCGTGTTTCGCCAGGTTCGCGCTCTTCGCCGTATCGCCGGAGATCACGACACTGCGGCCGCGATACTCGATGCGATAGCCGTAGGCCGGGCTCACCGGTTCGTGTTCGACCTTGAAGGCGGTGACTTTCACGCCATTGCGCTCAAACACGACGGCGGCTTCGGCATCGTTGCGCAATTTGATGGGCAATGCGTTGGCAGTGGCGGCGGCGCGCGGCAAGTGCGCTTCGCCGTGATGGGCGACGCGATAATCGGTGTCAAAGGCGTAGGCTTGCGCAAAACCCGCGACGACCTTTTCGACGCCGGGCGGGCCGTATACATCGAGCTTTTTGGTGCGCCCGGCCAGCCAGCTTTGCACAACGGCTTCGCCCAGTTCGCCGATGTGGTCGGAATGGAAATGCGTCAGCAACACGGCGCTCAAACTTTGCAACGGCAGATTGTTTGTCATGGCTTTGCGCACCGCGCCGGGGCCGACATCAATCAAGATGAATTCGCCGCCCGCGATGACGGCGGTGCAGGCTTGCGCGCGCGTGGCATCGGCGATAGGCGAACCGGTGCCGACCAGGATGACGTGCAATTGATTGTCAGTGAGCAGTGCGGTGCCGGGTTGGTTGGCGGGTTGTTGCGCGAACGTTGGAATGATGCACAGCAAAACTAACAAGCTTGATAGAAGATGCTTCATCGCGATTTACAAAAAATCCATTGGATGGGCGAAGCCTTTGGAGTGCGCGCGGCACAGGCCGCGCG
>JAYUCP010000451.1:0-24095 GCA_043740245.1 Acidobacteriota bacterium | reverse complement strand
AGCTTCGGCAATGGCGCATCAAAGGCTTTGAAGACTATCTGATTTTTTATGTTCCGCTCGACCACAATGGCGTGGAAATCGTCCGGGTTTTGCACGGCCAGCGCGACCTTCCGCTGATTCTCGAGGACGAGCAGTCATAAGATAGCCCGCTGTACAAGGCTCAACGCTCCGATGCTATAATCCGCCTCCAAATGATTCGCATCGAAGACGTAGTTAGGAAGGTCGAACGCTTTCACCCCGACGCAGACATTGATTTGCTGCGCCGGGCGTATATCTTTTCGGCCAAAGAGCACAAAGACCAAGTGCGCGCTTCCGGCGAACCTTATCTGATTCACCCGCTGACCGTGGCCGAAATTCTGGCCGATATGCGGATGGATGTCGTGACGGTCAGCACCGGCCTCTTGCACGATGTGGTCGAAGACACGCTGACCACGCTCGCCGACATCGAGAAATACTTCGGCAAGGACGTCGCCCATCTGGTTGACGGCGTCACCAAGATCAGCAATCTCGGCAAGAAGTCCATTTCCAAAGAAGAAGCCCAAGCCGAAAACCTGCGCAAGATGGTGCTGGCGATGGTGGATGACATACGCGTCGTGCTGGTCAAGCTGGCCGACCGGCTGCACAACATGCGCACGCTGCAATTCCTGAAGCCCGAAAAGCGCAAACGCATCGCCCAAGAGACGCTGGATGTCTATGCCCCGATTGCGCACCGTCTGGGCATGGGCAAGTTGCGCGGCGAATTGGAGGACTTGGCCTTACAGTATTTGGACCCGGACGGTTATGCGCGCTTGCGCGAAGAGGTCGAAAGCCAGCGCGCCTCGACCGAAGCTTTTTTGGAAGAAGTGCGCACGCGTATCGCTGAAAAACTGAATGAAGAGGGTGTGCCTTTCGTGCGCATTGATGGGCGTATCAAGCGGCTTTACAGCATTTATCAGAAATTGCAGCGGCAAAAGATTCCGCTCGACAAGGTCTATGACATGGCAGCGGTGCGCATCATCACCAAAGAAGATGGCGATTGTTACTATGCCCTGGGCGTGATGCACAAATACTGGAAGCCCTTTCAAGACCGCATCAAAGATTTCATCGCCGTGCCGCGCGAAAACGGCTATCAATCGCTGCACACCTCAGTCATCGGCGAAGAGGGCCACCACTTTGAAGTCCAGATTCGCACCGAAGAGATGCACCGCATCGCCGAAGAGGGCATCGCCGCGCACTGGAAGTACAAAGAAGGCAAAGGGTCTGACAACAGCGAAGACGAGATGATGAACTGGTTGCGGCGGCTGGTCGAATGGCAGCAGGACACGGCCAGCGCGGTGGATTTCATGCAGGCCTTCAAACTCGACCTGTTTCCGAAAGAGGTCTACGCCTTCACGCCCAAGGGCAAGGTCGTGCAATTGCCGCGCAACTCGACGCCGATAGATTTCGCCTACGCCATTCACACCGAAGTCGGCAACACCTGCACCGGAGCCAAGGTCGGCGGGCGCATCGTGCCGCTGAAATATGAAATCAAGAACGGCGACGTGATCGAAATCCTCACGACGCCCGGCCACAAGCCCAGCCGCGACTGGTTGAATTTCGCCACCACCTCGCGCGCCAAAAGCAAGATCAAACATTGGCTAACCGAACAGCAGCGCGAAAAATCCATCGAAGTCGGGCGCAAGCTGTTTGAAAAAGAAGCGCAACGCCTGCGGCTGAAAACCAAAACGGTGCTGGGCAGTGATCAGCTCAATCAGGTCTTGAGCGACCAGGGCATCGCCAAGCTCGAAGATATGTTCGCCGCCATCGGTTATGGCAAGCTCTTGCCGCGCACAGTGCTGCTACGCTTCATCGCGCCGGAAGAACTGGAGAAGATCGAGCAGGGCAAGCAGACGCGCTTGCAACAGGTCGGCGACAAAGTGACGCAAGTCGTGCGCAAGGCCTTGCGGCTGGGCGATGACAGCATCGTCATCAAGGGCATTGACGAAGTGCTGGTGTACCGCACGCGCTGCTGCAATCCGATTCGCGGCGAAGAGATCATCGGCTACATCACACTGGGCAAAGGCGTGGCCGTGCATCGCAAGACTTGCAAGAACGTCGCCAACCTGCTGGTCAACCGCGAACGCGTCGTCGAAGTGGATTGGGCCGGCGCGGACGGCAAGGCCAATGGCAAGCCTGAACAATACGCCGTCAAACTGGTCGTCACGACCGAAGACCGCCAGGGTATGCTGGCCGCGCTCGCCAACGCCATCGCCGACATCAAAACCAACATCACGGAAGCCCGCACCGAAATTTTCAATGACGGCAGCGCCCAGATTGACATCACCGTGGACATCAGCGATGTCAAACACCTGGACCGCGTCGCGCGTGCGCTGAAAGGCGTCGCGGGCGTGATGGCGGTCGAACGCGCCGAAAATGTGCGGCAAGCTGCGAGCTTGTCGCAGGCTTGATACTGGCACCCGCCGGCATTCAACGAAATGCCTGGAAACTTGTTACCTCCGAAGGCTGCCCCGCCGGCTGCATTGCATCCTGTTTCAAAACACGCGGCAAACTAACGCTTTGCCTTTCCTGAGAGGAGATTCCTGCATGATCGCGCGCTTTATTCACCGCCAGCCCTGGTTTGCCCTGACTTTGCTCGCCAGCTTGATGATCGGTTTTGCCTGGTATTCCACCAGTTCGTCCGCTGCGGCGGCTCAAACCAAGCAGCGCCAGAAATCGCGCAAGCAGCAGGCAGCTCAGCGCAAGAGGATTAACCGCAGCGCCGCTCGCAAGCCGGAAAGCGTTGTTACCAAGCAGCAAGAAAAAACGCGCGGCCCGCGCTTGGGACAACGCGAGAAATTGCGCTCGGGTCTTTTTGAAGCCGATTATCCCAGCAGCAGCAGCCCCTCGCAGCGTTATGATTCGCCCGCCGAAGCCGCGCGTTTTTTCAAATTCAAACGCCTGCCCGCCGGCGCCAAAGATTTGCCGCTCGAAAAATATGAAGACGCCTACGCGCAGATGCGCACGATGCCGGTCTTTGCCACTGCCACCGAGCAGTTCTTGACCGAAGGTTCGGCTGTCACCGCGCCGTTAAGCCGCAGCACCGCCGAACCCGGACAAATCAACCAGACGACTTGGAACCCGCTGGGGCCGGGCAATATCGGCGGGCGTACGCGCGCGCTGGTCATCCACCCACAAGACCCGCAGGTGATGTTCGCCGCCGGCGTTTCGGGCGGTTTGTGGAAGACCACCAACGGCGGCCAGTCGTGGACGCCCAGCGGTGACCGGCTGGCTAATCTCACGGTCAGTGCGTTGCTGCTCGACCCGACCAATCCGAACGTCATTTATGTCGGCACGGGCGAAGGCGTCTCGGTTTTTGAGGAAGACACCGCAGGCGACTTTCGCGGCGCGGGGATTTTCAAAAGCACGGATGGCGGTGCGACGTTTACGTTATTGGAAGGCACGCGCAATAAGAATTTCTACTATGTCAACGATCTGGTGATCAGCCCGGCCAGTAATCAACGGCTTTATGCCGCGACTCGTGAGGGCGTATTTCGCTCGGTGGATGGCGGGACTACCTGGACGAAGGTGCTCACGCCGCTTAACACCGACGGCGATGTCTCGTTTGGCGGCTGTTACGACGTGGCGCTGCGCACCGACAAGCCGGATGCCGACCAGGTCTATGCTGCCTGCGGTACGTTTGAGGATGCCGCTATTTATCGCACCAAGAACGGCGCCGGGGGCGACGCCTGGTCGCAAGTATTCACCGAGCCTGGCATGGGCCGCACCGCCCTGGCCCTGGCGCCCTCGAATCAAGACATCATTTATGCGATCTCGGCGGAAGTGGAAAACCAGACGTTCATCAATCAACTGCACGCCGTGTTCCGCTCGACCAGCGGCGGCGATGCCAACACCTGGACGGCGCAAGTCCGTAATACCAGCGCGAATAAACTCAACCGCTCGATCCTCTCTTACACGGTGCCGGATTTCGGCACGTTTGCGACGGATTGCGGCTACGGCTTGCAAGATGTGTATCTCGGCCAAGCTTGGTTCGATCTTGTGTTGGTTGTTGACCCCACAGACCCCAATCGTGTCTGGGCCGGCGGCGTGGATTTATTCCGCTCGGATGATGGCGGCGCGAATTGGGGGCAGGCCACGCACGCTTATCAGGCACGCGAGAATCCGCAATACATCCACGCCGACCAGCACGTGCTGGTTTTTCATCCGCAATACAACGGCACGACCAACCAGGTGATTTTTGCCGGCAACGACGGCGGGTTGTGGCGCTCTGAGAATGCGCGCGCGGGTGTGGCGACAGGTAATACCGCGCCGTGCAAGGCCAGCAACACGGCGGTCAATTGGCGCACGCTCAACAACGGCTATGGCGTGACGCAATTTTACAACGGCACGGTCACGCCCGATGGCAAGAGTTATTTTGGCGGCACGCAGGACAACGGCACCGTGCTCGGCGCCGACCAGCAAGGCGGCAATGCCTGGCGCGAAATTTTTGGCGGCGATGGCGGCTACGTCGCCGTTGATCCTAGTCGGCCCACGACGCTGTATGCCGAGAGCCTCGGTTTTTCGATGCACAAGAGCACCGATGGCGGCGCGACCTTTGGCAGTTCACTGTTCGGCATCGCCGGAGATCAAGGCCAATTCATCACGCCCTATGCGATAGACCCCAGCGATCCGAACCGCCTGTGGACGGGCGGCGCATTCATTTGGCGCACCACCAACGCGGCCTCTTTCTGGGCGCGCGCCAGCGCCATCACGCCGGGTGACGGCAATGTCAGTGCGCTGGCGATTGCGCCCAACGATGCCAACTATGTGCTGGCCGGTTTGAGCGACGGCTTTATCGCGCGCACAACCATTGGGCTGACCTCGAATGCGGCGACGGGTTGGGCCAACACGCAACCCCGGCTCGGTTATGTCTCGTCGGTGACTTTTGATCCGACCAACAAGAACGCTGCCTATGCGACCTTTTCGACATTTGGCGGTTCACACGTTTTTCGCAGCCTGAACGCGGGCGCGACGTGGACGGCCATTGATGGCAGCGGCGCGGGAGCCTTGCCCGATGTGCCCGTGCATACGCTGGTGGTTGATCCGAATAACACCGCGAGGCTTTACCTCGGCACCGATGTCGGCGTCTTTGTGACCAGCGATGGCGGGGCGAATTGGGCGGTCGAGAACACGGGCTTCCCGAACGTCATCACCGAACATTTGACGCTGCAAGTCGTCAATGGCGAAACCTTCCTCTACGCCTTCACGCACGGGCGCGGCGCGTGGCGTGTGCGGCTGAATGGCGCGGGCTGCAACTACGCGCTGTCGCCCGCGACGGTCAATGTCGGCGTGGGTGGCGCGACGGGGCAGTTGAATGTGACGGCGCAACCCGGCGGGTGCAATTGGACGGCGGCGAGCAATGCCGCCTGGCTGCAAGTCGCCGGCAGCGGCAACGTTAGCGGCACAGTCAGCTATACGGCCAGCGCCAACACCGGCCTGGCGGCGCGCACGGCCACGGCGACGATTGCCGGACGCAGCTTTGTCGTCACCCAACCCGGCGTGCCCGACCTGACGCCGCCCACGATTGCGGTGACCGATCCCAATCCGAATGCGATTGCCAACGACACGCTCGGTACAATCAGCGCGCGCGGCACCGCGACAGATAATGGCGCGCTCAGCACCGTAACGTGGAGCAACAATCGCGGGGGCAGCGGCACAGCGGCGGGCACGAGCACGTGGACGATCAACCCGCTGCCGTTGGCGAGCGGTTTGAATACGATCACCGTGACGGCGACCGATACGGCTGGCAATGTGGCGCGCGCCTCGTTCAGCGTGAATTCGCGGCCTTCATCATTGATCCTCTCTATCATCGGCAACGGCAACAGCGCGCCCGCCGGTGATGGCGGATTGGCTTCGCTCGCGCAAGTCGGCCAGCCCAGCGCGCTGACCTTTGACGCGCAAGGCAATTTGTATATCGCCGAAACCTTCAACGACCGCATTCGCAAGGTGAATGCCAGCGACGGCAAAATTTCGACCGTCGCGGGCGGCGCTGGCAACGGCTATTCCGGCGATGGCGGCCCGGCAACGGCGGCGCGTTTGAATTGCCCGACCGGTGTCGCGGTGGATGCGCAAGGCAACATCTACATCGCCGATGAAAGGAATCATCGCATCCGCCGCGTCGCCACTGCTGACGGTCTGATTACCACGTTTGCGGGCACCGGCACGCCTGGCTACAACGGCGATAACGGCGATGCCAAACTCGCGCAACTCAATGCGCCCTTCCGCGTGATCCTGGATAAGCAAGGCAATCTGCTCATTGCCGACACCGATAACAACCGCATCCGCAAGGTCACGACGGATGGCAAGATCACGACGATTGCCGGCACCGGCGCGCAGGGCGCGGCAGGCGATGGCGGCGCGGCCACGAATGCGCAACTGAATGGGCCTGAAGGCATGGCGCTCGATGCCGATGGCAACCTCTTCGTCGCTGACACGAACAATCACAAGATTCGCCGCATTGCCGCCGCCGATGGGGTCATCAGCACCAGCGCGGGCACCGGCACGCGCGGCGCCACGGGCGATGGCGGTGACGCTGTGGCGGCGCGCATCGGTTTCCCCGAAGGCATTTGGGTTGACGCGCAGCGCAACATTTTCATCGCCGACACCTTTAACGACCGCGTTCGCCGCATTGCCGCCAGCACGGGCATCATCAATACCGTCGCGGGCAATGGCTTGAACGGATTCAGTGGCGACGGCACCGCGGCCACCGGCACGCGCTTGAATTGCCCCACCGAGATCATCACCGATGCGGCAGGCCGTTTATTGATTGCCGACCGCGAGAATCATCGCGTGCGCATCGTGCAAGCGGTTCCGGCGGGCGATACCACCGCGCCCGTCATCGTGTTGACGGCGCCGACCACCAATCCCACGCTGACCACCAGCATCAGCCCGCTGACGTTGAACGGCACCGCCACTGACGCCAATGGCGTGGTGCAGGTGCAATGGGTCAATGATCGCGGCTTCAGCGGCAACGCGGCGGGCACCAATGCCTGGGCCGCGCTCAACATTCCGCTGCTGATCGGCACGAACAATCTGACGGTGACGGCCTTTGACATTAGCGGCAATTCGAGCAGCGTGCAGTTGGCCGTGACCTTCAATCCGCAACTACTGGTCAGCACGCTGGCCGGCAATGGCACAGTTGGCGGCGCGGGCGATGGCGGAGCTGCCGTGGTGGCGCAACTTTGGTCGCCGCGTGCGGTGGCGGTTGACGGACAAGACAATGTTTTTGTCGCCGACACGCAAAACCATCGCATCCGCCGCATCGCGCCCAGCGGCGTCATCACGGCCTTTGCGGGCACGGGCATTCTGGGTTCCAGCGGCGATGGCGGCCCGGCGACCGAGGCCACGCTGAACGAACCGCGCAGCGTCATCGCCGATTCGGCGGGCAATGTTTACATCGGCGATTACCGCAACCACCGCGTGCGCAAGGTCGCGCCTGACGGCAAGATCAGCACCGTCGCGGGCACCGGTGTCGAAGGCGTCCGTGGCGACGGCGGTCTCGCTACTCAAGCCGAGATGAGCACGCCGCTGGGGCTCGCGCTCGACGCGCAAGGCAATCTTTACATCGCCGAAACCGGCGGCAACCGAGTGCGCAAGGTCAACGCCAGTGACGGCAAAATTTCAACGGTCGCGGGCAGCGGCGACGTAGGCTTCAGCGGCGATGGCGGCCCAGCGACGGCGGCGCGCTTCGATTTTCTGTCGGGCCTCGCGGTAGACCGGCAGGGCAACTTGTACATCGTGGATCAGGGCAATTACCGCTTGCGCAAGGTCAACGCCAGCGATGGGCGCATCAGCACCATCGCCGGCACGGGCACACCCGGTTACAACGGCGACAACATCCCGGCCAGCACGGCGCAGCTCAACGAGACGCGTTTGATCACGCTGGATGCGGCGGGCGATCTTTATCTGGCCGATCAAGTCAACCATCGCATTCGCAAAATCACGCTCAGCACCGGCGTCATCACCACCGTTGCGGGCAGCGGCGTGGGCGGTTTTGGTGGCGACAACGGCGCACCCGCGACCGCCTTGCTGAATTTCCCAACCGGCGTGGCGGTGGATGCGCAGGGCAATCTGTACATCGCGGACGGCGGCAATCAGCGCATCCGCAAGGTGCAAGCCGCCGCGAACGTGCGCGCGGTGGCTTCGATTTCCGCCGCCAGCTTCACGCCTAACCTGGCAAGCGAGGCGCTGGCGGCGGCCTTCGGCGTCAATCTGGCGGCCACGACGCAAGTGGCGGCGAGCGTGCCGTTGCCGACGGTTTTGGCGGGCACAAGCTTGCGTGTGCGCGACAGCCAGGGTGTCGAACGCTTTGCGCCGCTCTTTTTTGTCTCGCCCGGCCAACTCAATTATCAGGTTCCCGCCGGTACGGCGAATGGCTTGTCGACGGTGACAGTCAACACGGCGGATGGCAGCTTGCTCACCGGTACGGTCAGCATCAATTCGGTTGCGCCCGGCTTGTTCAGCGCCAACTCTGACGGACAGGGCGTGCCCGCAGGCATTGCCGTGCGCGTCAAAGCGAGCGGCGCTCAGACCTTCGAATTGATCTCGCGTGTTGAAGGTAGCCGCTTCGTCCCCGCGCCGATTGACTTAGGGCCGGAAGGCGAACAGGTCATCCTCGTGCTCTTCGGCACCGGCTATCGCAATCGCAACGCGGGCGGCACGGCCAGCGTGCGCATCGGCGGCACTGATGCGGAAGTCCTTTTCGCCGGTCAACAAGGCGACCTAGTCGGCGTAGATCAGTTGAATGTGCGTTTGCCCCGCGCGCTGGCCGGACGCGGCGAAGTCGAATTGGTGCTGACGGCGGATGGCAGACCGGCCAATACAGTGCGGGTCAACGTCAAGTAATTGAAGCCTGTGCGTAATTCGACCAGCGAATAGATACGCGGATGACGCGGATGCAGCGGATTTCCGCAGATGCTTTTTTGGGTTGATCCGCGCTGATCCGCTACATCCGCGTCATCCGCGTATCTATTTCCTCTGCTTTGCTGGCATTTCGTTTACGCACAGGCTTCAAGTAATTCGTCCGCACCTGATTGGCTGAAATGAAAACGCGCTGGCTTGCAGACAAGCAAACCAGCGCGTTGTTTTTGTGATTGCGGCAGTGCGCGTTTATTGGGCCAGCACCTGTTCAACGGCTTCAGCGCGATCTTTGGACAGTTCGTTCGAGATGCGTTCGAGCGTTTTGCGTTCGGCATTGGACACCGAGCCGAAGCCCAGAAAACCGCCAGAAGCCTCGGCAATGCGCGCACAGTAACTGAGCAAATCCTGCTTCGCATCCGTCTGTTGGTTGGCGGGCAGCGCGGCCACAAAGATGCGGATGGCGCGCAGGGTATTCTCGAAAAACTCCGGCGGCGGTTCCATCGCCAGCCATTCGTTGAGTTGCAAATGCGCCTTGCTTTCGGGCTGCACACCGCGCGTGTAGGCCAGTTGCGTAATCAACTCGCGTTCTTCGTCGCTAACGTCGCCCGAGGCCCAGGCCACCTGGATGAGCGGCACCAGATGCAGCAACTGCACCGTCTCAGGCGTGTAGCCAAGCTCGTGCAGGGCCGCGATGACATCTTCATCGTGGATGCCGGTGGCCTCTTCCATCTGCTCGCGCAGCGCTTCATCGGCCAGCTTGGCGTGCATCTTTTCGATCAGCTCGCGCTCTTTGCGCATGAAATACTCTTCTTCCAGACCGCGTTCGCGCTCGGCGAAAATATCTTTGGTGGACATGGTGACTCCTCTTCCGTTCGGGTTTTTTATTCAAAGCTCAAGATGAAAAATGACGAGGCGAATTGAAGCAAAGTTCCCCGCATTGCACAAGCGGCCACCATGTCTGAGGGCAAATTCGACCCGAAGTTTGACAAAGACATGGCGCGCGGCTACAGTTTCGCGCTTATTGAAAACCCTTGATTTTAGGCCATGAAACTATGTTGACCGGACACGAGACACGTCAAATCTTTCTGCAATACTTCGCGCGCCACGGCCACAAGATCGTCAAATCTTCGCCGTTGTTACCCGCCAACGACCCGACCTTGCTGTTCACCAACGCGGGCATGAACCAGTTCAAAGACGTCTTCATCGGGGCCGAGACGCGCGATTACAAACGCGCGACTACGTCGCAAAAATGCGTGCGCGCGGGCGGCAAACATAACGACCTGGACGAAGTCGGCAAGACCGCGCGCCACCATACGTTTTTTGAAATGCTGGGCAATTTCTCGTTCGGCGATTATTTCAAGGAAGACGCCATCAAGTTTGCCTGGGAGTTGCTGGTCAATGAATACAAGATTGATCCCGTGCGGCTGTGGTTTTCGGTCTTTGAAGGCGATGCCGATGTGCCCGCCGATGAGGAAGCCGTCGAACTGTGGGTCAAGGCTGGCGCGCCGCGCGAACGCATCTTGAAATTTGGCCGCAAAGACAATTTCTGGCAGATGGGCGAGACCGGGCCGTGTGGGCCGTGTTCCGAGATTCATTACTACATGGGCGAGCACCCGGAAGACCCGGAGTTCAACCAGCCCGCATTCGTCAACGGCCCCGGCGACGACACCATCGAGATTTGGAATCTGGTCTTCATGCAATACAACCGCAGCGAGACTGCGCCCGGCCAATACAAACTCGATCCGCTGCCCGCGCCGTCGGTGGATACGGGCATGGGATTGGAGCGCACGGCGGCAGTGTTGCAGGGCGTGAAATCGAATTACGACACCGATCTGATCAAGCCGATTATTGAATTCACCGCGAAGCTGGCGGGCAAAGCGTACAAGGCGGAAACGGCGGAAGGCTTTGCTATGCGCGTCGTGGCCGATCACGCGCGCTCGACGGCGTTTGCGATTGCGGACGGTATTCTGCCCGGCAATGAAGCGCGGAATTATGTGTTGCGGAAGATTATGCGCCGGGCGATTTACAATGGACGCGAGAATCTGGGCTTCAAGGGCGAGTTTTTCTATCAGATTTGTGAGTTCGTGATTGATTTCATGAAGGATGCTTATCCGGAGTTAGAGACGCAGCGGGGCTATATTGAAAAGATGGTGCGATTGGAGGAAGAGCGGTTTGGCACCACTATGACGGTTGGGCTGAAGAAACTTGAAGAGTTGATGATCTCCAGCCAGAAAGAGTACCCACACCGTCCATATCCTGTTATTGATAAATGGGAACTTGCCAAACTAAGAGATACATACGGAACACCTACTGACTTAATGTACATCGTTTTGACCCAGAACCATTTCAGGGTTAGGGAAAAAGATGAGCAAGGTATTTTCTCTGGATTTGAAGTTGAGAATGTAAGTGAGGGTGAATTTAGTAAAGCTATTGAAAATTTAAGTGAAGAAGAATTTAGAGATATTATCGAAAGCGAGGTTAGAAAGCTTCAAAAGGAAGGAAGCGTTGGGCATACAAAGCAACAAGAGAGGGTTAAACCAGCCTATGTCGCTGTATCTCGACGTAACGACAAGAAGACGGAATTCAAAGGCTACGAAACTACGACCGTAAATAACGCAAAAGTCATCGCTTTGATCAAAGGTGATAACACTGTGAACAGCTTGCAGGCAGGCGATGAAGGCGAAGTCGTGTTAGACCAGACGCCTTTTTACGCCGAAAGCGGTGGGCAAGTTGGCGACGTAGGTGCGTTGATCGGTGAAGGCGCGACCGCCACGGTCGGCAACACCGTTTCGACTGTGCAGGATTTGCGCATTCACAAAGTCAAAGTTGAAAAGGGAAGCCTCAACACCGGCGATTCCATCACTGCGCAAGTGGATGTCGAGAAACGCGACGCGACACGCCGCAACCACACCGCCACGCACCTGATGCACGCGGCCTTGCGCGAAGTGCTGGGCACGCACGTTAAACAAGCTGGTTCAATCGTCGCGCCCGATTATCTGCGCTTCGATTTTTCGCACTATCAGCCGCTGACCAGCGGCGAGATTGCCGAGATCGAGAATCTGGTCAACTTCCACGTCTTGCGCAACGAACCCGTGCAAACCGATGTGCTGGCGATTGAGGACGCGATGCGTTCGGGCGCGATGGCGCTGTTTGGCGAAAAGTACGGCGAAAAGGTGCGCGTCCTGACCGTGAATGGCGCGGAAGGCATTTTCTCCAAAGAACTCTGTGGCGGCACGCACGTGCGCGCGACGGGCGACATCGGCTCCTTCAAAATCATCAGCGATGAAGCCATCGCTTCGGGCACGCGCCGCATCCGCGCCGTCACCGGCAAGGGCGCGTTTGAGCGCTTCCAGGCGACTGAGCACTTGTTGGCTGAAGCGGCGGGCAAGCTCAACGCCGTGCCTGCCAAGTTGCCCAGCGAGATCGAACGCTTGCAGTTGCAGTTACGCGAACAGCAACGCGAGATCGAACGGCTCAAGCTCAAACTGGCGCAAGGCGGCGGTGGTAGCGCGGAGCAAATCACCGAAGTCAACGGCTTGAAAGTCCTTGTCCGCAAAGTCGAAGACCTTGGCAAAGAGGGGCGCCGCCAACTCGCTGATTCGCTGGCAAACAAGATTGCGCCGGGCGTCGTCGTCATCGGCGATGTGGTGGATGACAAGGCTTCGCTGCTGGTGATGGTGTCGAACGATGCGCTTGGCCGGGTGCAGGCGGGCAAGATCATCAAGGCGCTGCCGGGCGCGCGCGGCGGCGGCAAAGCCGATTTGGCGGAAGGTGGCGTTGAGTTGGATCAGTTGGACGCCGCGTTGCAAGCTGTTGTTACAGCAGTTGAATCAACGCTGGCTTAAAAAGGAGTTGCTTATGTCTGGAACGATTTCTGTGAGCGAGCGAGTCGCGCATGAATTGCAGGGACTCAGTGAAGCCAAGCTGCAACAGGTGGCTGACTTCGCGGCTTTTCTCAAACGGCAGGAGCGCATCAATGAACTGGCGGAGTTGGAAGCGATAGACGACGAAACGCTCGCTAAACTTTATGCCGATGCTGCAACAGAAGACCGCGAATTGGCAGAGGAAGGATTGGCTGATTACGTGCGTGGGTTGGCGAAAGAAGACCGGTTATGAATGTCAAACGCGGGGAAACCTGGCTGGCTGATTTAGACCCGATTCAAGGTTCGGAACAAGCTGGGATACGTCCCGTTTTGATCTTGCAAAACAATCACATCAATCGGTTCACCACGACTGTGCTGGCCATTCCTCTGACGACAAATGTGCAACGCGCAGCCTTGCCTACAGGCGTCTTGATCCCCCAAGGCGAAGGCAGTCTGATGAAAGATTCCGTGGCGCTTTGCCATCAAATGCGCGCGCTTGATGTCACGCGATTGCGCCGCCGATTTGGTCTCTTATCCGATGCGGTTATCGTAAAAATAGAAACCCGATTACTGTATGCGCTTGGTATCAAGCTCGCCCCGTAATATGGGATTAGCAGCAAACAATCTGATAATTTAAGACTGGCAATTTAAGGACGACGAATGGCTGAAAAACTTAACCTCATCGAACATCTTTCTTCCAAAGAAAAGAAGCAGCGCTACGTCACACTGATGTTCGAGACGATCGCGTCGAAGTACGATTTCATCACCCGCTTTCTTTCCTTCGGCATGGATGGCGGCTGGAAGCGTGACCTGATCGAGATGTTGCAACTCAAAGGGCACGAGCGCGTGCTCGATTTGGCTTGCGGCACGGGCGACATCACCTTTGCCGAAGCGGCGCAATTGCCGCGCGGTGAAGCTGTCGGCCTCGACATCACCAGCGGCATGATCAAGATCGCCAATGAGAAACGCGCGCAGATGGGCGTGAACAATGTACGCTTCGAGATTGGCGACATTATGGCGATTGCGCATCCTGACGAATCATTTGAATACGTGACGGGCGGTTATGCCTTGCGCAACGTGCCGGACATTCCGGGCGCGCTGCAAGAAATTAAGCGCGTACTCAAACCTGGCGGGCGTCTCTTCTCGCTCGATTTCGGCCATCCGCCGTTCAAGCTTTACGATTGGGCATATATCAAATATCTCATCATAGTCGGTTCGATCACGGGCATCGTATTGCACGGTAATGCTGATATGTACCGCTATATTCCCGAATCGCTCAAACGTTACCCCGGGCAAAAAGGCATCGTGACGTTAATGCAACAAGCAGGTTTTGTGGATTGCGGATACAAACAATACGCAGGCGGCATTATGGCAATCAATTGGGGAACGAAGCCGAACGCCTAACTGAGCTTTTATGAATAGTCTGGTTGCTTCCAATCTGACGCATCATCCGGGCCGCACCTTCGCCAGCGTTGTCGGCGTGTCGGTTGGCGTGGTGTTGGTCGTACTGACCGTGGGTCTTGTGCGCGGCACCTTGCGCGAAGTCGGACGGCGCGGCGCGAATGCCGGCGTTGAAATCATGTTGCGCCAAGCGGGGCAGGGGCTTTCGCTGACTTCGGCGGACATGAACATCCCGCTGACAGAGATCGAAAAAGTGCGCACGGTGCCGGGCGTCGCTTATGCCATGCCCGTGGGCCAGAACCTGGAGATGGGCGGCGGTTCGGGACTGGGGCTGCGCCAACTCGAAGGCATCAACTTTGCCGAATTCGCCGCCGCCACCAAGTTGCGCATCATTGCTGGGCAGCCGCTGCCATCTTCGGGCGATGTAGCGATCATTGATTTCAAAGAGGCCGAGAGCAAGAAACTAAAAGTCGGCGATACGCTCATGGCCTTGCAGGGCCGTGAGCTGACCATCGTCGGCATTTACGAACCGGAGATGGGCGCGCGCGTCAAAGTGCCGCTCACCACGATGCAGGAAGCGTTGGGCACACGCGACAAGTGTTCGATGATCTTTATCAAATGCGCCAACCCAGCCGAACAGGAAGCCGTCGCACAACGCGTGATCGAGCAATTGCCCGAATACAGCGTGATCTTCACACGCGAATTGCCGCAGATGTTTGCGACCGGCTTCAGCGGCTTCAACGTGTTTTTGAATGTCGTCGCGGGTCTGGCGACGATCATCAGCCTGCTGGTCATCCTCTTGACGATGTATTCGACCGTGACCGAGCGCACGCGCCAGATTGGCATACTGAAAGCGCTGGGCATGTCCAAAGCGGGCATCGCGGCGGTGTTTGAAAAAGAAGCCTTGTTGATCAGCGCACTGGGCGTGTTGCTGGGGCTGGCGGTGGCGATCACGGCGCGCTACTTCCTGGTCAACAAGCTGAATTGGAAGATCGAATTGGAGCCGGGTTACATTCTTTACGCCTGTCTGGGCGGCTTGTTGAGCGGCGCACTGGGCGCGCTTTATCCGGCGTTGCGCGCGGCGAGGCAAGACCCGGTGGATGCGTTGAGTTATGAATGAGCGTGCTTGCCGCTGGCTTGGCTGGCGGCGTAGACTGCCATTGGCACGCAAGAATCGTAGCCGGAGGATTTCGTTTATGACGACTGCATCACGTGTGATGGAACTTGAACAGCCTTTGCCGCCGCAGGCAACACTACCGACGATGTACGATCTGCCGTATGAGGAGGTGGGACAACTGGGTATGCCGGATTTATTTCATGAATGGCAAGCGCGTCTGCTCAGTGAAACCTTTCAGCCGCCCGGTTTTGCGCGCGAAGAAGTTTTCACGGCCAGCGATCTCAACCTTTATTATGACGAACAGGGTAAGAGTCACAGCCGTTGCAAACGCCCGGATTGGTTCGCCGTGGTCGGCTTGCCCAAAGAGAAATATCCGGGCATGCGGTTCAGTTATGTGGTTTGGGATGAAGCGGTGGTTCCGCTGATCGTGGCCGAACTGCTTTCGCCCAGCACACAACGGAATGATTTGGGGCAGGCGCCTCGTGACGAGGACAACTCGCCGACGAAATGGGACGTTTACGAAAAATGGCTGCGCATTCCGTATTACATCACTTTCAGCCGTCTCACGGATGAGGTGCGCATCTTTCGGATGAAGAACCTGCGTTATGAGGAAGTCGCGTTGGAAAACGGCATGCTTTGGGTGACCGAGGCGCAATTAGGACTGGGCTTGTGGCGTGGGCGCTATCTCGGTGAAGAGCGGCTCTGGTTGCGCTGGTGTGACCGCGACGGAAATTGGATCCCTACGCCAGCCGAACGTGCCGAACAGGAACACGCGCGTGCCGAACAGGAAAGTGCGCGCGCCGCACAAGCAAGCGCCCGTGCTGAACAAGAAAGTGCGCGCGCCGCACAGGAACGCACGCGCGCCGCACAGGAAAGCGCGCGCGCCGAACGGGAGCGGTTGGAAAAAGAAACCGCCCAACAGCAAGTGCAACGCCTGGCCGCCAAACTGCGCGAGCTGGGCCTTGATCCCGACCAACTGTGAATGCCTCAGCCACGTGACGGTAACGCGATGAAAAAATACTCCCGCTGGCTGGCCCTACTCTCAGCCTTGGGCGGACTTGCCCTTTTCCTATACGTCATCAAGCAAACCGGCTTCGGTGAAATCCTCGCGCGGGTGCGCACATTGGGCGCGGGGTTTTTGCTGATTCTGGCGATCTCTTCGACACGCTATCTTTCACGCAGTTTGGCATGGTTGTGTTGTATGACGCCGGCTGAACGCGAGGTCGGCGTGTTGAATCTGCTGCGCGCGCGCATTGCGGGCGAGGCGGTCGGCGATTTGACCTTTGGCCCGGTGGTGGCGGAACCGCTGCGGCTGGTGGCGCTGGGCGACAAACTCGCGTTGCGTTCGGGCCTGTCTTCACTGACAGTCGAGAACCTGGCATACACGGTGTCGAGTTGTTTGATTGTGGTTGCGGGCGCGACGCTGTTACTGGCCAATTTCGGCTTGGACGAATCGTTGCGCGGTGCCGTGGTGCTGGCGTTGGCGTTGGTCTTGCTGCTCGGCGGCGCGTCGGTGCTGGCGATTACCAAACGTTGGAAGATTGGTTCGTCAATGCTGGCGTTGGCGGCTGACTTGTTGGTGCGCGGTGCGGAGCGGCGGGCTTGGGTGGAAAAGCAACTCGATGAATTGCGCGCGTTGGAAGATTACGCCTTCGGTTTTTACGCCAAGCGCAGACGGGATTTTTTGCTGGTCGGATTGTGCGAGGCTTTCTTTCACCTGGGCGGCGTCGCCGAAATCTACGCGACAATGCGCTTGATCGGCTATGAGTTGACGCTGGTGACGGCCTTCATGCTCGAATCCATCAACCGGGCGCTGAACATCGCCTTTATCTTCGTGCCCGCGCTGGTCGGCGTGGATGAAGCGGGCACCGGGCTGTTGACTGAGGCGTTGGGTTTTGGCCGTCCGGCGGGCGTGGCGCTGGCGATCATTCGCAAGATTCGCATGTTCTGTTGGATCGGCGTCGGGCTGTTGTTGCTGGCTGCGAGCCGCCGAAAGCGCTGATGCGCCAACCCTAAACCGGCGTTGTGCCTGGCGTTTTGACAGGCTGCGACACTGCCCCGTACACTGCCGCTTCCTTGCAAGGCAAGCGCGCTTCATCGAGAAAGACATGGCTTTAGAACACACAGATTCCAAGCGCCCGTTTATCGGCATCACCACGCGGCTGAACCTCGCCGAAAACACGTATTATCTGCGGCGCTATTATGCCGAAGCCGTCGAGGCCACCGGCGGCGTGCCGGTTTACATCCCCCTGATCCCGAACCGCGAATACCTGGGCGCGTTGATCGAACGGCTGGATGGCTTGCTGCTTTCGGGCAGCAACAGCGATGTTGACCCGGCGCAGTACGGCGAAGAACCGCATCCGCGCCTGGGCCCCGTCATCCCCGAACGTGACAGCGTGGATTTGTTGTTGCTGGATTTGGCCGAGAAACGCAAACTGCCGGTGCTGGGGATATGTTTTGGCATGCAATCGCTGAATGTTTCGCGCGGCGGCTCGCTCTTTCAGGATATTGATACGCAAGTTCCCAACGTGCTCAAACACGAGCAGGGCATGCCGGTGGATCGCCCCTCGCATTACCTCAAGCTCGAAGGCGATTCGTTGCTGGCGCATCTAGCGGGCGGCAAAACGATCCGCGTCAACAGCACCCATCACCAAGCCATCAAAGAGGTCGGACGCGACCTGTGTGTGATTGCGACATCTTCAGACGAGGTCATCGAAGCCGTGACCGACACGCGGCCCGACCGTTTTGTGCTGGGCGTGCAATGGCATCCGGAAATCGGCTGGGAACGCGATCAGTTCTCGCATGCGATCTTTGCACGCTTTGTCGAAGCGGCGGGCAAAGGGAAGCAGTAAGGCAGTAGCAATGGCAGGTTGTTATGGGGCATCGTACAAGAGTTATGTATATCGAATACAAAGGCGGCGGTATTGTCGGGCCAGCTAGAATCGGTCGAGTTACTTTTTCCAAAACCGGAAAATCAGTTTATTACCAGGGGCGAAGGTTTGGGCCGTTAAAAGGCAAGGGGTTCAAGGCTAATTACTTTGACGAACAAACTGGCGAATACTACTGGATTTCGGGCTGTAAGAAGGACGGTGCCGACGCGCTTTACGCCACGACCGTCGAAATTGACGATGATGTGCTGGATGAGTATTGGAGAACCATTCGGAACAAGCCAGAAATGCTGGAAACACCAAACGCCAAAACCCTGAAATGCCCTGGGAAGTATTGAAATAAATCAAAGCCTTTTTTCTGATAACACAACGCGATGAATCAACGCAGTAAATTCACCATCACACTGTTATCCACAGCGCACCTCGTGCTCGATTCCTATTCGAGCTTTATTTTTCCCTTGCTGCCATTGTTGGCGATCAAACTCTCGCTGAAACCGGCGCAAATCGGCATGTTGACGCCGACGCTGATGATTACGTCGTCGCTGATGCAGCCGGTTTACGGGATGATTTCAGATCGTTATTTGAAACGTTCGATGGCCGTCTTTGGGCCGTTGCTCGCGGCGGTTTTCCTTTCGTGCATCGGACTGGCGACGAGCTTGCCGATGTTGTTGGCGATTGTGATTTGTGGCGGCATCGGCATCGGTTCGTTTCATCCGCAAGGCGCGGCGATTGTTGCGCGCGCGGCGGCGGTTGACGGCGGCGGCAAGCATCAGGGCATGGTGATGTCGGTATTCTCTTCGACCGGGACGGTTGGCTATGCGCTGGGGCCGCTGATCATCGCGTTGGTCGTGAGCCGCTTCGGTTTGGAACATAGCTGGTACACGCTGGGCTGGGGCGTGCTGATGTGGGCCTTGATGTTCAAATACTGCCCGCCGCTCGAACAGGTCACACGCCACGCCGATGCGCCATCGCTCAGCACGGCTTTGCGCGCGGTGTGGGCGCCGCTGACGTTGCTGTATTTCGCCGTGGTGCTGCGCTCGGCGGTCTCGGTCAGCGTGCAAACCTTTTTGCCCTTCGCCTTGAAAGACAGCGGCCTGACGACGACGCAGGTCAGTTGGGTGTTGGCCGGGTTCCTCTTCTTTGGCGGACTGGGCGGATTTTTTGGCGGCGCATTGGCGGATCGTTTGGGCGCGCGCCGCGTGTCGCTGGCGTCAATGTTGTTGGCGACGCCGTTGTTGCTGGCGGCGTTCACGGTGGAAGGCCCGCCGCGTTATGCGTTGTTGCTGGCGGGCGGGACGATGTTGAACCTGCCGATCCCGATCAGCGTCGTGATGGCGCAACGGTTGGTGCCGGGCGGCGCGAGCACGGTTTCGGCGTTGGTGATGGGCTTTGCCTGGGGCGCGGGTGCATTGCTGGCGCCGGTCACGGGCTACTTGAGCGAGCGTTTCGGATTCATCCAAGCATTGACGATGATGAGTGTGCTGCCGCTGTTTTCGGCGCTGCTGCTTTGGTTTTATCCAAAAGATGAAATGCGCGTCGCGGCCAGGCAGCAGGAAGCCCTGGCGCTAGGTGATTGAAGATTTGAGATTTGAGATTTGAGATTGAGTAAATATGTTTTGGAGACGAAAAAAAGGTAGCGATTTTATTTCGCTGGGATTGAACGATTACACGCCGCCGTCTGAGGCGGCAGTCGAGTTAAAGGAAGAACCCCGCGTGGCTGCCCCAGTTGCGCCCACGACCGTCGCGCCGGAACTCACGCAACCCGCGCTGGTTGAGGTCGCACCAACGCCATCACTCCCATCACTCCCATCACTCCCATCACTCCCATCGCCACCAGAAGAAGAAGCAGAAACAGGCTTTTTCCAACGCTTCCGCCAAGCCGTCAGCGCCACGCGCGAGAACCTGGTCACGCGGCTTGAAGACGTCGTCAAAGGCAAAAAAGAGATTGACGCCAACACGCTGGACGAATTGGAAGAGGCGTTGATCGGCGCGGACATCGGCATTCAAACGACGCTGGAAATCCTCGACGACGTGCGGCAAAAAGTCGCGCGCAACGCGCTCAGCGATGTTGACGAACTCAAGCGCGTCATCAAACAACACCTGCTCGACATTCTGGAAGGCGCGGCCAAAGCGCGCGGCATCGCCGCCGAAACCGCCGTGCCCGACGACGTGCGGCCCTACGTGCTGATGGTCGTCGGCGTCAACGGCGTCGGCAAAACCACCACCATCGGCAAACTCGCCCAACGCATCAAGGCCGAAGGCAACGAGGTGCTGATCTGTGCCGCAGACACCTTTCGCGCCGCCGCTTCGGATCAACTGGCGATCTGGGCCGACCGCGCGGGTGTGCCGCTGATTCAGCAAAAGCAAGGCACAGACCCGGCGGCCGTGCTTTTCGATTCGCTCAAAGCCGCCAAGGCGCGCAATGCCGACGTGTTGATCGTGGATACGGCGGGCCGGCTGCACAACAAATCGAACCTGATGGCCGAACTCGAAAAGATGAAGCGCGTCGCCGGCAAGGAAGTGAAAGGCGCGCCGCACGAAACCTTGCTGGTCGTGGACGCCGTGACCGGACAGAACGGTTTGAGCCAGGCGCGCGAATTTTTGAAGGCCGCGCAAGTGACTGGCTTGGTGCTGACCAAACTCGATGGCACGGCCAAGGGCGGCATCGCGGTGGCGATTGCGAAGGAATTGAATCTGCCGATTCGCTATTGCGGGATTGGCGAACAAGCGGATGATTTGGTGGTTTTCGACGCACGCACTTATGTTGATGGGCTGTTTGAGTAGTAGCGGAGGCTTTATGGAAGCACAGATTTATCAGCAGGCGCTTACTGAAGACGGCGAGTGGGAGCCATTGGAACTGTTGTTGGCGACAGAGCTTGCCCAATTGAACCGCGATGAAACAGACCACCTCGAAAAAGAGTTCGCGGAATATGACCGGCTTTATCCTCGTCAGTGAATCAGTGCAGTGTGGTAATGACCGACTCCGATTTTATTCAGCTCACCATGGAATTGGCCGCGCAAGGCACAGGCCTAGTCAGCCCCAATCCGCTCGTCGGTTCGCTCGTCGTCAAAGACGGCGCGATTGTCGGACGTGGCTTTCATCGTTACGCCGAATTGAAACACGCTGAAGTCTGGGCGCTCGATGAAGCAGGCGCGCAGGCCGCAGGCGCAACCGTTTACGTCAACCTCGAACCCTGTTCGCATCAAGATGCCGGCAAACGTACACAGCCGTGTGTGCAGGCGTTGATCGAGGCGCGCGTCAAACGTGTCGTCGCGGCGATGGTTGACCCGAATCCGCGCGTCAATGGACGTGGCTTTGAACAGTTGCGCACCGCCGGCATCGAAATCGAAGTCGGCGTGTTGAACGAAGCCGCACAACGCTTGAATGAAAAGTTCGTCAAGTTCGTCACGACCGGCTTGCCGTTTGTGCATTTGAAAACGGCTTGCTCGTTGGATGGCCGCATCGCCACGCACACCGGCGAAAGCAAATGGATCACCGGCGCAGCGGCGCGCGCCGCATCGCAAGCCTTGCGGCACGAATACGATGCCATCCTGGTGGGGATTGGCACGGTGCTGGCCGATGATCCGGCGCTGACGGATCGCACAGGTTTGCTGCGGCATCGCCCGCTGACGCGTGTCGTGCTGGATTCCAGTTTGCGCATTCCGCTTGCCTCACAATTGGTGCGCAGCGCAAGCGAAGCTCCGCTCATCGTGTTTACGAACGCTGTTGACGTTGAGAAGCCGGCGCAATTGGAAGCGCTTGGCGTGCGAGTCTTGCGCGTTGAACGTGATGCCGACGGCTTGGATTTGCTGCAAGCACTGCGTGAACTCGGTCAACAGCAACTGACCAGTTTGATTGTCGAAGGTGGCGCTGAAGTGGCGGGCGCATTTGTGCAACAACGACTGCTTGATAAAGCCAGCTTCTTTTTTGCGCCCAAACTGATCGGCGGGCGCGCTGCCTACCCGGCCATCGGCGGCGCAGGCTTTGCTCGCTTGAGTGACGCCTTGCAACTGCGCGACATCACAATTCAGCAACACGGCACAGACCTTGAATTCACTGGCTATCCGCAGCCCTTATCCACATGAAAGCAAAACGCAGCCTCGGACAAAACTTTCTCGTTGATGCGGAATATCAGCAACGCATCCTCAATGCTGTGCAGCCGCGCGCGGGCGAGACGCTGATCGAAATCGGCCCTGGCCACGGCGCGTTGACCAAGGGGCTGGTGGCGAGCGGCGCGTCCGTGTTGGCGGTCGAATTGGATCAAGAGTTGATCCCGGTGTTGCAAGGCCAATTCGCCGCGCATGAGAACTTCCGCTTGCTGGCGGCGGATGCCCTGGTCGTAAATTTCTGCAGCGCGATTGCGCCCGCTACCGCGGCGCGCGTCGTGGCGAATCTGCCGTACAACGTTTCAACGCCGATCATTCAGCGCCTGTTGGCCCAGCGCCACTGCCTGTGCGAATTGACCGTGATGTTGCAACGCGAAGTCGTCGAACGCATGACCGCTGTGCCCGGCGGCAAGGAATACGGCGTGCTGTCGGTGCTGGTGCAGTTTTATAGCGAAGCCGTGCATCTGTTTGACGTGCCGCCCAGCGCCTTCCGCCCGATTCCCAAAGTCTGGTCGAGCGTTGTGCGGTTGACCGTGCACGAAACGCCGGTCGCGGCAGTGCACGACGAGGCCCTGTTTATCGAATTGGTCAAAGTGCTTTTTTCGCAGCGGCGCAAGACGATTTATAACAACCTGCGTTCCGGGCGCGTGCGCTTGGGGCTGCCCGACGAAGCTGCCATTCTGGCGGCTTTGACGGCTGTTCAACTCGATCCGCGCCGGCGCGGTGAAACCTTAAGCATGGTTGAACTCGCGGCGCTGGCCGATCAAGTATCAGCAATCGGCGCTGGGGATGCTGCGCCCTAGCTCGGCGCTCCCAGCCGTGACTTGTAAAATTCCGTTTTACCGCTACTGCCACCCGTAGCCACTCACCACAGGCTGTTTTATACTGCGCGCCGGGGAAGCCGAAACCATTCACAGGGAGAACATCATGAAAGCAACGAGCAAATCTGCATCCGCCAATGTCGCGCTGCTGATCGCGACCAAGAAGGGCGGCTTTATTTTGCGTGGCGACGCCAAGCGCCGTCAGTGGGAATTGAACGGGCCGCATTTTCTGGGCCACATCGTCCATCACATCATGCTTGATCCGCGCGATGGCAAGACGCTGTTGTTGGCCGCGAAAACAGGGCATCTGGGCCCGACCGTTTTTCGCTCGACCAATTTCGGCAAGACGTGGCAGGAGGCCGCCAAGCCGCCCGCCTTCCCCAAAGCGCCCGAAGGCGAAACGGGCCGCGCCGTAGATCACGTCTTCTGGCTGACGCCCGGCCACGCCAGCGAACCCGATGTCTGGTACGCCGGGACTTCGCCAAAGGCGCTGTTTCGTTCAGCAGACGGCGGCGTCTCGTGGGAGCCAGTCGCGGGCTTCAACGACAACCCGATGTATCCGGAGTGGAGCGGTGGCGCGGGCGATGGCACGCCCGATGGGCCGAAGCTGCATTCGGTGATCGTTGATGTCAGCGACGCCAATCACCTTTATCTGGGCATGTCCAGTGGCGGTGTGTTTGAAAGCACGGACAAGGGCGCGAACTGGCAACCGCTCAACGCCGGTTGCGAAGCCAGTTTCAGGCCCGATCCCTATCCCGAATACGGCCAGGACCCACATTGCATGCGGCAGCATCCGCTCAATCCGAACGTGCTTTATCATCAAAACCATTGCGGCATTTATCGCCTTGAGCGCCCCAGCAACACCTGGGTGCGCATCGGCATGAAGATGCCGAAAAAGATCGGCGACATCGGCTTCCCAATGGTCTTGCATCCGCGCGACCCGAATACGTGCTGGGTCTTTCCGATGGATGGCACGCAGGTCTGGCCGCGCACTTCGCCCGGCGCGAAACCGGCGGCCTATGTC
>JAYUCP010000450.1:0-9572 GCA_043740245.1 Acidobacteriota bacterium | reverse complement strand
GCCCGCGCGTAAGCAAGGGCTTGATTGGCGGAAGTCAGCCCTTGCTTACGCGCGGGCTACTGACACGCCCCACCTGATTTAACCACTACCAGCGCAACAAAGCTGAGGAAACTTGAGTCTGATCCACATTTCACTTTTTTGACTGGGCTTTGTCCAAACTCAGTCCGAATTCTCATTGGAGGTCGCTGACATGTTAAGCACAAGAAATTTTAGTTTACCTAAGCTCCAGTTGGCTGTTTTCGCACTGCTGCTCGCCCTGCCGCTGGCCGCCGCCGCGCAAATCACTACCGCCACAATCGCCGGCACTATCACAGACCCGAGCGGCGCCATGCTGCCCGGCGCACAGGTCACCGCGCGCAATGCCGATACCGGTCTCACGCGCACGGCGCTCACCGGCGAGGACGGCAGCTACCGGCTTGAATTTCTGCCGGTCGGCAACTACGTGCTCGAGGTCAGCGCGAACGGCTGGAAGAAGACCAGCCGCGGCGGCATCGTGCTGCAGGTCAACGACACCGCCCGCGTGGATGTCGCGCTCGCCGTTGGGCAGGTCAGCGAGACCGTCACAGTCACCGAAGCGCCGCCCGCCGTCAACACCAGCACCGCCGAGATCGGGCGCACCATACAATCCGCCGAGATCACCAATCTGCCGCTGGTCGAGCGCAACGTCTATGCGCTGCTCGACCTGACGCCCGGCGTGCAATCCAACAACAATGGTGTCGCTTCTGCTTCGACCGGAACCAATTCGCTCATCCTGGGCTTTCCCGAACAGCGGACGTTGATCAATGGCGGCACCGATGGCGGCACCGGTTCGGTGAACTACTACCTCGACGGCGGCAGCAACATGACCAACCTGCGCAACACGGGCAACGTCCTGCCGAACCCGGATGCGATTCAGGAATTCCGCGTGCAGACCAACAGCTACAACGCCGAGTATGGCCGCTTTGCCAGCGGCATCATCAACGTACTGACCAAGTCCGGCACCAACAAATTTCGCGGCTCGCTGTTTGAGTTCGTGCGCAACACCGTCTTCAACGCCAATGACTACGCCTCGCAAATGGACAGGTCGCCTTTTCATCGCAACCAGTTCGGTGGCACGCTCGGCGGCCCGATCAAGCGCGACAAGACTTTCTTCTTCGCCTCTTACTCGGGCTTGCGCCAGACCACCAGCACTTTCTTAAACAACGCCATCGTGCCGACTGACTTGGAACGTGTTGGCAATTTCAGCGCCTCTGGTACCAAGCCTACTGATCCCGCGACCGGCGCGACTTTCGTCTGCAACGGCGTCAGCGGCGTCATCTGCCCCAACCGGCTCGATCCCGTGGCGGTGAAGATCATCAACAACTACATTCCGCTGGCCAACATTGCGGGCAGCAAATGGCAGGGCAACGTACCAAGCCCCTTCGACGCCAACGAGTTTCTGGGGAAGCTGGATCACCAGCTCAACGACGCGCATCGCTTGACCTTCAACTACTTTACGACGGCGGGAACCAACACGGTGAAGGCGGGCAGCGGCAACCTGCCCTGGGCCAGCCAGCGATTCAACTGGCGGCAGCACAATCTCAACCTCAGCGACGTTTGGATCATCAGCCCCAGCAAGATCAATCAGGCCTGGATAACGTATACGCGCAATTTTGGCGGACGCTTGAATCTGCCCGCAACCTCGCTGGGCGATCTGGGTTCGGCGTTCACGATTCAAGGCACGCCGTCGTTGCCGCAGATCACCGTCAGCGGCTTCTTCACACTGACCAACTCCATCGGCGGCCCGACCGCCGGCACGAATTTCTATTCCATCCGCGATGTATTTAGTTGGAACAAGGGCAAGCACTCGCTCAAGCTGGGCGGCGAGCTTTCGCTCAACAAAGACATACAGCAGACGCTGCTCAACAACTACGGCGTCTTCACCTTCAGCAACGTCGTGACCCGGAACGCGCTGGCCGATTTCCTGATCGGCATTCCCAGCGCGATCACGCAGGACGCGCCGGTCACCGGTTACACCAACACCTGGTACACGGCGCTTTTCGCGCAGGATGATTTCCGCCTGCACCCGCGCCTGACGCTCAATTTGGGCTTGCGTTGGGATGTGCAGACGCCGCCGACCGATCCATACAATCGCGTCGTCAATTACGTCCCCGGCAAGAAATCCACGGCCAATGCGCTTGCGCCGGTAGGCGCGTTGTTTTACGGCGATGAAGGCATCGAACGCGGCGGCATTCCGGTGAGTTACAAACACGTTTCGCCGCGCGTAGGTTTTGCGTGGGATCCGTTCGGCAATGGTAAGACTTCGGTGCGTGGCGCGTTCGGCGTGTTTTACGGCAGCATTTCGGGCAACGAATGGAACACGATGACCAACACCCAGCCGTTTGCCACGCGGCTGACCTTCACCAACACCAGTCCAAGGACAAACGCGCAAGGCGTGCCGCAGGGCGCATCGCTCAGCAACCCCTACAACGCGTTCGTCGGCGGCAATCCTTTCCCCTACAGAGGAACCTTTGTGAACGGCGGCGGCGTGACCGCAGTTGCGTCAGGTTTCGCGTGGCCGCGCACGTACCAGATGAATCTCTCGATCCAGCGACAACTCACCAGAGAGCTGACTGTGGGCGCGGCTTACGTCGGCACGATGAGCAGCAAGTTGCCTTTCGGGCGTGATGTGAATTACCCGGTGGTCAATGCCACAGCCACCAATGCCGGTGCGAATATCCTCGCGCGGCGGCCCAATCCGCTCTATGGCGCGGTCATCGAGATCAATTCCGACCAAAGCGCTTCGTATCACGGATTGCAACTCACCACCGCCATGCGTATGAGCAAGCACGTCAGCTTCAATGCCTTTTATACGTTTAGCAAAACGCTCAGCAGCGTGCAGTTGCATAACAACACGACGCAGGGAGGCGCGCAGAATTCCAGCAAGCTCTTCCTGGATCGCGGGCGCGCCGACACCGACCAGCGCCACGTCTTCAGCATGAGCCTGAACTACCAGATTGATTATTACAGCGGCAGCAACGTCATCGTGCGCAACATCCTCAACGGCTGGAGCATCTCGCCCATCATCAAGCTGCGCAGCGGCCTGCCCTTCACCATCACCAACGGCAACGTAGACGCCAACCTCGACGGCGTCGTCAACACCGACCGCGCGCAGTTGATCGGCGATCCCCACCTCGCCAAGCCCACGGCAGCGCAGTGGTTCAACACAGCGGCCTTCGTGCAGAACAAAGTCGTGACCGGCGTCGCCACCGATGGCAACGCGCCGCGCAACCTGCTCGACGCGCCGGGCTATCGCGTCGTTGATCTGGCGCTCTCGCGCGACTTCCGTTTGAGCGAACGCTTCAAGCTGCGCTTCCGGGCCGAGGGCACCAACGCTTTCAACATGGTGAGCCTCGGACAGCCGGGCGCCGCTGTTCCTTCGGGCGCGACCTCGACCACCTTTGGCGTGGTCAGCACGGCCAATTCGATGCGCAAGCTGCAATTTGGCTTGCGCCTGACCTTCTAAAGATGATTGGCCTTTGGTGGATGTGACCGAAACCGAGTTGTAAGCCGTGCGCGAGCGCGCCCGCACGTCGCAGCGCCCCTGCCCAAGCTCAGCGCTTGTTGACGCGCGCCCGAATGATGTAATCGAGGCGCGGGAAGTCGCGCTTCAGATAGTCGTTCCCTTCTTCAAACAGCTTGCCCTGCTTGCCCGCGCGTATGCCGCCGCCCGCGGCTTCGCCGTATTCGGCATTGAGCGCGTCAGCCACGGCCATGCCTTCAATGACCTTACCGAACGGCACAAACGGTTCTTTGTCGTGCGTCGCCGCGTTGTCGCGCAGGTTGATGAAGACCTGCGTCGTGCGGCCATTCGGCACGGCGAAGGCATAGGCGATGGTGCCGCGCTGATTCGACTCGACGCGCGGGTCGTCGGGAATCGTGCGTGTGCGCCAGGCTTGGGCGATCTGTGGGTCGCCGTTGATGCCGAATTGCGCCCAGGTGTCTTTGCGAATGCGGTGGAAGCGCACCTGATCGTAATAGCCCGCGCGTACCAGGTTGTAGAAACGATCCGCGCCCAACGGCGCCCAGTCGCGGTGAACTTCGATCACGATGACGCCTTTGTTCGTTTCGAGCCGCACGTTGAAAAGCCGAGGCGCGCGGACGTTCAGCGCCGGGGCAGGCGGATCGAGCAAGGGCTTGGACGTTTGCGCGGGGCTCGGCAGGCTCAGCAAACAGGCCAGCGCCGCAACTGCCACCCATATTTTTTTCAGCAACACATTCATTCTGAAATTAGGACTGAAATTAGGACTTTGCAGGATGGTTGAAATAGCACTGTAATGGTCAACCGTCTTGAAAAAGCAAAGGGCTGCTTGGACTGGATTAGGGCCATTCCCCCTTGTAGTCACGAATTTATTCGTTCCTGAACTTTAGCTTTTGAGATAGAAGGTCGCCGCCAGCACCAGCACCAACAACCCCACTGCCAGCATCGTTAGCCTCAGCGTCCGACTGACCCGCCCGGTCACGACCTGCCAGACGCCTGTGATAAAGCTGGTTATTCCGAGCACCAGGACAGCGCCGAGCAGCCCGAAGATGAAGACTGCATCGCTGCGTGTACCTGTGAACGAACTGCTCGTTTTGCTGATCTCAGGATGCATGGCGCTGCCCATCCACAGCAGCAAAAATGCCATTCCACCTGACAGCAAGCCGCCCAGCACGATCAACGCGACGCCGCGCCCGCGCACCTGTTGCTGCGTTTGCCAAAGACATTTACAACGCGGGCATCGTGCACCCGGAGCTGTCGTGACAAAACCGCACGCTACACATTTCGCACCATCAGGTTCGGTCGTCATCAGCGCGCGCTCCTTTGTGTGCAACAACCCGCTCAACAATCGTCCACGTCAGACAGCAGCCCGGCCGCCAGTGTCCGGTGAATCGGTGACAAGTATGGCCGTCTCTGCTAGCCTGTCAATCAGTCAACGATGTGCAATAACACTGCTGTATCCACAGAAAAGGAGCTTACCAATGCTTGAAATCATGTTTATTCTCGGAATCCTGATAATGATTGGTGGTGGCATCAAGATGTACCTCGACAAGAAAAACAACTCCACTCCGGGAGAATAATCCAGCGCTGCGGCCAATGGGCATCTACGCAAAATTCATCTTCCCGTGTTTGCTCGATTGGACGCTGGGCACGCCGGAGTTCGGCAAGTACCGGCGGCGTGCCCTCGCGCCCGCGCGCGGCCTGACGCTCGAAATCGGTTTCGGCACGGGCTTGAATCTGCCCTACTATCCTGAAGCCGTTACGCAGTTGACGGTCTTTGATTCCGAAAACATGCTGCAAGGGCGTGTGGCGCGCCGCATCGCCGCGTGTCCGATTCCAGTGACAAAGCTGCAACTGGATGCGCAGGGCCGTTTGCCGTTTGCAGGTCACTCGTTCGACTCGGTTGTTTCGACGCTGACGCTCTGTTCTATCGCCAACACCGCGCCAGCACTGGCTGAAATCCGCCGCGTGCTGAAACCGGCGGGGCAATTCATCTTCTTTGAACACGGCCGCAGCGACGATGCCGAGGTGGCGCGCCGGCAGGATCGCTTCAATCCGCTGCAAAAAATCATCGGCGTGGGTTGTAACATGAATCGGCCGATTGACCGGTTGATCGTTGAGGCGGGTTTTGACATCGCCGAACTTGACCGCTTCCTGCTGCCCAAATCACCGCGCCTGCTGGCCGAGATGTATCGCGGGACAGCCGTGCCGCAAGCGTAGCTAGGAGAATGGCATGATTATTCATCATCACCACAAAATACTGCTCGCCTTCATCGCCGGTTTGCTCGTCACCGGCCTGGCGCTCTTTGCGCTTAACCGCACGACCAATGCACCTGACAAAGGGGCGAACGATCAAACGCAGCCCGGCGCTTCGCCTGCCGCCGCGCCAACTGGAGCCATCAATACCGCCAAAGTCGTAGACCTGACCTACAACTTCGACGAACAGACCATCTATTGGCCGACCGCGCAGCCCTTCAAATGGGAGAAAGAAGCATGGGGCCAAGCGGCCGGCGGGTACTGGTACACGGCGGCGCGTTACAGCGCCAGCGAACACGGCGGCACGCACATGGATGCGCCCATTCATTTCGGCGCAGGCAAAGCGTCAATGGATGAGTTGCCGTTGCAACGGCTGATCGGCCCGGCCAGCAAAATTGACATCCGCAAAGCCTGTGAACATGACCGCGATTACCGCTTGACCGTGGCCGACATCAACGCCTGGGAAAAGGATTACGGCCCGTTACCCGCCAACACCATCGTGCTGATACAAACGGGCTGGGGTCAATTCTGGCCGGACAAAAAACGCTACCTGGGCACCGATGTAAAAGGCGACATCGCCAATCTGCACTTCCCCGGCCTTTCAAAAGAGGCCGCCGAATTCCTCGCCAAAGAACGCAAATCCAGCGGCGTCGGCATTGACACCGCCAGTCTGGATTACGGCCAGTCAAAAGATTTCATCGCGCATCAGGTGCTAAACGGCGCGAACATTTACGGGCTGGAAAACGTCGCCTTTCTCGAACGCGTGCCGCCCACCGGCGCGACGCTGATCGCGTTGCCGATGAAGATCAAAGGCGGCACCGGCGGGCCCGTGCGCATCATTGCCCTTTTGCCATAAGGTTGCCGTAAGGAGGATTCGCAATGGAACACAAAGACGTACTTGCCAACCTGCGCTTTTCCGCTGAAAAGATGCAGAAGCTGAATCTGTTTGAGACGCGGAATTTTTTCTGCGACGTGTATTGCCTGGAACCGGGGCAGGAGCAAAAAGCGCACGCGCACGCGGCTGAAGACAAGCTGTATTACGTGCTGAATGGGCGCGGGACGTTTCAGGTGAATGAAGAGTTGGCAGAGTTGGGCGAACAGCAAATCATTTTCGCCCCGGCTGGCTCGGTGCATGGTGTGAAGAACACGAGCATGGCGCGGCTGACACTGCTCGTGTTTATGACGCCGAATCCGAATTTCAAGTAAACGTTCGCACAGTAAACAAGCGCGGCGTTGATCAAATTGAATCAACGCCGCGCTGCTCTTGTCGTCTTAAGGCAAATGCTCCAGGTCGTTCAAATCCTTAAACCTGCCGCTGGCTTGCTTGTTGATCTTCAGATGTTCCAGGCTGATCAAGCTGACTTCTATCCCATCAATGAAATCAACCACACGTTTGGCATAACATTCGTCGAACAGAACGCCATCAATGAAGGTGGTTAATTCAACTTTCAGTGGCGGCATCCCCATACGCACCAGGCTTTTCTCTTGGAGAAACAGGTTTTCCGATAATTCAGGCGTGCTAAAGCCGAACTGCCGCAACGCTGTTACTACTCGTTTGGCGTTGTCCGGATGAACATAAAGCCAGATGTCCATATCTCCAGTGGCACGCGGATAGCCGTGATAAGCTACTGCGTAACCGCCAATGAGCAGGTAGCGAACATCGTTAGCGTTGAGCAAGCTCAAGAACTCTTTGAAGTCTGGCGGTAGCGCTATTGCCATAATTGATCCGGCGTAATTGCTCGACGTGCTCTAGCCGTTCCTGCGGCGTGCACGACAACCAATACGCATCGTCTGCGCGATCATCGAAGGCGGAGCTAACCGAAAAGACGCTCCGATCCACGCGTGTTTCTGTTAAGGTGTTTTCTATCTCCATAATGCTTCAGCCTCAGGCCCCAAGCTCTTTCATCGAAGCCGCAATCGCTTCCGTATACTCCGTCGTATGCGCCGTCCCGCCCAAATCGCGCGTGCGGATACTCTTTGACGAGAGCGTGTGATGCAGCGCCTTTTCAATCCAATCGGCGGCCGTGCGTTCGCCTAGATAGCGCAACATCTGAATCCCCGATTGCAACAGCGCCGTCGGGTTCGCCAGGTTCTTGCCCGCGATGTCTGGGGCGCTGCCGTGGACGGCTTCAAACACCGCGCCCAACTCGCCGATGTTCGCACCCGGCACCACGCCGAGGCCGCCGACCAGACCGGCCGCCAAATCCGAGACGATGTCGCCGTAAAGGTTTTCCAGCAACAGCACATCGAATTGCTGCGGGTTCATCACCAGTTGCATACAGGCGTTATCCACGATCCGGTCATCGGCCTGGATGTCCGGGTATTCCGCCGCAACCGCGCGGAAGCAATCCAGAAACAAGCCGTCGGAGACTTTCATGATGTTGGCCTTGTGGATGCAGGTGATCCGCTTGCGGCCGTCGCGGCGCGCCAGTTCAAAGGCGAAGCGCGCGATGCGCGTCGAAGCCTTCTCGGTGATGATCTTCAAACTCTGCGCCACGCCCGGCACGACCATGTGCTCCAAGCCGGCGTAAAGCCCCTCGGTGTTTTCGCGCACGATCACCAGATCGAGATCGCCAAAGGGCGTTTTGATCGCGGGCAACGTGCGCACCGGACGCAGGTTGGCGTATAAATCCAGCGTCTTGCGCAAGCGCACATTGACGCTGGCGAAGCCTTTGCCGACCGGCGTGGTCAGCGGGCCTTTGAGCGCGACCTTGTTGCGGCGGATGGATTCGAGCACGTCATCGGGCAGCGGATCGCCAAAGCGCGCGAGCGCCTCGGCCCCCGCGATGTAGCTTTCCCATTCGATGGCGACGCCGCTGGCCTCGATGATGCGCACGACCGCGCCGCTGATCTCCGGCCCGATGCCATCGCCGGGAATGAGGGTAATTTTGTGTACCATAAGTTGAGTTAGAAGTCGTCAGTTGCAGGTCAAATTTTCAAGGTCGAAAGCGCCGTCACTTTAGCGGCTGGCTTTTGAACTTTCAACTTTCGCCTTTCCCGCGTGCTATACTCGCCGCCGATGCAGCACGAAGTCATGATCCAAATGAGCTTTTCGTCGGCGCATTACCTGCGCGATTACACGGGCAAATGCGCCAACCTGCACGGGCACAACTACAAGGTCGAAGTCCACGCGCGGGGCCAAAAGCTAGACCACATCGGCATGTTGATTGATTTCTCTGAATTGAAAGCCGCGACGAAGCAGGTTGTGGATTACCTCGATCATCGCAACATCAACGACCTGCCGCCTTTTGATCGCGAGATCAATTCGACCGCCGAAGAGATTGCCGCCTACTTCCTGCGCGAAGTCGGCGCGCAACTCAACAGCGACCGGATTCAGGTTTACAAAGTGCGCATCTGGGAAACCGACAACTGCGTCGTCAGTTGCTCGATTGATTAACCGTTGGGAACAAGGAGTAACACAATGGCTGAACCACAAGACCACGTATTCGATCCGCTGGGCGATCTGTTTAGTTCGCTCTGGGCCGTGCTGCCCGAAGAGACCGCTGACGATCTCGCCAAGTTCAAAAAGGACGTGCTGACCGGCATCAAGAGCGTCGTGGACACGCTGATTGACGAAGAACTCAAATGCATGGAGCGCCACGTCGAACGCGCCCGCAACATCCGCCGCGCTGATGACCGCGAGTGTGGCGTTGCGGATGAAGCGCCACCCACCGATGCCGCGCCGAGTGCGGCGTAATTCGTTTTCCGCCCGCCAGCGTCTTTCCTAAGCTGCGCCACCGCCGTCATCGGTGGCGGTGTCATTGGCTGTCCCTTCGGGTCAAAACCTGCACAAACAAAAACAGGGGGCCGGAGCTTG
>JAYUCP010000449.1:0-24116 GCA_043740245.1 Acidobacteriota bacterium | reverse complement strand
TCGTCGGTGCCGAGGTTGACCGCCTTGACGGTGGCGCCAGGCACGGCGGCCCCGTTCGGGTCTTTGACTTGACCGGTGATCGTGGCGCGGAAATCCTGCGCGGCGCAGACCACCGCACAGAGTGCCAGCATCGAGAGAATCGTTATGCTTCGCTTAACCATGTGTGACCTCCTAGAGAAGGAACGCGCAGCGAGCGAGGCTGCCCGTGCCAGTTGATGGTGACTAGCGATTGCCGTTAGCACGGCAACCCGAACCGCTTAAACCGCGCGTGCCAGAAGCGTTGCGCGGAGTGACAAAGTTTTAGTTGAATGCTGAAGAAAAACTACTCGTCTTGCGGGTCAGCGTATGCTTGGGTTGAATGCTGCGCCGCCCGGTGCTGATATTCCGCCCGTGCGGATTACCTGTCAAGAGCGCCCTGTCAAAAGCGGATTTAAGCCGGCGGCCAGACCGTGCCATCAAGATATTCAATGCGTTTTAGCGTGACGGGCGCAGGCTTCTCACGCAGTAAGGAAGGGTCTTTGAATCCGCGTCCACACACATAATCAAACGGTTTCCCGACTTCCGCATTTGTCTCGCGCGCATTGATCACCTGGCAACGCGTGGCGCCCGGCGGCAACGGGTGCCGGATGGTTTTCTTGGCGCCGGGTTTGATCTCAGTCTGGCTGATGACGAAAGACTGCGTAGCCAGCCGCCCTTGTTCCATCCGCAAAAAGGCATATTCCCACGTCAGCGTTTTGATGGGTTTGGCCGCCGTATTTTTGATCGTCAGATAGGCCCATTCGGCGGCGCTGATGACCTTGATCGCAGGGGCTGCGCCCGGCGGGACGCCAATCTCATTGGCGCGCTCCTGTGGCGAACGCGGCGTTGTGCGCTGGGCATTGGCGACGCGTTCGGCGGGCGTGCGGGGCAACTCGCGCGCGTCGGCAGAGGTGCTGCTGGAAGGTTGCAGCAACGGGTTGTCATAAGAGACGAGCTTGAAACTGAGAATCTCAATCGGCGCGGGTGGCGGCGCGGCGCTGGACTGAGTTGGCGGCGCATTGTTCACACCCCGGCCCGGCCCGGCCGGCGACACTGAAATGACGAGGGCTCCAATCATTATGATTAAGCTCGGCAGTCGTTTCATCATTGCCCCCGGTCACAGCAGGATGTTGAAGCCTTCCTGGGTAAAATGATGGTCGTTGGTCAGAATGTCAGTGATGCCGCGCTCACGCATAATGTTCATCGAGATGCAATCCGTCAGACTGTAGCCTTTGTCGAGCCGCGCGGCATACAGTTCGGCGCCGAGCAGAAAAGCATTGTGGGTATGCAAGACGGTTTCGACCCGACCGGCAACCAGCAACCGCAGCACAGCCTCGACGACACTTTGCTTGATGTCCTGCCGGAAAGCGCTGAAATAGTTGAGCACTTCTACCAATACCAATTCGCTGGTGACAGACTTGGCGGCGCCAAGCCCCTGCTCAACTTCAATTGCCCAGTCGTGCAGGTCGTCGTTGGGATTAAAGCTAGCGACGAAGTGGTATGTATCGTGGTATGTATCAACGAAGAACTGCTTCATGACCGCTTCGGCGCTCCGTACAGGTAATGATCAACATTGGCCGCCCCATCCTTCGGCACTTCGTCCCAGGCTTCCGGCGGCACGGCCTCGATAATGTCTTTGACTTGATCCCAGATCGTAACGCGGCGTGGCGCGGCGGGCGGTTCCAGGCCATTGATGAATTGCAGCACCTGCCCTTGCTGCTCCGGCGATAGGGTGCGCAATTTTTCAATGGCGGTTTGTTCGACGTTCGGTTCCATGCTTGTTTCCTCCGTTTGAGTGCGCGCCATTCTAGCGCCAATGACCACGCGACGGCACTCACGCAAGCGAAATAAAAACGGCGGGTCGGCTCGTTTGAAGCCAACCCGCCGTTGAATTGTCCGCATTGGCTGAACTAGAAGTTCAGCTTCAGACCTAACTGCACCGTCCGCCGGTCATCCGTCCGGGACGTGACCAGGCCGAAGTTGCGCGTCACCGGCCCGCTTGCGTTCGCACGGAAGGTGCCGTAAAGCGGGTCGGTAAAGCTGGTGACAATCGCGTTGTTGTCATTGATGTTGGTATTCGGCCCGTTGAAATTCGCGTGGTTGAGGAAGTTGAAGGTCTCAGCCCGGAACTGCAGTTTAAACTTCTCCTTGAACCGGAAGTTCTTGAAGAGCGCCAAATCGTGGCTCTGGTTGATCGGGCCACGGAAGTTGTTGCGGCCCGAATTGCCTTCCGTACCGGGAGTCGGCAGGGTGAAGCAGGTCGGATCGCTGAAGTACTGTCCGCCCAGTGAAGCGCCCGTCACCGTGACCGGGCAACGCAGACTCGCCACTTGGATGGTTTGGTTGCCCGTGCCGGGGCCGACACCCAACGCATCCACAGGGATGCCAATCGAGAACGGCCCGCCGCTGCGCACGAAGGTGATGCCCGTCACCTGCCAGCCGCCGAGGACGACGTTTGTCACGCCGCCGCGATTGAGCAGCCAATGACCCTTGCCGATGGGGAGTTCATAAACGAAATTCGCCACGAAAGCGTGCGGCCGGTCGAAGCCCGACACACCACGAATGTTCTTGTCATTGAAGGCATTCGGCAAAACATCGCGTTTATCCGAAGTGTTGTCGAGCGACTTCGAGAAGGTGTAAGCCATATCGAAGCTGAACCCCTTCTGGAAGCGGCGGCTCACCTGCGCCTGGAAGCTGTGGTAGATGGAGTTGCCGGAGTTTTCCGCCAACCGAATCTGCCCGTGTCCCAGATACGGACGCAAGGCATTGGCGAAGGCCACCGTGCCCGTGATCTTGCCTGTGGCATCACGCGTGAAGTTCTCGCCCGGTTTGAGCGAGTTGATATTGCGCTCGCGTTGCAGAAAGAGCGAGTGTTTGCCGACGTAGCCCAATTCAACGAGGAACTTGCCCGGCAATTCGCGTTGCACCGTGAGCGACCAGTTATAGACCGTCGGAATCTTGAAGATCGTATCCTGCGCGGTCAAACTGAAGGGGAAGCGCAACGAATCGGCGAACGAGGTAATCACGCCGCCCGGCGCATCCGCAATGCCGTTCTCAACGCCGGTCTGAATCTGCAGGGGTGCATTGCCGCCCAGCAACGACGAGTCGTTGAGCAACACGCGGCTGTGGAACACCGCAAAGCCCGCGCGCACCGTCGTTTTGTCATTCACTGAATAAGCCAAACCGAGGCGCGGCTCGAAGACGTTCTTGTGGCTTTCCGAAATGCCTTCGGGAATGCCACGGAACAACGAGGCCGAATTGATCAGCGGATTGTTGAGCACCGCGACGCGGCCTTTGGCGGCGTCAGGGAAGCCGCTCCCAGCCAGCGAGATGCCGTTAAAACGCGCGAGGGTGTAGTCAGCGCCAGCCTTGAGCACCACCGCGCCGGTCGTGGGGTTAATCGAGAGCAATCCGGGCGTGTAAAAGCGCGGATCGAAGGTCCCGATATTGTTGAAGAGCGAATGCCACGGCGGCCAGTAGTTGTAGCGCACGCCATACTCTGCCGTCAGCTTGCGCGACACCTTCCAGTTGTCCTGCAAGTACCACTCGTAAGTGGTCGCGCGCCACGGCGTATAGGCCTTCTGCCCGATCTCGCCGTAGGTGCTGAAGAGACCCAGCAGGGCATCGCTGACAGCTACACCCGTCCCGCCGGGCCGATTCGCCACAAAGGCAAAAGAGCCATTCTGATTGTTAGAAGCGCCTGGCACCGACTGGATATTGACCTGGTCGAAATCATTCTCGCCCGAACGCTCAATGTTGATACCGCCTTTGACTGTGTGATTACCGCGCACCCAAGTCAGATTGTCTGCCCAGGTGAAGATCGGGCCGGACGACGAGGCTGGGTACGGGCCGCCGTCAATTCCGGTGAAGTTGGCGATGCTGATGGTCGGAATCTTGTCGTCAAGTTCTTTGGAGCCCGGAAAGATGTAAGGGAAGATGATGCCGACGGCGCTACGGCTCGGATGCCCACCGAGCCTCAGCTTCACGATGTCCGCCGAGGTGCCGTAGGTGAATTCGTTGATTAACGTCGGCTTGAGCGTCGAGGTCAGCGTCAAACCCGCGCTGCGATTCGGCCGGTTATTGTTGTTGGGCGTGAAATCGAACGAGCCACGGAAGGCGTCGCGAATCTTCCAGTCGTATAGCGTGCCGCGAAACGCCAGGTGATGAATGCCTTTGAAGTAGTCAACGCGCAGTGTGCGATTGCGCGTATCTTGGGCATTGCTGCCCACCGCGATGTAGTTCGTGGTCTGGCCGGGGAAACAGCCAATACAATTCGCCGCTGGATAGGCATTGATAATCGCCTTGCCAATCGGGCTGAGACGATTCGCCTGGATAAAGCCCGCGCCGCGCACCGCATCAACGAAGCCACGACCCGTCGTCGGGTCTTTGACCGGATCGTCAGCCGTGCCGAAGACGCCATCGGCGCCCGCCCCAAGCTCGCGCACGTCACCGCTGCGCAGTGCCGCGCTCGGCACGGTGGCCGTCGGCGTCGCGCCGGAGCGGAATCTGACCCATTCATCGGCCCAGAAGAAGAAGAGCTTATCTTTGCTGGTGTTGAAGTGTTTCGGGATGTAGACCGGGCCGCCAACATAATAGCCAGGCTGATTGAATCTGGTAATGGGCGGCGTCAAGGCCACCGTGTTCACTGGCGACACTGGCGTCCGGTTGCGATCCCAGGTGTTCGCGTCGAGCTTATTGTTGCGAAAGAACTCAGTAACCCCGCCGTGGAATTCTTTGGTGCCCGACTTGGTAACGAAGATCATTTGACTGCCAGCCGCGCGCCCGAATTCCGGCGCGAAGTTGGAGGTCAGGATTTGCACTTCCTGTAACGTGTCAACATCAACCACGCCCGTGGTGGCACCCGCCGAGCGCGTGCGCTCCTGCTGCACGCCGTCGAGCAGAATGCTGTTCTGATCGCCGCGGCTGCCGTTCACGTTGAAGCCGCCATCGGTCGGCGTGAAGGTAAAGCCACCAGGGCTGCCGCCCAGCACGCCCGCTTTGAGCGAGCCAAGCCGGATCGGGTTGCGGCCATTAAGTCCCAACTCGCTGATCTGGGTTCCCTCAATGGTGCGCCCGACAGTCGCGGTGGATTCCTGCAACTGCGTGGCGGAGGCTTCGACTGTGACAGTCTCGGCCACATTGCCAACCTGCATTGTCAGATCAACCGAGACCTTGCCGGCCGCATCGAGTTTAACGTTCGTTTGCGTGGACTTTTTGAAGCCCGCTTGTTCAACCGTAACGTCATAAATTGCCGCCGCGATATTGGCGACGACGTAATAGCCGTCGGCATTGGTCGCGGCCGTGCGCTGTTGTTTGGTGCCGACATCGGTGACCACAACGGTGGCCCCGCTGATGGCGGCCCCGGCGCTGTCGTGCACGAAGCCGGAAATTTGTCCTTGCGAGCCGACCTGCGCCAGCGCAGACAAGGTGCAAAAAGCGACGAGCGCCAGGACGCCAGAACAAAGTCTCAGCAACGTCATTTTGCTTGTGTTCATGATTTTATCCTTCCGAAAGAGTAGCTAGTGAGAATGGACGTGGCGCGGGTGCCACCGCCCTAGAATTAATTACGCTGGCTGTCTGACAACGAGCGTGTCTATAGGCTGGACAGCCGAAAGCCTTCGACATGTCCAACACTAAAAAAGAGTGAAGACCGAATTTTTCAACGTGATTTTTCTTCCCAGCACGCCATTCGGAGAAGCACCACAGGCAGGACGCCCAGGCGTTCTATCGGTCAAGCAGTGATTTGCTTTTCAGTTGAATAAGTAGCTCCGTTGACGCTGCGGATTATCGTGATGGCTAGACCAAGTGTCAAGTTCGGTCTGGCGCGGCTTTGGGGGCGTGCGTTATGATGCCACCGCTTCAACACAACCAAACTCAAGCGACGGCAGATTCAAATTGAAAAGCGGAGGAAGTATGCAAACAGAGACAGTCACGCCCGAACAAGTCCTTGAACTGGCCGCCGACATGCCGCACGACCAATTGGCGCAATGGTACACATATGGCCTTGCGTTGCGTTCAGCTACGGCGGCGGCCTCTCAAGCAGAAAGAGAACAGCAAGAAGAGGCGGCGATGTGGGAAGAGTTCGCCATGTGGGAAAAAGCCAGCGATGAAGACTGGTTAAAGTTTGAAGCTGAAATAGCGCAGGAGGTTTAATGGCTTACGGAGATGTTTTGCTGGTTGACTTGCCATCCAGTAACGGACGAGAACAAAGTGGCCGGCGACCCACGGTGGTCGTCCAGTCAAACACGGCCAGCGAGCCGACCTTAATCGTCGCCCCCATCACCTCGAACCTACGCACACTGCGCTTTGCCTTTTCCGTCCGCGTAGACCCGACATCGGAAAACGGGCTAACCACTGCTTCCGTTGTTCTGGTGTTTCAATTACGCGCGGTGGACAAGGTTCGTATCATCCGCAAACTCGGTCAGTTGTCTGCAGCAGACCTGGCTCGTGTCGAAGCGGAAATTTGGCGGCTGCTGCGCCCGCCTGGCCCCTGAACACTGCCTAACTTCGTAAGTCTAAGTCGGAGACCCGAGTCATGACTGAACTGAAATCACGGCGGGATTTCCTGCAACAAGCGTGTGCTGGGGTTGCGCTCGTTGCAACGCCCGCAACCAGTCCCTCGCAAGTTTTTGCTGGCCGCGTGCTGGGCGCGAACGACCGCCTCAACGTAGGCTTCGTCGGCTGCGGCGGGCGCATGAACACGCACCTTGACGCGCTGGTCAACCGCGCCAAAGAGCGCGGCGACGTGCAGCCCGTGGCCGTCTGCGACATTTACGACAAGCGCAAACGGCTGGCCCGCGAACGTGCCGACGTAGACGAAAAGAACGTCCACCACGACTTCCGCGAACTGTGCGCGCGCCAGGACATTGACGTCGTCGTCATCGCTTCGCCCGATCACTGGCATCACGGCCACACGATGGCGGCGTTGCGCGCGGGCAAAGATGTTTATCTGGAAAAGCCGTTCACCTACACGATTGAAGAGGCGCGGGAGATCGCCGAGTTCGTGCGCGCGAACAAACGTATCCTGCAAGTCGGCAGCCAGTACACCTCCTTCGATCACTTCCATCAGGCGCGCAAAGCGATTGAGCAAGGCCTGATCGGCAAGGTCGTCTGGGCCACCGCCGGTTACGGGCGCAACGCGAACAAAGAAGGCGGCGAATGGAACTATGCGATTGACGCCGACGCGAGCGCCGCAAACATTGATTGGAAAGCCTTCCTGGGCAATGCGCCGAAGCGGGCTTTTGACGCTGAACGCTATTTCCGCTGGCGCAAGTATTGGGACTATTCGGGCGGGATTGCGACCGATTTGTTCTATCACGCGCTGGCGCCGCTGGTGATGATTACGGGCCAGGAATTCCCCGCCAAGGTCGCGGCTTCGGGCGGCATCTACGTGCAAAAAGACCGCGAGGTGCCCGATACCTTTTTGATGAACGTGGATTATTCCAGCTTCACGGTCAACCTGACCTGTTCGGTGGCCGCCGGGGCCGCGCCGCTGGTCGCGGTCAACGGCACCGAGGGCCGCATCATCCTGGCGCAGAACGGCGAAGATTTCAGCCACAGCGCGATTGAAATCAGCCCCGACCGTGAGTACCGCAAAGAGTTCAAGGCCAAGACCGGCGTTGAGAAACTCTCGCTCGAATGCAAACCGAACCTGCGCGGCACATCGCCGCATATGGACAACTTTCTGGACGCCGTGCGCAGCCGCCAGCAGCCGAACTTGAATGCCGAACTTGGTTACAAGGTGATGGCTGCGATTCGCATGGGTGTGGATGCATATCGGCAGCAAACGACGCTACAGTGGGACGCGCGGCGCGAGCGGGCGGTCACACGCGTGGCAAAAGCTTAGCACCCGGAGACTATCGAAATGGCATACCGAGAATTCACGTTGGAAAACGTCGAACAGCGGTTGGGCGTAACGCTCAATCAGAAGACACTGTTTCCCTCTGTCACGGCCTTGCCAGTGACGAGTTGGTTGCAGGAGGCGCTGGCGAAAGGCCGGCAATTGGGCTTTTTCAGCGAAAAAGCCCGCTCGGAATTTATCGTCGCGCCCGTTTTGCTGACCAGTCGTGAACTGGCGGCGGAGCGTTTTTCAATCTTTTCCGGGCCGACATTCAACGTGGATGTGGCGTTGGGTCTCATGGGCGAATGCGATTTCATTCTGACACGCACCCCGCCCTTGCCTGTGCTCAGAGCACCGATGATGGCGTTGCTTGAAGCCAAAAAGCACGACATTGAAGAGGGCCTTGGGCAATGCATCGCCCAGACCGTGGCGGCGCGCATTTTCAACCAGCGCGCACAACCCGCGGGCGCCCCAGTCGCGCCGGTCTTCGGTTGCGTAACGACGGGGGAAGACTGGCAGTTTTTTCTGCTCGAAGACCAAACCGTTTGGCTCGACAGTGACCGCTATTACATCGTCAACGTCGGCATGATTCTCGGCGCCTTCCAGACGATCGTAGATTCTTTCGACCGTTAGCTGAGAAGCTGGCGAGGAGGCGCGATGCCCTTGTTTTTAGTGACGTGTGTATACAACGAAGGCGTTTACGAAAACGATTTCCGGGTGGTCGAGGCGCCTTCGCGTCTGGCTGTGGCGGAAGAACTGTTGCGCGAACCTTATCGCTGGTACGACTTTCTGAATCGCAGTTTTCTCTGGGACGGCGTCGAAGCACCGCACTGGTCGGCGGCGGAGTTGCTCGAACGCATTGACGGCTCGTATGTGGATGGCGACAGCCGCGCCAAACTGTCGCTGTACGAAATCAAAGAGATCGAACAATGCGTCAGCGCGCGGGCGGCGACGCCCTGAAACCAAACTTTGAGGACAAAAAAATGAAAAACATTCTGATGGCCTTGCTGGCGCTGTGCGCGCTGGCAACCGCGCAAACCAAGCAAAGCACTTCCCAACCCAACCAACTCAGCGCCGCTGAAAAGAAAGCCGGCTGGCGCTTGCTCTTCGACGGCAAATCATTCACCGGCTGGCGCGGCTTCCACAAACAGAACGTGCCCGAAGGCTGGATCCTGGAAGACGGCTGCATCAGCCGCGTCCAGGCGCACGGCGAACTCGGCCAGGCAGGCGGCGATCTGATCACCACCGACCAGTTCGATAACTTTGAACTCTCGCTGGAATGGAAGATCAGCAAAGGCGGCAACAGCGGCATCAAGTATCTGGTTTCCGAGACGCTGCCACCCACGGGCCGTTCGGCGATCAGCTTCGAGATGCAAGTGCTCGACGACGACAACCACCCCGACGCCAAAGCCGGCATCAACGGTAATCGCAAGGCCAGCGCGCTTTACGACATCATGCCGCCCAACGACAAGAAAAAACTCAAACCCGTCGGCGAATTCAACCAGATTCGCCTTGTCGTCAAAGGCAATCACATCGAACACTGGCTGAACGGCGCGAAGGTGCTGGAATACGAACGCGGCAGCGAAGCGCTCAAAGTTCTGATTGCCAAAAGCAAATTCAAAACCGAACCGCTGTTTGGCACCTTCGCCAAAGGCCATCTGCTGTTGCAGGAACACGGCGACAAGGTGTGGTACCGCAATATCAAGATTCGGGCGTTGAAATAGCCTGATGGGTTGGCCTCATGGTTTGAGAGGATGTTACTGCCGAGTGTTACACTGAGTGAGGCGAAAAGGTTGCTGCGCGGCTGGACGCACGCCACGTTGAGAACCGTGCCTCATTCCATCCGCTACCACTTTCGCCAACACAGCGCCGATGTTGGCGCGGGCGACGTTTGGCAGTATTTACGCAAAGCCGACGGCTGGCGCGGCAGATTGCGCGGCGCGCGGCGGATGGCGTTGGATGGAGGCAAAGTTCGTTACACCAGGAACAACCGTTTCCTGATTCTCAATGCGCTGGGAAAAATCGTTTCCTTTGGCGCGGAACATACCGACAATGAATGAACAGACCCTGGCAGAGGCCGTTGAACTGCAACGCATTTACCATGAGAAACTGTTGAAGCCGTTTCCTTATGCGGATTGCCGCCACGTGATGGCGCAGGCCGGCGAGTTTGACGAAGGACTGATTCCCGATTTGGATCTTTATTTTTCCGACGTAGCCGGTTATTGCAGTTGGGGGAAAAGACTCCAACGAATGCCGCGCCCTGAACTGTTGGCGGCGCGCACCACGCTGACCAGATCGTTCTTCGAAAAGCATCCCGAATACCTGCCGCTGACCGCGTTGATCAATGAGGCCGATACCCCAACATTATTTGGCGACCTCAAGCTGCACGACGAGTTGCGGAACAGGCTGTTGGCGATCATTCCGGCCTTGTTGGCAGAAACCGAAGCGGTTGAAAGCGTCCCGGTTGCCGCAGCGGCTCAGGCCCACGCGACCGCGCACTACGCAACGCAAAGGAAACTTGCCTAACGATGAAGTCACCGCACCCGCCGATCGTTCAAATCTCGCTTGATCTCACCGACATCCACGAAGCCCTCGCCACCGCCCGCCTCGCGCTCGAAGCCGGCGTGGACTGGCTGGAAGCGGGCACGCCGCTCATTCTGGCCGAAGGGCTGCACGGCGTGCGCGCGCTGCGCCAAGAGTTTCCCGGCGTGCCCATCGTCGCCGACCTGAAAACCATGGATGGCGGCTATCTGGAAGCCGAGATGATGGCGAAAGCCGGCGCGACGCACGTCGTCGTGATGGCCCGCGCGCACGCCGAGACGATCAAGTGTGTCGTCAAGGCGGGCCGCGATTTCGGCGTCAAGGTGATGGGCGACAACATGGTCTGCGACGACAAAGCCGCCGCGTCGAAATGGCTGGAAGACCTGGGTGTGGATTACATCGTGCACCACACCGGCTTTGACGAACGCAACGGCATTTACGCCGACACGGGCCGGATGCTCAGCCCGCTCGACGACCTGAAAACTGTCGTCGCAGCCGTCAGCATTCCCGTGCAAGCGGTCGGCGGCCTTTCGATCGAACAAGCCATCAGCATGCCCAAACACGGCGCACCGCTGGTCGTGATTGGGGCGCCGCTGGCGATTGATGCGCATTCGTTCAGCGTGGCTTCACATACCGGAGGCAACGATCTGAAATCCGTCTTGATGGAGATCACGCGCAGAATTCGTGAGTAGGGTGTAAACTCCGCATATCTTGCTTGGAGGAGAAATCATGGCGACTGCCGCACTAGAAGCTCTACCCACACTGGAGAAATTGCCGGCAACACTGCCGCGCACCGGCGCAATTGAATTGGAGCTTGAACAAGGCGTGCTGATCTTTCGCGTTGCGCCAACGGTGCAGGAACGCATCGAAACGTTGCTCGACAAACAACGCGCGGCAACCTTGGCTCCGGCGGAAGCCGAAGAGTTGCAGCAATACGAAGACGTAGATGATTACCTGAGTTATCTCAATCGGGTGATTCGTAACCTGGCCCATTTCCAGCAACAGGATTTGCGTAGTGCCGCGTAAGATTGCTCCAGCGTCAAGTTACTCGAACTCAATCGTGAACGTGTCTTGCGCATTCGCGCGGCTGATGTCGCCGTTGATCGCCATCCGCCTGGCACTTGATCCAATTCAAACATAATTGAAGAGTGTGCGTAATTCGACAAGCGAATAGATACGCGGATGACGCGGATGCAACGGATTTCCGCAGATTCTTTTTCGGGTTGATCCGCGCTGATCCGCTGCACCCGCGTCATCCGCGTATCTATTTCCTCTGTTTTGCTGGCATTTCTTTTACGCACAGGCTTCACATAATTAGCGAGGAGCTATATGCCGCAGACCATGACCGCGGTCGTCCAATACGACCTCAAACCCGGTTCCGTTGAAGTCCGCGAAGTCCCGGTGCCTGAAATCAGCGAAGACGAAGTGCTGCTCAAAGTCGGCGGTGTCAGCGTCTGTGGCAGCGATGTGCATCAATACCACGGCTCGCAAAGCTGGCCGGTCAATACGCCCGTGATCCTGGGCCACGAATTCGGCGGCATCATCGCGGCCAAGGGCCAGCGCGTGCGCACATTCAAAGAAGGCGACCGCGTCGTGTCGGAAACGGCCTCGTACATCTGCGGCCAATGCATGATGTGCCGCACGGGCGCGTATAACCTGTGCCCGCAACGCAAAGGCTTCGGCTACGGCATCAACGGCGCAATGGCGGGTTACGTGCGGGTGTCGGAACGCTGCCTGCATCACATCCCCGACAGCTTGCCGTTTGAGAAAGCCGCGCTGACCGAACCGTGCTGTGTTGGTTACAACTGTGTGATCGAAAAGAGCAAGGTCAAACCCGGCGACACCGTGGTCGTCTTCGGCCCCGGCCCGATTGGCTTGCTGTGCGCCGAGATGGCGCGGCTGGCCGGCGCGGGCACGCTGATCGTGGCGGGAATGGCAAGCGATGCGTCGCGGTTGGCAGCGGCGAAAGAACTCGGCGTGACGCACGCGGTCAATTTGCAGGAGACCGATTTGAAAGAGTTAGTGCTTTCATTGGGCGATGGCTTGGGCGCGCACTTGGTCGTAGACGCGGCGGGCGCTTCGGCGGCGTTGAAAGCGGCGCTCGACATCGTGCGGCCCGGCGGCCAGATCACCAAAGTCGGCTGGGGGCCGCAGCCGCTGGGCTTCTCGCTCGACCCGCTGGTGCAAAAGGCGGTGCGCTTGCAGGGCAGCTTCAGCCACACGTTCGAGAATTGGGAGATGGTGGTTTCGATGCTGGCGTCGGGCCAGATCAATCTGAAGCCGATCATCAGCCGCGTGGCGCACCTGGAAGATTGGCAGGATTGTTTTGAGGGGATGCATGGTGGAAAGTATGTGAAGGCAGTGTTGCAACCGAAGTAATCAAAAGAAGGGAGCAGTGATGAACAAATTGCTGAAGATTGATCGAGTAGCTTGGGACGCGAAATGGAAAGCGATGGAGCAGGAAGAATTGCGCCTTGCCAAAGAGTCGGATGAGACAATGACGATTGAACAAAGCGCCAGAATCTATCTTGGACTTTGTGCGCTGGGCGAACCGCATTTCAAAGCGACGGAAGAAATCTTTCGTGCTGATCGCCTGAACGATCTGGCGCAGTTGCAGGCCAGCTTGCAACGTTTTGGCCGCTGGTGGGAGAAGCATCATGGAAGCGCTACGTCATCTGTATGAAAGCGTCGCCCGGCTACAAATCGCTTTAGCGCAAGCCGGTATCCCGAGCGCAACGATTGGCGGATTAGCCGTAATGGTGTGGGGAGACCCGCGGCTCACGCGCGATGCGGATTTGAAGGTCTTGCTGGGGCGAGACGAGGCCGCGCGCTTATTGGCCGCACTGCCGCCGGATTTTCAACCGCAAGCCGATGCGCCGGAAGTGATGCTTCAGCAACTCGGGTTTATCTTTACGCAGGATGCCAACCAAGTGCGTATTGATTTATTGCTAGCCGATCTGGGATTCGATGCCGAAGCCATTAAACGCGGGCGCGCTGTCGAAGTGCTCCCAGGCTTAACTATCACAGTTTGCTCGCCCGAAGACTTGCTCATCTACAAAATGATTTCTACCAGGGCAAAAGATCAGCTTGACCTCTCAGGCATTATGCGGCGGCAGCGCAAGACGCTCGATGACGCATACGTCGAGTTTTGGCTGCGCCAGTTCGAACTGGCGCTCGATGATTCAACCCTCGTGCAGACCTATCGCACAATGAGGCAAACCATAGGCAAATAATCGACAATGGAGTTGTGGATGCAGCGTTACTTACTCGTGTTCTTTCTCAGTGCTTTTGTCTTGCCGCTCAGCGCGCTGGCACAGACCGCCGCGCCGCCGGATGAACCGGTGCGCGCCATCAAAGCCCCGCGTAATCCGCTGCCCAGCGAAACCGCGTCGGCGGGCGTCACGAAATTTTCATTCATCGTTTACGGCGACACGCGCGGTCGGCGCGACGGCCTGGAACAGCAATACGAACATTCGCTGGTCATCAACGCGATGCTCGCTTCGATCAAGAAGCTGGAAAGGAGCGCCTATCCGGTGCGCTTCGTGTTGCAGAGCGGCGACGGCGTGGCGAACGGCGCGGTTGGGCGGCAGTGGAACGTCAGCTACATTGACCTCATCAACAAGCTGACGCAGGAGGGCGGCGTGCCCTACTTTCTGGCGGTCGGCAATCACGATGTATCGAGCGCCGACACGCACGAGGCTGAACGGCGGCAGCCGGGCTTGCGAAACTTCTATGCCGCGAATGCTGAGTTGTTGCCGCCGGAAGGCTCGCCGCGCCGCTTGAGCGGCTATCCGGTCTTTGCGTTCGGCTACGGCAACACTTTCGTCATTGCGCTCGATTCCAACATCATCGGCGATGAAAAGCAGTTCGCCTGGTTCAAAGGCCAACTCGAAGGATTGGATCATAACCGCTACACCAACATCATCGTTTATGCGCATCATCCGACCTTTTCTTCGGGGCCGCATGGTGGGGCGAAGACCGAGAAGCCGTCGTTTATCCTGCGCGAACGCTACACGCCGCTCTTCCGCCAGCATCACGTCAAAGTCTACTTCGCCGGCCACGATCACATGTTCGAACACTGGGTCGAACATTACGAAGACGCGGCGGGCAAACACCGGCTCGACCACGTCATTTCGGGCGGCGGTGGCGCGCCGCTTTACACCTACGCCGGCGACCCCGACGTGCAGCCCTACATCAAGCAGTTCGCCGCTGAAAAAGTCACGCTCGACCGCCTTGCCAAACCGCCTTACGAACCGGGCGGCGGCGCTTATCATTTCGTGCTGGTGCAAGTGGACGGCGAACGCCTGAGTATGGAAGTCATCGGCGTGGATTGGGGCAAGGACTTTGCGCCGTATCGCAGCAACAAGGCGGATTTGAGCGATAGAACCATGAAGTGAGACAATGCAGCCATGCGAGATTTACGAACGCTACGTGAAGTTGGAGAAGCGATGAATCAGGCCGAACTCAAATGGCCTTGTGACGAGACGATTGCGCAAAGCGTGCAGACCTTTGCTTTGCTTTATGCCTTCGCCAAAAACCACCTGGCTGAGACGGCGGAACTCTTTCGGGCTGTGCGTGAAGCGGAATTGATTGAAATGCAAAACCGGCTCAGCCAGCTTGATCGGAAGAAAAAAACAAATGGAGCAGGTCGAGACTTTACTCAAATTGCTGGCGCAGGTGCAGCAACGGCTTGAGCAAGCGGGCATTCCTTCGATGGTTTACGGCGGGATTGCGGTCATTGCCTGGGGGCGTCCGCGCTTCACTCAAGACGTGGACCTCAAAGTTCTGGCGACCCGCGAAGAGGCTGCCCGGTTAATTGCCTGTATGGCGCCTGAATATCAACCCGCTGACCAAGACCCGGAAACCAAGCTCAAACAACTCGGTTTTGTATTCTTTCGCGACCCAAGCCAAATACGCATTGACTTAGTCTTGGCGGAAACCAGCTTTGATTTGCAGGCAATGGAGCGCGCGCATTCAGTTGAGATGCTGCCTGGTATCAGCTTGCATATTTGCACGCCGGAAGACCTGCTTGTCTACAAACTGATTTCGACCAGGCCGCGCGATAACGACGATGTGCCAGGCATTCTTCACCGTCAGAAAAACAAGCTTGATGACCGGTATGTTGAACACTGGTTGCGCGAATTCGAAAGCGCGCTTGATGATTCCACGCTCGTTCAGTCGTATCGCCGGATGCGCCAAACGATTCGCTGAGAAAACTTCTTCAGCTATGGCAAAACTTTCCGTCTTTCCCAAAGGCTTCATGGACGATCTGTGCGTCCACAAAACAATGACGCTGTTCGACTGGCTCGATCTCGCGGCCACGCTCGACGTGGACGGCGTCGAGATGTACCCCGATTTCTTTGCGAGCTTCGAGCCGGAGTACGTGGCAAAGGTCAGGCAGCACGCAGAGGCGAAGGGCCTGGAAATCCCGATGATGTGCTGCTCGCCCGATTTCACCCAGCACGACGCGGCGGCACGGGCGGCGGAACTCGACAAAGAACGCTTCTGGATTGATCTGACGGCGCAGTTGGGCGGACGCTATTGCCGCGTGTTGTCGGGCCAGCGCCGCGCTGATGTTTCGCGCGCGGACGGTGTGAGATACACCGTGGATTGCATCAACGCCGTGATCCCTTACGCCGCCGAACGCAACATCGTCCTGAACATGGAAAACCACTACAAGGACGGCTATTGGAAGTACCCCGAATTCGCGCAACGCCTGGACGTCTTCCTCGAAGTCATCAACCAACCCTCTCTAGTGGACTCGCCCTGGTTCGGCGTCAACTTCGATCCGTCCAATTCGATCATCTGCGGCGAAGACCCGCTCGACGTGCTCGCCGCCGTCAAACACCGCGTCATCACGATGCACGCCTCAGACCGCTATTTGCTCAGCGGCACGATTGAAGACTTGAAAGTGCAGGACGGCTCGCTGGGTTATGCCAAAAACCTCAAACACGGCGTCATCGGCCAGGGCCTCAACGATTACGACGCAATCTTTTCGACGTTAAAGCAAGAAGGTTTTGACGGCTGGATTTCGATTGAGGACGGCGAGAACGGGATGGGAGATTTGCAGGAATCGGTGACCTTCTTGCGCAAGAAGATGGCCGAGCATTTCGGGGCTTGCTCAAACTCGCCTGGCTATGCTTAGCTCTGCGCGAAGTAAAGGAGGTCACGCACAATGGCCGTAGCACAGAAAAGTTATGACGAAGTGGTTGACTTGTTTGCGCGGGGCAGTAGCTCGGCGGAGGTTTTGGCCTTCCGCCCTTCGACTGAGACGCAAGAGCGGGTGCGGTACCTGTTGGCACGCAACAAAACGGGCGAGTTGACCGCCGAGGAAACTGCTGAATTGGAACGGTTCGGCGAGCTTGAGCACCTGATGCAACTGGTCAAAGCGCGCGCTATTTCCTTTGCCGAGGAGCAGCCTTGAGCATCACCTACTTTGCCAGCAGCGTTGCGGCAAATGGTGCGCGAGCGAGCCGCCTTACGTTGCGAATATTGCCGTCTGGCCGAAGCGGATGCGTTTCTCCCGCACGAACCCGACCACATCAGAGCTGAAAAACACGACGGCGCGAGCACCGAAGAAAACCTTGCGCTGGCATGTTTTGACTGCAACCGGTTCAAAGGATCGGACGTGGCTTCGTTCGATCCTGAAAGCGCTGCGTTGGTGCCCCTTTTCAATCCACGAATGCAGGTCTGGTCAGAACACTTTGTGGCTGCGGATGGCGCGGTCATTGGTTTAACACCAGTCGGTCGCGCCACCGCCAAATTACTCAAGTTCAATCTGGCTGCGCGCGTTGAAGTGCGCGCCGCCCTAGCCGGAAAAAAACGCTGGCCGTGACCATTACGAGTTGTTTCCCTCCCGATAGCTGCCGGCCTTTCGCTGTAGTATCCTGCGGTCTTGAATTTCAACCGAACAACTCACGCATAACCGAACCGAAAGGAAACTATGGCGAGTGGTCTGCCCAACGAACGCTCGGTCTTTGCCGTGCGCTCTGTCCAAAATGTCTGTGAAGAGATTCGTGACGTCTATCGCCGCTACCCGCAACCGTGGGTGATTGGCTATTCAGGCGGCAAGGATTCAACCACGGTCTTGCAACTGATCTGGAAGGCGCTGGAAGAGTTGCCAAGCGAAGAGCGCCAGAAACCGGTCTTCGTGATTGCCTCTGACACCAAAGTCGAGACGCCGGTCATCGTGGATTACATTGACCAGACGCTGCGCCGCATCAATGTGGCCGCGCAAGCATCCGGCATGCCCTTTCACGCTGAAAAGGTGCTGCCGACGCTTAACAACAGCTTCTGGGTCAACCTGATCGGACGCGGCTATCCGGCCCCGACCTCACGCTTTCGCTGGTGCACTGAACGGATGAAGATCGAACCGGCCAATCGCTTCATCGCCGAAAAGGTCGGCCAGTATGGCGAAGTCATCATGGTGTTGGGCGTGCGGCAATCAGAAAGCTCGACGCGCATGCAGTTGATGAAAACCTATCAGGTTAACGACCATCTGTTGCGCCGCCACTCGATGCTGCCGGGCGCGTATGTTTATGCGCCGATTGCCGATTTTTCGACCGATGATGTGTGGACGTACTTGTTGCAGGTGCCTTCGCCCTGGGGTAGCAACAACCGTGATTTGGCGGCGCTTTACCGCAACGCCAGCGCGGGGGAATGTCCGCTGGTGATTGATGATTCGACGCCGTCGTGCGGCAATTCGCGGTTTGGGTGCTGGGTTTGCACGGTAGCGACGCGCGACACTTCGATGGAAGCGATGATTGACAATGGCGAAGAGTGGATGGAGCCGCTGCTGGAGTTCCGCGACTGGCTGATGGTCACGATTGACCCGGCGCGCAAACGCGAGTTCCGCGACATTCGCGGACGTGATGGCAAGGTCAAATTCAAAACCGACGGCCAGCTTGCCGCGCGCACTTACACGCTCGACACCAGCCGCCTGATGCTCGAAAAGCTACTGGGCATGCAACAACAGATTCGCCAAAAAGGCCCCGACCCGCAGGCCGTGTTGATCGAAGAGGCCGAGTTGCACGAGCTTCGCCGCCTCTGGCGCACCGAGCGGCAGGATTGGGAAGATTCCGTCCCGCGCATCTTTCGCGCGATCAACGGCTACGATCTGGATTGGCCGACCGATGACAACGGCCATTTCGATGACGAACAAAAACAACTGCTCGACCGCATCTGCACCGAGAACGAAATCCCTTTCGATTTGATTGCCCGGCTGCTCGAAGAAGAACGCCGCCAAAACGGTATGGCGCGCCGTGCGGGCATTCAGAAGGGCTTGCAACGTGTGCTGGCCGAAGAGTGGCGCGGCGAACCAGAGATTTTGGCCGAGCAAGCCGCGTTGTAAAATCGGCGGCATCACGCAGAAAGTAGACGTTTCAACCAGCGCATGCGCTTACTCAATCTGACCATTCAAAATTTCGGCGTTTTTCACGGCAGGCACGACTTTGACCTGACGCCACTAAGCGACGACTTGGCCCGCGTCCGCAATGCCGACAGCGCGCTGCATCCGCTCGTCGTTGTTAGCGGCCAAAATGGCGTCGGCAAAAGCACGCTCTTTCAGGCGTTAACACTGGCGTTGCACGGTTCGCTAGTGCTGGGCGACCAGGTCAGCCGTCAGGCTTACAATGACTTTTTGCTGAGCCGCTTGCATCGGCGCATGGGTCTCGGCGTTACCGTCATCGCGGATGACGCCCGCGTCGAACTCAGCTTTCAGTACGTGCAATCAGGCCAGCCGCAACGCATCCAGGTTGAACGGCGCTGGCAACGCAGCCATGACCAAGTCACCGAGACCTTGAAAGTGTATTGCGACGGCCAAGTGCCCGATGTCGCCCCCGAAGATTATCAAAGCTGGCTTAATGATTTGTTCCCGCCGGGCCTGGCTGCTGTTTGTTTTTTCGATGCCGAAAAACTCGAAGCCCTTTCGCATCCCGAACATTACACCGTGTTGCTGGGCCTGACGTTGCGCCGCTTGCTCGGCCTCGACTTGGTCGAACGGTTGCAAGCCGACCTTGATCGTTACCTAACCTTGCAAGGCGGCGGCAGCAAAGAGGACGACAAGTTGCGGGCGGAAAAGCAGGAACTGGAAAGCACGCGCCTGACGCTTGAAACCGAACTGGGCCAGTTGAAAGAGCAGACCGAGACCTTGCGCGCCGAAGAAAAACGCTGCGCCGACTTGCTCGCCGTGCAAGAGCGGCGGCTGGCGGCAGAGGGCGGCTCTTATGCCGCGCGCCGTCCCGCCATGCTGGAACGCTTGCAAACCATCGAACTCGAAATCGAAGCCCTTTCAGCGCAGTTGCGCGAACTATGCGCGGAGTTGTTGCCTTTCGCCCTTGCGCCCGAACTTTGCCAGAGCCTGAGCGAACGGCTCAACCGCGAGAACGCCTTGACCAGCGCGCCGTCCGCTGAGTTACGGCAGCAACTGGCCGAATTGAAAAACGCCCTGGCCGAAGACGCTCTTTGGGAGGGCTTCCGCGTCTCTGCCGACAAACGTCAGGAGTTCGCTGCGCGCTTGCTACAGCGCTTGCGCAAGACCGGCAAAACAAAAAAGAACGCCCGCATCTCCGTCTTGCATAAACTGGCCGAACCGGAACGCGAGCGCTTGCAAGGATGGATCACGCAAGCCCGCCACGCCCTGCCGCAACAGACGGCCTTTCTCGGCGAACGGCTGCGCGCCTTGCAAATTGAACAGGCACAACTCGACGCTGATTTGCGGCGCGTGCCTGACGAAGACGCACTCTCGCCGCTGCACGAAGAGATCAACCGGCTGCAAACTGAACTCACCCAATTGCGCCGCCAGCAAACCGCACTGAATGAACAAACCGGCGCGCGGCAATTCCAACTCAACGACACCGGGCGCAAACTGGAACGCGTCCGCGAAAAGCTCGCCGCTGCCCTGTCCCGGCAACGCCAGACGCAACTGGCCGAACAGAGCCGCCGCGCCTTGCGCACCTATCACGACACGCTCTTACGCCAGCGCATCACCGCGCTCGAAACGGCGCTGGTCGCGCGCTTCAACATCGTCTGCCGCAAAGAACACCTGATCGAACGCGTCCGCATCAACCCCGAACTTTTCACCGTAGAGCTGTTGGGCGCGGATGGCGGAGTGCTCGACCTGTCGGCCTTTTCCGCCGGCGAGCGCCAGCTTTTCGCGCTGGCTTTGTTGTGGGCTTTGCGCCAGGTAAGTGGCCGCCGCTTGCCGCTGGTGATTGACACGCCGCTGGCTCGCTTAGATGACAGTCACCGCCAGCGCCTCTTGCACGATTTCATCCCGCAAGTCAGCGATCAAGTAATCTTGCTGACCACCGATGCTGAATTGGATGGACGGTTGTTAGGACAGACTGAACCCTGGCTGGCGCGTGCTTACCGGCTTCAGTTCGATGCCGAGCGACAAGAAACCATTGCCACCTCGCTGTATAGCCCGCCAGAAAACGGCCTTGTGCTTTATCGCGGAGAAACGCCGGGTGCCATCGGGCTTGATGTACATGGCGGATTTGGCCGCACCTGGACGACGGACGCAGAACAAGCGGAGGGGTATGGTACGCTCAGAAAAGCTGTGCTGCCTGCCACGGCCAACCGGCTTGTGTTGTGTGACCCGGCGGATGGCGACATCAATTTGGCAGGCGTCGAAGAACTGCAGCGCGTCACCGGCGATTACAGCATTCTTGAGATGGTCAACGCGAAGTGGCACCTTTTCGATATTTGGCAGGATGAATGGACGTATAAGCTAATACGGGCTGGCTATGACAGCATTGCGACCTACAATATCGAAGGGCCGGAGGAATACGTCCTCAACGATGCAAGCTTGATCCCGCTGATGCTGAACAATGGCGCAAACGATCACGTCGAGAACGGTCAGCAACTCGAACGAAAGAAGCGAAAGAACCGTGTTTAACCGCATTCACATTGGCAAAGAAACCGACCAACGGTTGCGCAATCTAAAAACCCGCACCGGCCTGACGCCCAATCTGCTCTGTCGGCTCGGCTTTTGTTTGTCGCTGGCCGAACCGGGCATTCCCGATGCACAGCTTTATGCCGATGGGAATGCGCGCGAATTCAATCGCTACACGCTGACTGGGCAATGGGATGTTTTCTTTTTCTCGCTTTTGCGCGAACGCTTGCAACTGGATGGCCTTGACCCGGAAGCCGACCTTGAATCCCAGTTCAAAGCGCATCTGAATCGTGGTGTGGGCCTGCTCATTCAGCGGCTCAAAAACGTCACCGACCTTGCTGCGATAGTTGCTGACGCGCAGCAGCGTGTGGAATCAGGTAAGAGTCATGCCAAAGCAGCACGAGCCTGACAGCGCCGGTCTTTCCCGCCGACCGGTTTATATGGATCATCACGCCACCACGCCCGTTGACCGGCGCGTGCTGAAAGCGATGCTGCCCTATTTCACCGACATCATCGGCAACGCCGCCAGCATTGACCACGAATATGGTGCTGAAGCCAATCGCGCTGTCGAAAAGGCGCGCCAGCAAATCGGCGCGCTGCTCAACGCTCAATCGGACGAAATCATTTTCACCAGCGGCGCGACCGAATCGGACAATCTAGCTATTCTCGGCATCGCCGAACAGCACGCCAACCGGGGCAATCACATCATCACCTGCGTTACCGAACACAAAGCCGTGCTCGATTCGTGCCAGTATCTGGAACAGAAAGGCTACCGCGTCACGTACCTGACCGTAGACCAGGACGGCCTGATTGATCCTGACGATGTGCGCCGCGCCATCACGCCGCAAACGATCTTGATTTCGGTGATGGCGGCCAACAACGAAATTGGCACGCTTGCGCCGCTGGCCGACATTGGGCGCATCGCCCGCGAATACGAAATCCTGTTTCACACCGACGCGACGCAAGCGGCGGCTTACATCCCGCTCAATGTCGAAGCGTTGAACATTGACCTGCTCTCGCTGTCGGCACACAAGATGTACGGCCCCAAAGGTGTCGGCGCGCTTTACGTGCGCAAACGCCGCCCGCGCGTGCGCGTGTCGGCGCAAATGCACGGCGGCGGTCACGAACGCGGGATGCGTTCCGGCACGCTGAACGTTCCCGGCATTGTCGGTTTGGGTAAGGCTGCTGAGCTTGCGGCGAAAGAGATGAAAACGGAAGCAAAGCGGGTGGGCGAGTTGCGCAACTTATTGTGGCGGGGGCTACAGGAACATCTTGAAGACGTTCAACTCAACGGTCATCCGACGCTGCGTTTGCCAAACAATCTGAGCGTTGCGATTCCCGGTGTGGAGAGCCGTTCGCTGCTGGTGCAACTCAAACATGATGTGTCGCTGTCAACAGGTTCAGCTTGCACAACTGCCAAAGTTGAGCCATCGCACGTGATTATTGCGTTAGGTTATGGTGATGAGAGGGCGCACAAATCATTGAGATTTGGTCTCGGGCGTGAGAATAAAGAAACAGATATAAACTTCGTAGCAGATTGTGTTGCTCAAGCTGCCAATAGCTTAAGAACGCTCGTTCTCGTCTGAGGTCTTTGCTGGCAAAAGCAAACTACTCTCCCTTCAGCCCTTACTTTGGTCTCGATACTCAACAATACTTGTCAGATCTGATTCAAGTTCACCCTTAATATCAGGGGACTCAACTTGCTGTTCAACCCAAGTCATTCCAGTCTCAACAACCTTAGTAACAGCCTGAACGTATTGACTCACACTTGGTTGATCTATACGTTGTCTGAAATTCTGAATCCGCTTGAATACAGAGACAGAATGCATCATTTGATAGTTTTGTGACCTATATCTATCTGGCCTGTTGTAGAGGTATATTGGGCCGTAATTTGCCTCCCATCCGAGTTCAAATAAAACGTGATGAATTATAAATTTTGGCAGCGATAGACAAAAGAATTCAGCAAATTGTTGATTCACCAAATCGCCAACTATTTCGTGACCGTATCGCTTAGCAAAGGCGGAACGAAATTCTGGGTGAGTAGATATGTTATCTGACAATCGGCTAGAAAGTTGCCCAATTGCTTCTTGGTCAGTCTGATCGGGGTCAATATGCGAAGTGAGAAAAAGCGTAAACTGCTGGGAGCGGTCTCCATTGGGGAGTGGAGATTCTGTTTGCCACTTCAGAAGTTGAATGATTGATTTTAATAGTGGAGCGATAACACCTTTTCTTGGTGGGAACATCACCCCGCAAACATCTAAGTTGATTATGTCAAAAGGGAACTGGCGCTGTAGCCTGATATGTGAATCCTTATACCTCAACTTTTTACGAAGATCTTCTGTGAAAGCCTCTTCAGTTTCATTATACAAGTCCTTGCCCTGGGTTTCGACATCATCCTCAAACAAAACTATTTTCTCAAAATCACCTTGAAATCCTTGTTCAGGCGAGCCAATCAGGTCAGCTATTTTTCCAAAGTCGTCTTCGTCTTTCTCACAAAAGAAAACCCCTTCTAACCTGCCTGTCTGCGCTGAACGCTGTATAATCTTCTCGCGGACCAGCATAAACACATCAATCGCATCAGCAGCACAAAAAGTGAAATAACGCAGAGGGATTTTTTTCAGGCGTTTCTTGACAGCCGAGACTTGATTTTTACAAGCCGGCAACCAGCCATTCTTTCTGACATAGTGTTTGAGAGTATCTGTCGTATAGTCAATATGTGACATGGTAACTGGACACTGGCGAAAACAGGGCGTTAAAAACCCCTTGTTTTCGCGTAGTTTTTTGCTTTCCTGCCCAGCCGCCCGACTTGGTAGCTGGGCGTAA
>JAYUCP010000448.1:0-3946 GCA_043740245.1 Acidobacteriota bacterium | reverse complement strand
GCCCACGCGCGCGGCTTTTCCACCGTTCGCATCATTCACGGCAAAGGCATCGGAGTGCAGCGCGAGATGGTACGCAAGATTTTGAGCCGGACTTCGTTTGTCATAAACTTTTACGACGCGTCACCAACCGCTGGCGGCTTGGGCGCAACCATCGCCGAATTCAACATCGCTCCAAGTGGCGATTCGCCAAACCGTCCGTTAGAATGACTGGCCTTAACATCTGTAACCAAAAGAGGCCTGCAAAAGGGATTTTTCAAGTTATGTTCAATCTTCCTGAGTTCAAGAACGAACCGTTCGCCGATTTCAGCGACGAACGCAGCGCGCAGGGGATGCTCAAAGCGTTGGAGCAGGTCGAAGCGCAACTGGGCCGCGAATACCCGCTGGTCATCGGCGGCGAACACATCCAGACAAAACAGTTCGTGGATTCGGTCAACCCGTCCGCCTTCAAACAGGTTGTGGGCCGCGTCCATCACGCAACGCAGGAACTGGCCGATCAGGCAATTCAATCGGCCTGGAAAGCCTTTGCGACATGGCAACACGTTCCAGCAGAAGAGCGCGCGGCATACTTAATCAAAGCCTCTGCTGAGATGCGCCGCCGCAAAAACGAATTCAACGCGTGGATGGTGTACGAGGTCGGCAAGTCCTGGGCGGAAGCCGAAGCCGACACTGCCGAAGCAATTGACTTCATGGAATTTTACGCGCGCCAGGCGCTGCATTACGCCGATCATCATCCGTTGACGCAATCGCCGCTGAAAGACGAAGTCAACGAAGTGAAGTACATCCCGCTGGGCGCCGGCATCGTCATTCCGCCGTGGAACTTTCCGCTGGCGATTATGGCGGGGATGGCAACCGCCGCAATCGTCACGGGCAATACCGTCGTGCTGAAACCATCGGACGACAGCCCCGTCATCGCCGCGAAGTTCGTCGAATTGATGGAACAGATTGGCCTGCCGCCCGGCGTGATTAACTTCCTGCCCGCCGATGGCCCGACCGTCGGTGAATATCTGGTCGCGCATCCGCAAACGCGCTTCATCTCGTTCACCGGTTCGATGGCGGTGGGCTTGCGCATCAACGAACTCGCGGCCAAAACGCAGCCCGGCCAACGCTGGATCAAGCGCGTCGTCGCTGAAATGGGCGGCAAAGACACCATCGTCGTTGACGAAACCGCCAACCTCGACGAAGCCGCCGCTGGCATCGTCGCTTCGGCGTTCGGCTTTTCCGGCCAGAAATGTTCGGCCTGTTCGCGCGCGGTAATCGTGGATGAAGTCTATGACCGCGTCGTCGGCAAAGTCGCCGCGCTCGCCAGCCAACTCAGCGTCGGCCCGGTCAAGGATGTCGGCAACTACACCGGCCCGGTGTCGAGCAAGAAGGCGTTTGAGAAAGTGTCGAGCTACATCGAAATCGGCAAGAACGAAGGCCGCTTGCTCGCCGGTGGCGGCCAGCACGAACGCGCGGGCGAAGGCTACTTCATCCCGCCGACCGTCTTTGGCGACGTTGATCCGCAGGCGCGCGTGTCGCAGGAAGAAATCTTCGGCCCCGTGCTGGCTTGTATCAAGGCGGGCGACTGGCAGGCGGGGCTGGCGATTGCGAACAACACGATCTATGGCCTGACCGGCGCGTTCTATTCGTCGAACCGCGCGCGCATCGAACAAGCCAAACGCGACTTCCACGTCGGCAACCTTTACATCAACCGCAAATGCACGGGCGCGCTGGTGGACGTGCATCCGTTTGGCGGCTTCAATATGTCGGGGACGGATAGCAAGGCGGGCGGGCGCGATTATCTGGGGCTGTTTTTGCAGGCGAAGTCGGTGGCGGAGAAACTGTAAGCTAAGCAAGTGAGGTGAACGATGTCTCTAGCATTTGCTCCAACGGTTTACTCTATCGAAGAGTACCTGGAATTTGAACGCGCTGCCGAAGAGCGCCACGAGTATCTCGATGGGTACATCTACAAGATGGCGGGCGAGAGCGAAGATCACGGCAGAATCTGCATGAATTTGGCTGGCCTGCTGCATCCGCAACTCCGCGGCACACCTTGTGAAGGCCGCATCGCCAACACCAAAGTCCGCAGCGGCCCGTTGCCGCTCTCGCCGCACGGCAGCAAAGGCTTGTTCTCGTACCCCGATGTCTTCGTCGTCTGCGATCCCATTCAATATCACGATGAATTCCGCGACATTGTCATCAACCCGGTGGTGATCTTTGAAGTGCTGTCGCCTTCGACCGAAGACTTCGACCGCGACATCAAGTTCGAGCGGTACGACCGCTGGAATCCAGCGTTGCAAGATTATTTATTGGTCGCGCAGAACGCGGCCAAGATCGAGCATTACACACGCCAGCCCGATGGCAGTTGGCGTTATCGCGTTCATCGAGGGCTGGAAGGGCGCGGCCTGGAAACGAGCTTTGAGATCGAATCCATCAAGTGCCGCTTGAGCCTGGCGGATGTTTACGAACGCATCAGCTTTCCACCGCCGCCCGTGCCCAAGCTGCAAGTCGTTCCCAAAAAACCGCCGCGTGCCAAACGCCAACCGGCGGCCAAACAAAGCAGGAGTAACAAGAAATGAAAACAATTTCCGCAGTGTTGTTGATCGCCACACTTTGGTTGATGACCGGCGCGGCCTATGCGAACACAGCCCTGACCATCGGCCAACCCGCGCCCGACTTCACCCTCAAAGACCTGAACGGCGCCAAGCACGCGCTCAAAGACCAGCGCGGTCAGATCACCGTCGTCGCCTTTCTCAGCGTGCAATGCCCGATTTCAAACGCCTACAACGAACGCATCCGCGCGCTCAGCGAAGACTACGCCAAACAGAACGTCGCCTTCTTCGCCCTCAATGCCAGCGCGAATGAGAGCATCGCCGAGATCAAGGCGCACGCCGAAAAGCAGGGCTTCGCCTTCCCCATCCTCAAAGACAAAGGCAACAAGATCGCCGATGCTTACGGCGCGGAACGCACGCCCGAAATTTTTGTCGTGGATGCGCAAGGCGTTCTACGCTATCACGGGCGCATTGATAATTCGCATCTGCCGGTTCACGTCAAACGCCGCGACTTGCGCGAGGCGTTGAACGAGCTGCTCGCGGGCAAACCCGTCAGCGTGCCCGAAGCCAAGGCGCTCGGCTGTGTCATCAAACGTGAGCAAGCAACGAATCGGTACGGTACCGGGAGCGGTAGCGACCGGGTTGGTCTGCGGCAGTCGAGCGGCTCAACGGCGCTGAACCCGGTCGCTACCGCTCGCGGTACCGCCTTCGCGCCACAACGTCCCAATCCCAAACCGCACCGCGCGCCCATCAAAATCAAACCGGCGAGCGCCGCCTCCAACATCGCCTTGCTCAAACCGGCGGCCTTTCCCAAGCTGCGCGATTCATACAAAGGCAAAGTCCTCGTGCTGAATTTCTGGGCGACCTGGTGCGCGCCCTGCGTGGCCGAGATGCCCGAATTCATCAAGCTAGACAAGGAATACCGCAGCAAAGGCGTGCAAGTCCTCGCCATTAGCGCCGATGATACGACCGACCTGAAAACGCTGGTCACACGCTTCGTCAAAGAGAAAGGCATGACCTTCCCCGTCTACGTGCAAGACACCGACGACCCGCAGCAGATGATTGATCTGATCAATAAAGACTGGCCCGGCGTCTTGCCCGCGACGTTTATTTACGACAAACAGGGCAAACTGATTCTCTCGCGCTTCGGCATCATTGATCGTGAACTGTTGGTGACGACGGTCGAAAACGCCCTCAAGCCTTGAGGCCACGGCGGGACGGTGGCGCCTGCTGCGCTGCTACATCTTTCCAATAGCGTGCGCTGCGGTCTATCTTGCGCCTGCTTTATCAGTATTTCAGGACACAGCAAGTGTGGGTGCGGGTTCTTTACCCATGTGCGCCAGGTTAAGGTGTAAGTCCTTTGAAATCAGTCGGCTGTTGCCGACGGTTGATAGTGCTAAGAGTTGCCACAACCA
>JAYUCP010000447.1:0-3950 GCA_043740245.1 Acidobacteriota bacterium | reverse complement strand
GGCGCGGGCGTGTTGATCTTTGAAATGCTGGCCGAACGCACGCTGGCGCTGGCACAACTCGCACGGCGCAAAAATCCCGAAGCGGGTTACGCGCTGTTGCTCGAACCGATGGTGCGCCCGGTGTTGCGCCGTTGCGTGGAAAACAACATCGCCATCGTCAGCAATTTTGGCGCGGCGAATCCGCGCGCGGCGGCTAGGCTGATTCGCCAAATCGCCAATGAACAAGGGCTTGCCAGCCTGCGCATCGCCATTGTCGAAGGCGATGATTTATCCGACGACAAAGGCCGCGCGCTGTTACGCGCATACCTCAAACCCACTGAGCGCGAACTCGTCAGCGCCAATGTTTATCAGGGTGCCAGCGCGATTGCCGCAGCCTTGCGCGCGGGCGCACAGGTCGTCGTCACAGGTCGCGTCGCCGACCCTTCGTTAGTCGTAGGCCCCGCGCTGGCGCATTTCAACTGGAACGAAACGGATTGGGACTTGCTCGCGCGCGCGACGATGGCGGGGCATCTGCTCGAATGCGGCGCGCAGGTCACCGGCGGATATTTCGCCGACCCCGGTTTCAAAGACGTACCCGACCTGCACAACGTAGGCTTCCCGATTGCCGAAATTTCCGCCGACGGTTCCTTCGTCATCACCAAAGCCGAACCCACCGGCGGCCTTGTCAATGCGCGCACGGTGAAAGAACAATTGCTTTATGAAATTCACGATCCGTCGGCTTACTTGACGCCCGATGTCATCGCTGACATATCAGAAGCCGAAGTCACGGAGGTGGGCGTGAATCGCGTCGCGGTCACCGGCATTCGCGGCGACGCGCGGCCTGACACCTTGAAAGTGCTGGCTTGTTACGCAGGCGGCTGGCTGGGCGAAGCCGAAATCTCTTACGCCGGCCCGAACGCCAACGCGCGCGCGCGACTCGCGGCAGACGTCATCAAAAAACGAATGGGCGACGCGCTGCCCTTGCGTTTCGACCTGATTGGCACGCTCAGCGTATTCGGTGATGACAGCGGGCAGGCACTGCAAGAGTTGCAACTTGGGGCTGAGAGCGACATTCGTTTGCGCGTGGCAGGCGTGCACGACCAGCACGCGGTGGTCGAACGCTTGGTGAATGAGGTAACGGCGCTTTATACCTGCGGCCCGGCGGGCGGTGGCGGCGTGAGGACTACGCTTACGCCGCGCCTCAATTCCGAGGCTTGTTTTGTGCCGCGTGAACTTGTGCCTGCTTCGTTTACTTGGCTGGATTGAACCCCTGGATTGAACTATGACCACGATTCAAATTGCCCTGCATCGGTTGGCGCATAGCCGCACCGGCGACAAGGGCGACACGTCAAATATCAGCTTGATTGCTTACGAGCCGGAGCTGTTCCCGTTGCTGGTCCAACAAGTCACCGAAGCGCGCGTCGCCGCATTGTTTCGCCATCGCGCGCCGACCGCAGTGCGCCGTTATTTGCTGCCCAAACTCGGCGCGCTGAATTTCGTGTTGGAAGGCGCGCTCGATGGCGGCGTCAACGAATCGCTCAATCTCGATGCGCATGGCAAAACGTTGAGTTTTTTGCTGCTGAGTATGGAAATTGAAATCGCTACGGAATTCGCCGCATCTCTCACCAGAGGAGCCGCTTGATGCTGGCTTGGCTTGGCCTGTTCACAATTGTAGTTTTGCTGGCGGCCATCCTCAGCAAACGAATGTCGCCACTCGTAGCTCTGATTGCCGTACCCATTGTCGCCGCGCTGCTCGGCGGCTTCGGCTGGAAGACCGGCGCGTTTATGGTCACGGGCATACGCGGCATTGCGCCCATCGCGGGCATGTTCGTGTTTGCGATTCTCTATTTCGGTGTGATGAACGACGCAGGCATGCTCGACCCGATCATTGAGCGCATCCTGCGTGCTGTAGGCCACCATCCCGTGCGCATCGTCGTAGGCACGGCGCTCTTGGCGGCGCTGGTTCATCTGGATGGTTCGGGTGCGGTAACGTTTTTGATTACGGTTCCCGCGTTGCTGCCGCTTTACGAACGGCTGCAAATGGACAAGCGCGTGTTGGCTTGCGCCGTAGCGATGGCGGCGGGCGTCAACAACATGCTGCCCTGGGGTGGCCCGACGATTCGCGCCGCCGGAGCTTTGCATGTGCCAGTCACTGAAGTTTTCAACCCGCTGATTCCGGTGCAAGGCGTAGGGCTGCTATATGTTTTTGCTGCTGCTTATTGGCTCGGCAAAAGGGAAGCGCGACGGCTGGGCGTAACCGAAACAACGCAACAGATTTTTACACGCCAACGAACGGAAGCTGAAACCGCTTTGTTGCGTCCGCGCTATTTCTGGTTGAACCTGCTGCTCACCGTTGGACTGATGACGCTGATGATTAGCGGCAAGGTCGAACCCGTCGTCGTATTCATGCTTGGCGCGGTGCTGGCATTGCTGCTCAATTATCCGAACGTCAAAGAGCAACGCGCGCGCATTGACGCGCACGCGCAAGCAGCCCTGATGATGGCGGCGATCCTGCTCGCTGCCGGAGCCTTCACCGGCATTATGAAAGAGTCGGGCATGCTGACCGCGATGGCGCAAGCCGCCGTAGCGCATGTGCCGCAAGCCCTGGCGCGGCATATTCCGTTCGTGTTGGGGTTGCTTTCGATGCCGTTGAGTTTGTTGTTCGACCCTGATTCGTTTTATTTCGGCGTGCTGCCGGTGGTCGCCGAAGTCGCCGGAAAACTGGGCGTCCCGGCGATTCAGGTCGCACAAGCCGCCTTGCTCGGACAAATGACGACGGGGTTTCCCGTCAGCCCGCTGACGCCCGCTACGTTTTTGCTGGTAGGGCTGGCGAACATCGAATTGGGCGAGCATCAGAAATTCACGCTTCCGTTTTTGCTGGGCGCGTCCATCGTAATGACGCTGGCCTGTGTATTTTTCAGGCTCTTCCCGTGGTGAATCTTATGCCCCTTAAAAATTTCATGACGAATGAATTCAAGGCTGAACCGAACCTGCGTTACGCTTGGTACGTCGCCCTCGTGCTGATGTTGTGCAATACGCTGTCGTTTATTGACCGCCAGATTCTGGGCTTGCTCGTTGACCCCATCAAACAGGACTTGGGCGCGAGCGATACGCAAATGGGTTTGTTGCAAGGCCTGGCGTTCGGCATTTTTTATACGCTGCTCGGCCTGCCGATGGGGCGCATCGTAGATCGTGGCAATCGCCGCAAGCTGGTCGCTGCGGGGATTTTTTGCTGGAGCCTGATGACGGCGGCGTGCTCGCTGGCGCGCGGTTTCGGGACGCTGTTCGCCGCGCGCATGGGTGTCGGCGTAGGCGAAGCGACGCTCTCGCCCTCGGCCTTTTCGTTGTTGTCTGATTACTTTCCCAAAGAGCGCTTGGCGACGGCGTTGAGCATCTTCTCGATGGGCGTCTTTTTCGGTTCGGGGCTGGCGCTGATCGTCGGCGGATTGATTATTGGCGCATTAGGTTCGTGGCGTTTGACGTTTGTGATTGTCGGGCTGCCGGGCTTGCTGGCGACGCTGCTGGTTTTCACGATCAAAGAGCCTGAGCGAAAAAACTTGCTTGGCGGACAAACCAGCAAGTTGAGTCTCGCTGAAGTGATTGACCAGATAAAGCTGCGCTGGCAATCGGTCGTGGGGATTTGTTTGGCCTTCGCATTTCAGGCGCTCTGCAATTACTCGCAGCAGGCATGGCTGCCATCGTTTTTCATTCGCGTACACGGCTGGACGAAACGCCAAGCCGGATTGACGCTCGGCGTCATTTCGCTCGCCACCGGTTTGCTGGGCGCATATCTCGGCGGACGGCTTTGCGATTACTGGCAACGGCAAGGCAAGACGGATGCGCCGTTGCGCGTCGGCGTATTGGCTACGTCGTGCGCAGGCTTCTTTTTCAGTTTGGCGATGCTCGCGCCCGCGTTGAACTGGCAACTCGGTTTGTTGGTTCCCGCGTTCTTCTTTCTGGCGATGCCCATC
>JAYUCP010000446.1:0-9595 GCA_043740245.1 Acidobacteriota bacterium | reverse complement strand
TTTTGCAATTCGGCGGCGACCAGATACATATGGCTGATGTCCACGGCCAGGCCGACGACGCCCAAAATGGCGAGCATCGCAATGGCCGACACGCCGAGGATCGAGCCACCCTGATAAAGGCGGCGTCCTTTGGCTGCTGGGCTTATGATCCGCATAAAAACTCCTCAAATAAGCGGTAAGGCAGGTTCCCAACCTGCCTTCCACCGTTACCTTTTATGGTTCCTGTCCGCCCCTTGGGGCGAGTGTTAATACAAAATCCAATTGGGCCGACAAGGCACGCGCCGCGCTGAATCTGAGGCCGGGCGGCGGCGTTAAGACCCATCGCAATTTTTCAAACTTGAAGAGTGGTAAGAACTGGGCCAAGTTGTTGGGCAACGCCAGTGTCGGCACGTTCAGCGGTTTCATCACCGCCGGTGTCTTAGGCTTGACCTCTTCTTTGTTTGCAGGAGTTGCCGGTGCGGTTTCAGCCGGTGGTGCGGTCTCACTGCCGGCCCCATCCGTCTTGTCCTTGTCCGCTTTGGGTTCTTCGATGCCCAGCGGCGAGCCGTTGCGCAAGCCGTCCACTTCCTTAAGGCGCGGTACGTTATCCGGGTTGAGCGGCTTGCTCAGTTTCGCCGTCACGATAAAGACCAGTTCGGTCTCGTTGCGTTGAAACGACTTCGATTTGAAGAGATTGCCCAGGATCGGCACATCGCCGATCACCGGCAGTTTGCCCAGCGATTTGGTTTCGTTGTTATCGAGCAAACCCGCGATGCCGAAACTTTGCCCGTCCTGCAACTCGATGCCCGTCTTGGCGCGGCGCACGCGCAGGGCCGGAATCAAAAAACCGCTCAGGCGCGCCGCGTTGGAATAATCGAGCGTCGAGACTTCGGGTTCGAGTTCCAGCTTGATGTGTTGTTCGTCAACGATCGTCGGCTTGAAATTAAGCCGCACACCGTATTCCTTCCATTGGATCGTCACCGTGCCGAGACCGCCCGCGCCGGTCACCAGCGGAACTGGGATTTCGCCGCCCGCCAAAAAACTGGCCGTTTGCCCGTCCATGGCAATCAGGTTGGGTTCGGCCAAGGCCCGCAACGCGCCCGTTTGTTGCAAGGCCCGCAAAAATGCAAAGGCATTGCCGCCCATCACGAACAAATTCAGGTTGCTGGCGACCGAGCCTAGGATATTGCCTTTATCTATTGCGCCGAGCGAATAGGGGCCGGTGCCGGTGTTGGAATAACCACCCGTGCCTGGCGTGGATTGATAGACGGGTGAAAACGAATACTCGGCCAGTTTGTTGCGCGAGACTTCGGCCACGCGCACCTGCAATTGCACCTGCGCGGTGTTTTGCACCGGTTGCGCCAGCAGATTCACCGTTTTGAAACCGGCGGCGGTCACGACCTGTTCGACCTGTTTGGCGATCAAGGGCTGGGCCCTGCCCGAAATCACCACCGAGCCGTTGGCCTGGCTCAGGCGTATGTCGTCGTTGGGAAAGAGCGCGCGCACTTGCGAATCAATCTGGGCCAGGTTCACGCGCACATCCACGTCAATAAAGATCAATACCTCGCTGTTGCGCGACCAGGCCGTAAAGCGCGCGCGCCCCGACGCCTTGCCGTTGATGACGATTTGATCGGGCGCGACCAGCACGGCTTCGGCAAAGTCCAGGTTCGAAGCGGCCACGCGCCCGAACTCCTGATCGAATTTCACCACCATGGATTGGCCCGTCAGCACATAAACCGGAATCGGCTCTTTGGGCGGATTGGCAAACGAAGCTTTGATGACGGTGTCTTGCGCCGGCACAGAAACGGCAATGGCCGCGCAGCAAAACGCGGCCAGCATCCAAGACATTTGGGACATTTGGGACATTTGGCAGAGCGTTCGGCGGCTCTGTGCGATTAGGGGATGACTTTTCGGCATAAGAACAATTCTCCTTTTTTTAGTCACGGCTGATGGGAGGGTGGTAGAAGTTCAACGATCCGGAAATTCAACGGAGCGTTTTTTTGTGCCTTCAAAAAATTCCACCGACGCGCGCGGCGGCGCGGGCGCGGGTTTCGGCGAAACCTCGCTAAACACCGGGGCCAGCAGATCGAGCCGGCTGGGGCGTGCGGCGCGGCGCACAGGCGGTGTGGCGGGGGCCGCCGGCGCTGGGGTGGCGTTGGGTGGCGTCCCGGTCAACGCGGCATAATTGGCCGCCGACAGCCCGGCCTCGCCCGTCAATAGCGTGCGCACATTGGCGCCCAGCGTCGGCGAGTTGTTTTGATCTGTGCCATTGCGCATCACCAGCCGCAAGCGGCCATCCGTCGAAGCCAGCAACAGTTTCTCGGCCTGCTCGGGCATGACCAGCAAGGTCACGGTGCGCGCCTTTTGGGCGTCGCGTTTGTCCTGGGGTTCGTCCAGGTTGTCGCCGTTGGCCAGCACCTTGATGTTTTGCAGGATGATCTTTGAAATCGTGCTATTCCCGGCACTGCCCCCAATGTTGAGGACGGCGGCGACATCCACAAACGTCCCCGGCAAAACAAATCCCGACATGCCCGAATCATCTTCAACTTTGACGGTCATCGCCCGCTGGCCCGCGGGAATGATCGAAGATAACCCGGCCACCGCACCCACCGGCGCCAGCCGCGCGTTGATCACCGTTTCGCGCGCCGCGATGCGCATGGCGGCGATGCGCCCGGCGACTTTGGCCACTTCGGTAAACGCGCCTTCCGGCGTCGCGCCCTGGGGCATTTGCACCGTGGTCAGTTGTTCGGCCAGGATTTTGCTGCCCAGGGGGATTTCCATGCTGGCCACGACAATCAGGTTTTGTTTGTTGCTGCCACGCACATTGGCCAGGTAACTGGTGACCGAAACCGACGCCAGCAAGCCAAACAAGACCGCGCCAATCAGAACCAGGAATGGGGCTTTGTTTTTCATTGAATTTGTCCAGGTGTCCGTAGCCCGAGCGTGAGCAAGGGCTGCCTCAAGAATGCATCCTAATTGGCAGACCAGTGAGGTCGTATGCCAAGGTAGCCCTCACTCACGCTCGTGCTACGGACACGCTATGCGTTACAAGTTATGCCACACCAGCGAAAGCAGGCTGCCCACCGTGATCGCCACGCCATAGGGCAACGTTTGCCGTTTGTCGTCCGGCACCGGGAAGCGCGGCACGCTCCCCATCAGCAGCCCATTAAAAATCAGCAGCACCCGTTCGCCTGTCACGCGCGTCGTCCCCACATACAACATCGAACCGACCGCCAGCACGCCGCCCAGCAACACGACAATCACAAAGGTCGGCAAGACCAATTGCACACCCAGCACCGCGCCCAGCGCGGCGAATAACTTGACGTCGCCCGCACCCAGCGCGCCAAACATGTGCAGCACGAACATCAAGCCAAAGCCCAGTAACAACCCTTGCACGCTGGCGACTAAACCTGCTGTGCCCGCAAAAACAAACCCCAATAACAAACCGCCCAGCAGCAAGGGCAAGACTAACTTGTTAGGAATGCGACGATAGCGAATATCAAAATAGCCAACCAAGATTGCCGAAATGCAACACAAGGCGGTTTGTAAGATGAACAGGCTTGGCATTTTCTTCAATCCAGATCAAAAGGTGCAGGAGTGCAAATGATTCAACTATTTGCACTCCTACTTAAACTTGATTGAAAAGTTTTAGCTCCCCGCGGAAACAGCAGATGTTAACGCTGTAATCTTTGTTTTAATCGTCGATCCTAAGCCGTAAAAGGCAGCAACCCCCGCCGCAACAACTAATGCGGCTGCGACAGCATATTCGGAAAGCTCAAGGCCGGATTCGTCATTCAGGAAGTTCTTGATCTTGTTCATGGTGTCTATGGTCCTTTCTAGCGTGAATGGTTGTTAGGTTTAGCTTGCTTGACCTCGGACAATGCTTGCAGTTAAGTAATGCCCAAGTACAAAACAAACAGGGACAAGAAGCGAAATTGTTAGAAATAGCGACGTCGTAATAATGAATTAAATCAATTGGGGAGGGGTAGTTATGAAATGATGATACCCAGATACACCACGACTGACACGCCGACGCGTTCTGTTACCATAAAGGCTGGTACAAACAAGCGGAACAGCCAAAAATTGGGCTGGCCAACAGTCGAATAAGCCTACGGCAACGCAACTGCACAGGCGTTTGCCATCAAAACGACAAGCACTCTGAAATCAGAGTAACTTTGTTCTGGATTTGCAACGAACTAGGTAACTTAACAGAAACAGTAACGTGTTTGCCGGGGTGTTTCGTTAGTTACAGAATTCGTTACGCGTAGGCGCTAAAAGAACGAGAGCGGAATAGCATTCAACTCTCGTAATCACCCGTCAGCAAAGAGTGGGAAGGCGCAAAGAAGGTAGCTTTCACGGAAAAAGCCACATCTAAGCACGCCAGAAATCACTGACGAATAATGTCCCCAATACGGCACCAGTGACGGGGAAAAGTTAATCTAGGAAAGTGATGAAGTTGAGGTGCATCCTAAGCTCGCCAAGGCCAAGAAGCGCGAGCTAATCCTATCCAGTTGGCACTTACACCGCACGAACAACCTATCGGTTCGAGTTATTCGTAATTTTGTGAGTTGCAGAAAGTAACAAGTCTCAGACGGGGCGTAAGGAAGCTTGCCACTAACGGAGCGGGACTGTACACCAAAACAAATATGCTGGCAACTATTTTTCATTAATTATTTTGAGAAAGCGTAATAAATCGCCAAAAGCTTTACGGAAGTGGCCGCTTTGGGTGTGGCAATGGCCACCAAGCAGCGAATTGGAGGTGTGCAGGCAATGGGCGTTTACATGGTTTGCGCTGGCAATGCAGTTTTCCGTTATGGATATGCCCATTCTGCTTGATTTGCGCTAAGCTGCCATCCGGGCAACGCAGATCGCTCAACGCACCTACTTCTTGGATTGGGTTTTTCGTCAATCTCAGTTTCCTTGCGGTTGCTGCTCACGCATAAACTTTCCAGCATTACTTTTTATGACCACCGGTGAAACAACCAGAACTCACGAAACAGAGGGAAAAGACGGGAAAGCCGCGTCAACCTTGCGGTTTGAGCTGGATTCGCTTCAGGCGCGCCCGCGCGTTGTATTGCTCATCTGTGCGTGGGCGCTGATCGCCGGGCTATTGGTCTGGGAGCCGGTGATGCATCCGGAATTCGGCCTGCGCGGTGATATGTCGCTGCATTACCACATTACACGCGCCTATGCTCTGAGTGTTGCCGAAGGGAATTGGCTGCCGCATTGGGCTGGTTTGCTGGACGGTGGCCGGGGCGACGCGTTCTTCACTTTCTATCCCCCGCTCACGTATTTCAGCAGCATGTTGTGGTTGAAAGTCTTCAACCTGGAACTCTTAACGGCACTCAAACTCACCCTGACCATGAGCGTGTTCGGCGCACAGGCCAGCGCTTACTATTTCGCGCGCGCTTTTTTTACGCGCGCCGCCAGCCTGAAGGCGGCCTTGCTTTATGTTGGCTTGCCTGCTTTGCCGATCCTGGGATTGAATCGCTGCTTCCTGGCCAATGCGGTTGCGCTGAGCCTGGTTCCGCTGGCCTTACGCGGTGCTTATGAATTGTTGCTGGGCGAGCGGCGGCGTGTCGGGGTGGCCGCCTTGGCGCTCGGCCTGAGCGGGGTGCTGTTGTCACACGTAATCACGACCTATCTTTGCGTCATCGCCATCGCTCTGTTAGCGCTCGTTTGTTTGCCGCAAACGGGTTGGCGCGGTGTCTGGCGGCTGACTTTGGGTGGCTGTTTGGTCTTGGCGCTCACGGCGTTTTTCCTGGCGCCGCAACTGGTCGAAATGTCTTGGGTGCACGTTGAGTTGCAGACGGCACGGCACGATTACCGCAACTATTTGCTTTTTGCCGTCGCGCCGGATGCGGAGTATTACCGGCAAACCTGGGCTCTTTTGAATGAACTCGCCAGCACGGCGACGTTGGCGCAGGTTGGTCTGGCGCTGCTTGGGTTGCTGGCCTGTTGGCCGTTGTTGCGTCGGGGCCAGCGGTTGGTGGTGCCGCTGCGGTTCGCGCTGGCGGTCGTGTTGTTTATGCTGCTGATTTCGCTGCCGGTCACGGCCTGGGTGTGGCGCTGGATGCCGGGCTTACCTTTTATTCAATTCCCCTGGCGTTTTCTGCCTTTTGTTTCGCTGGCGTGCGGCTTGATCGTGGCCGCCGCCCGCACGGATGGATTGCCATACTGGCAGGCACTCAAACCGCTGGCGCGCGCAGCCCTGGCGTTTTTTCTGACGTTGGTGGTGCTGGTCGCCTTCGTTCTGACTTGGATCAGTTTGGCAGGGCCTGTCCCCAAGAAGACGGCGGCCCAAACGTTGCAGTTTCTCAATGCGACTGAAGGCGAGAAATGGTCAATGGAAACCGCCATGCAGTTAGGGGAAGACCTGGTTCGTATCAGAGCTTTTGCCAGCAATCAAATTTACTTCCGCCCGCGCACGGCTGAGACAGCTTTTTACCCTCCTGCCACGCAACCAGGCGGTCTCAGCATTCTGAGCGGACGCGGCAATGTCATCAGCCAAAGCCTACGCAACGAACGGCGCGAATTCGTGCTGGCTTGCGCCGAAGCCGTCAGCGTCCGGCTTGAAACGTATTACTACCCGCATTGGGTCATCCGCCTGGATGGGCGCGAGATCAAGCCGCAGACCGAAGCGGGTAGCGGCTTGATGTTGCTTGAACTGCCAGCGGGTAAGCACACGCTGACGGCCAGCTTTGAGCCGCGGCTTTTGCCCGAACGTCTGGCCCGTTGGCTTTCTGTATGTGCGTGGATTGGTTTCTGTGGCTGGCTGATTCAACAGCGGCTGAATCGAAACAGGACTGGCACAGCGGCCTAAACAGCATGAGCGCAGCCAACGAAACGAACGTCACTGATGAAAGCTGATTTTCTGTTGCACAATTTCAACCCACCTTCGCGGGCTGCAATCGTTGGGTTGCGACAAGCCGCAAAGCTCAACTCCGCGCAACGACACGCTGTTCAACCATTTGGCGAATGCGGCGCACCGCTTCATGCAACGCTTCAAGCGAATTCGCATAGGACAATCGTAAATAACCTTCCGCGCCGAACGCGCCGCCATCCGTCGTCACCACGCCATGCTTCCACAGCAATTCATCAGCGGCTTCTTTTGACGTAGCGAAACCGCATGCCGCCAGCAAGCCTTTGACATTCGGGAAGGCATAGAACGCGCCTTCGGGTCGCCCACAGACGATGCCGGGGATTTCGTTGAGCGCGGGGATGAACCAAGCGGCGCGGCGCTGGTATTCGGCCAGCATCGCGTTGACGGGTTCTTGCGTTTCGGTCAGCGCGGTGATGGCGGCGCGTTGCGCAATCGAAGCGGCGTGCGTGGCCGACTGGCTTTGCACCTTGATGATCTCGTTGATCCACGCGCGCGCGCCCAGCGTGTAGCCGACGCGCCAGCCCGTCATTGCGTAGGTTTTGGAAAGTGAACCCGCGATCAACACACGTTCGCGCAATGCGGGCGGCAGCGCGGCGGCGGAAAAGGGTTGTTGCGGCGGATAGACGAATTGCAAGTAGCATTCGTCCGAGATCACCCACAGGCCGTGCGCGACAGCGACTTCGACGATCTTGCGGAACTCCGCCGGATCAATCACGCGGCCCGTCGGGTTGGAGGGCGAATTGATGATGAGCAGTTTGGATTGCGGCGTGATAGCCGCTTCGACGGCGGCGGCAGTCAGGTGAAAGTCAGTCGGTTCGGTTTCAACCCATACGACATTGCCCTCGGCCATGTGGACGATTTCGGGAAACGAAACCCAGCAGGGCTTTTCAAGCAGCACATCGTCGCCCGGATTGATGAGCGCCATGACCGCGTTGAAGATGCCCTGTTTGCCGCCCAGCACGATGCAGCAATCTTCGGGCGCATAATCCGAACCGAATTGGCCGTTGATGTATGCGCAGACGGCTTGGCGCAAGGGCAGGATGCCGCTGGTCGCGGTGTACTTGGTGAAGTTGTCGTCGAGCGCGCGTTTGGCGGCCTCTTTGATGTGCGCGGGCGTGGGGAAATCGGGTTCGCCCGCGCCGAGGTCTACCAGATTGACGCCTTGCTCGCGCAATTGGGCGGCGGCGTTGACGACGGCGGCGGTGGCGGACAGGCGCGTTTGTTGGGCGCGACGGGAAACGGGAAAAGTCATGGGTGCTCTCGTTTGAGTTTTGCTTTTAGTTCGCGGCTGACGGCGGCGGGCACCAGCGCGTCAATGTCGCCGCCCAGTTTGAAGACTTCTTTCACCAGGCTCGAACTGATGTGCGCGCATTCCTGCGCGGCGGTGAGAAAGACAGTCTCGACGCCGGGGCACAAGTGACGATTCATCAGCACCATCGGCAATTCGTATTCGTAATCCGCCGCCGTACGCAGCCCGCGAATGATGGCGTGGGCCTTGCCTTGGCGCGCGTAGTCCACCAGCAAGCCGGAAAAGGTTTCGATCCGCACATTCGGGAAGCGTGGCGGCAAGACTTCGTTCAGCAAAGCAACGCGCGCTTCGACGGTGAAGAGCGGTTGTTTGTTGGGATTGACCAGCAAGGCGACGATGACCTCGTCAAAGAGCTTGCTGGCGCGTTCGATCAAATCGAGATGCCCGTTGGTTAGCGGATCGAACGAACCTGGATATAGGGCGCAGCACGGCATGATCTGAATTCCTCAAGGAATCTAGCCGCAGATGAACGCTGAAAACGCAGATCAGACCAATCCGCGTTCTTCCGCGCTAATCTGCGGCGAAGTGTTCATTGCTTCAGGACGGCACTCGTCGTGACGGAAAAACGTCAACTGCGTTTCGCCCTGCGTCAGCGTGCGATAGGCGCGCAGCGTTTCATAGCTTTCCGCCAGCGGTGTTTGGCGACGGTGTTCGACCACCACGAGGCCATTGTCGGCCAGCAGCGGCTGTTTCGCCAACAGCCACAGGATGGGCGAATAGAGTTGCGCGTCGTAGGGCGGATCGAGATAACAAATGTCGAATTGCACGGGCTGCGCGGCCAGGTATTTCAACGCCGTCAGCGCATCGCGATTGATCACGCGCACGTCTGATTCGATGCCGCAATGCTGCAGGTTCTCGCTGATTAGTTGCGCCGCGCGGCGATTGTTTTCGATGAAGACGACTTCGCTTGCCCCGCGCGACAGGGCTTCGATCCCCAACGCCCCCGAACCAGCGCAGATGTCGGCGAAGCGCGCGCCTTCGATGCGTGGCGCGAGGATGTTGAAGACCGTCTCGCGCAAGCGATCCGAGGTCGGGCGCACGTGCAAGCCTTCGAGCGTTCTCAGGCGGCGGCCTTTGTATTGTCCGGCGATGATGCGCATGAGAAGTAGTCAGTAGTCAGTAGCCAGTAGTCAGTAGCAGAATGTTCACCAAACTACTGACTACTGGCTACTGACTACTGACTACTGACTACTCTTTGCCAAGCTGATGAGAGAATCACATCCAATTCACTATGGCGCGGCTGCCAGCCGAGTTCGAGCATCAGTTTGTCGGGGCTGGCGATCAGCACAGCAGGATCGCCGGGGCGACGCGGGGCAGCCTCGGTCGAAATCCAGCGGCCGGTGACCTGGCGCGCCATCTCGACGACTTCGGCGACAGAATAGCCGTTGCCGTAACCGACGTTGTAAACGCAACTCGCCTTTTCC
>JAYUCP010000445.1:0-9600 GCA_043740245.1 Acidobacteriota bacterium | reverse complement strand
TGAAGGTGTCGTTCCAATACTTGTTCTGGTCTTTCAGATACTTCGCTTTGAGCTTGGCCAGCGTGCCGTGGTTGAGAAAGAAGTCGTAGCCATCCGGCGTGCCGGGGTCGAAATTCTTGAACTGATTCGGCGTCGGGCCCGGGCGCGGCAGCCCGAAAAACATAATGAAGTTGAAGGATTCGTACTGAAAGAACGCGCCGTTGTGATGGTCGTCATCACCCAGCCAAACATCGGTCACGGGCGCTTGCGGCGAGACGGCCTTGATCGCCGGATGCTCGGCCAGGATCGCCATCGTCGCATAAAAGCCCGGATACGAGATGCCGTAAAAACCCGCGCGCCCGTTGTTGTTCGGAATGTTTTTGACCAGCCAATCAACGGTGTCGTAAGTGTCGCTCGCTTCATCAATGTCAGTCTTGGCTTTCTTATTGGCGATGAAGGGGCGCACATCTTCGAAATCGCCCTCGGACATGAACGTCCCGCGCACGTCCTGGTAAACGAAGATGTAGCCTTCTTGCAGATAAGCGGGCGAAGGGCCGAGCGGGCCGCGATAGGCGTCCGCGCCGTAGGGCCCGGCGCTGTAGGGCGTCCGCTGAATCAGGAACGGATATTTCTGCGCAGTGTCTCTGGGCGAGTAAACGACGGTGCAGAGCTTCTTGCCATCGCGCATTTGGATTTGGTGCTCGGACTTGGCGTATTGCGCTTTGACATCAACGCCGGGATTTTGCGCGCGCGACGGCGGCGTCAACGTGCTGAGGTCGAATGCCAGCAAGCCGGTGAGCATTGCCAGCACGAGCAAGCGTGAGAGTTTCGTCATGCGATTCTTCTCCTCAAATATGATGGGTCAGGCAAACGGCGGGCATTATAGCTTGAAAAAAGTTCAAACGTAGGGGCAGACCTGTGTGTCTGCCCCGTGGCCTCTGATGGAATCGAAGGCGTCAGATGCCACCGGGGCAGACACGCAGGTCTGCCCCTACGCTGTGGATGATATTGTCAGCCGGAACCGGGCAATGCTACCCTCAGCGTGTCTTTCAACTTTCAATGCACGAAACCATTTTTATCTACTGGAAAGCTATGAACAGATTCCTGCAAAGCTGCTGCTGCCTGCTACTGGCTGGCGGATTGTTGTACGCACAGACCGGCGAAAATAAATCCGCGAAATGGCAGGTTGACGACCTCGTGTTGCACGAGAGCGCCAGCCAATTCGATATTTCACCCGATGGCAAGTGGGCCGTCTGGGTCAAGCGCAGCGCCGACAAAGACAAGGACGGGCACGTCTCGAATCTGATCCTATCGGCATTGACCGAAAAGAAAGAGATCGAATTGACGCGCGGGGCGGAGCACGACAACAGCAATCCGAAATGGTCGCCGAACGGGCAGTTGATCACCTTCGTCAGCACACGGCCGGTGCCGAAAGCAAAAGCAGCCGGGCCTGTTGAAGGGCCGAAGCCACAGTTGTGGCTGTTCAATCCCTTCGGCGGCGAGCCGTGGAATTTGACGAGCTTTGAACGCGGTGTGAGCAACTATCAATGGCTCGACGATGACACGATCTTGTTTGCGGCGGCAGAGGACGCGACCCATTACGAACTGGCGCTCAAGGAGAAGAAAGACGCTTCCATTGTGGTCGAGGACGAAGCGCACGCGCCGCCAGTCCGCTTGTTTAAGTTCTCGCTCAATGACAAGAAAGTCACGCGGCTGAGCAGCAACAATGACTGGGTTCAAGCGTTTGAAATCTCGCGCGACCGCACCAAGGTGTTGGCGATTCATAATCGCAGTTTGCGTTACACCTACGATCAACAAGTCAAACCGGCGGTTTTCCTGCACGATCTGAAAGCCGGGACGAGCCGGATGCTGTTCGCCGATGGCAAGCTGTTGGTCGAGGCGATCACCGCCGCGCGCGATGCCGAGGGGTTTTATCTGACGACGGCCTACACGACGCATCCGAAATACGTGAATGCCGCGATCAGCCTGCTTTATTACTTCGACCCGGCCAGCGATAAGGCCGCGCCGATCAATTTGGAATGGGAGAACGGACTGGCGAGCGGGCCACAGGGGACGCCCGACGGCTTCGTCGCCTTGCTGGCGAATGGCGCGCGGCACCGCCTGGCGCGGTTTGTGCGCGCGGGCGAGAATTGGCGGCGCGTTTGGATCGAAGGTGAACATGCCAGCAATACGTTCGGACTGCGCACGGGCCCGGACGGCAGGACGCTGCTTTACCAATACAGCACGGCCAGCACGCCAGCGCAGTGGTACCGCGCGAGTTTGGAAAGTAGTCAGGTGCGAACGGCTGTGCAGTTGACCACACTCAATTCACATCTCAACAATCGCGTGAAAGCGAAGGCCGAAGTCGTGCGCTGGAAAGGCGCGAACGATGAAGAAATCGAAGGCTTGTTGTATTACCCGCACAATTACGAAGCGGGCAAGAAGTACCCGCTGATGTTGATGATTCACGGCGGGCCGTATGGCGCTGACTTCGACGCGTGGGCTGACAACTGGGCCTATCCGACGAATCTGATCTGCGAGCGCGGGGCTTTTGTCTTGAAGCCGAATTATCACGGCAGTTCGAATTATGGGCTGAAGTTCGGCGAATCCATCGCGGGCAAGTATTACGAATTGGAGGTGCCCGACATAGAGAAAGGCGTGGACAGCTTGATCGCCAAAGGCTTGGTTGACGCCAACCGGCTGGGCACGATGGGCTGGTCGAACGGTTCGATTCTCTCGATTGCGCTGACAACCTTTGGGCCCACGCCGCGCAAATACAAAGTGCTGGGCGCGGGCGCGGGCGATGTCGAATGGACGAGCGATTGGGGCAATGCGCATTTCGGCGCTTCGTTCGACAACTACTACTTCGGCAAATCGCCGCTGGATGATCCTCAGCTTTACATTCAAAAATCGCCCTTCTTCAAACTCGATAAGGTGCGCGTGCCGACGATCATTTTCTTTGGCACGCAGGATACGAACGTGCCGACGCAACAGGGCTGGCTGCATTACCGCGCGTTGCAGCAGGAAGGCGAGACGCCAGTGCGCTTCATTCTTTTCCCCGGCGAGCCGCACAGCCTGCAAAAGCTCTCGCACCAGCGCCGCAAGCTCGAAGAGGAACTGGCCTGGTACGACAAACATTTCTTCCACACCGGCCAGCCGGAGAACGAGGCCTTCAAAAAAGATTCGCCCCTGGCGTTAGTGTTCAAACACGCTGAATTCAAAAAGAGCGGCGCGCTTTATGGCGAGTTGGTCGGCGGCAAGCTGGTGCCGGAGACGGTGAAGTATGGGGATTTGAAATTTGAGATCGGCAGATTTGAGCTCACGCGCGCACAGTTCGCGGCCTTTGATGCGAATTACAAGTTTGACGTGGGGACGGAGAATTACCCGGCGAATGGTGTGTCATTTGAGCAAGCGCAAACTTATTGCGTGTGGCTGAGCAAATTGACGGGCCAGAGTTACCGGCTGGCTGCCGTTGATGAAGTGGCAAGCTTGTACGAGTCCGCCAAAGCTGGCGAAAACACGCTGGATTATTGGGCCGGGTACAAGGTCAATCCCGACGATGCCGCCAAGCTGCAATTGAAGCTGCGCCAGTTGGCCGAGAAATTGCCGGGCGCTGCGCCGTTGTTGAAAGCAGTCGGCAGTTTCAAAGGGTTGGGCGAGGATGAGTTGATTTTTGATCTGGGCGGCAATGTTGCCGAATGGGCGCTTGGCAAGGATGGGAAGGGCGTGGCGATAGGTGGCAGCGCAGATCAACCACAAGACGAGAAACGGACGCAGCGGATGCCTTCGCCAAGTTACATTGGCATCCGCGTGGTGAAGGGAGCGGCGAACACCGGGAAGTAGCGGCAATTCTGGCTGCCATGCCAACAGTGTGATATGTTGCCCGCCTTGAAGAGAAGATAGATATAGATGCCATTGCTAAACAGCGAAAACGAATTGCCGGAAGCGCGGCGCGCGCGTTTGCGCGAAGCGATCATCTGCGGTTGCCGCGAGATGGCTGAAATCTATCTGGCTGAGGAACGCGCCTGGCCTCCGTTGGAAGAAGAAGTGGAACGCTCGCTCGCCGCTTCAGAAAGGCATTCGGCGCTCACCACACTCGTGAGACGTTTGCTTGCCGTGCCCCGGTCGAGCTGACAGTTCGACCTACATTGAAGGAGAAACCATGAGAATCGGTCGTGTGCAATTAGGCCCCGGCGCCATCCTGCTAATCGTGCTCTTAATGCTCGGACTCGTTTACACCGGGCTGAAACAACTCGGCGTGCTAGACAAACTCAATCCGACATCATCGGAAAAGAGTAGCGCGGTCGTGCCCGACAAGCGCGAGAAGCTGGAAGAGATCACCACCGCATCGCTGCCGCCCTCCGCCGTCAAAGCACCCGTGCGCACCAGCGACAATCCTGAAGTCACCATCGGTCTTTGGACGTGGCAAACCGAGAGCGGCATCATTGACGCCGTAGGCGGCCCCGGCAAATCGGGCGATCACCCCGACAGTTGTCTCAGTCAAGCGGGCATCACTAACACGCGGCTCGTAGTGCAGAACGACACTGCCGAACAGATCAAGGCGCTGGCCGCCGGGCAAATGCAATTGGTGACGACGACCGGCGATCAGGCCGCTGTGGACATCGCGGGCGCGAACAAACTGCTGCGCGGCAACAAAGCCAAAGTCGTCTGGTCGAGCGGCTATTCGTTCGGCGAGGATTGTCTGATCGGCCCCGAATCGTGGAAACGCGACCCGCAATTGTCGCGCGGTTCGGTCGTCGTCACCGCCGTGCCCTATTGCGATTGGAACGTGACGGTCAACTGGGCGGCTGACAATCAGATTCCGGTCAATCCTGACGAACAGGTCTATGACCCCGATGCCATCAACTTCGTCAACGCGACCGATCATATCGAAGCGGCGCAGAAATATGTTCAAAACGCCAAGGTCAGTCTGCGCAACCGCGCTACCGGCAAGAGCGAAGAGCATGCGATTGACGCCGTGGCGACGTGGACGCCCGGCGACGTGATGGCCATCAAAGACCGCGCGACCGTCAATTACAAAGGCAAGACCGAGAAGGTGCAGAAGATCGTCTCGACCAAAGAGTACAGTTACATGATGCCGCACATACTGTTCGGCAATGAAGACTGGCTGAATCAGCACCGCGATTACGTCAAGACTGTGTTGCGTTGCGTGGCGCGCTCGAACGAACGCATCAAGACGGATGATGCTTACATGCGCGACCGCGTGTCGGCGCTCAATGCGTTGACTTTCAATATGGAAGGCAAAGGGCCGGCCTTCTGGAACAAGTATTTTCACGGCGTGACCGAAGACGGTGTGCCGCTAGGCGGTTCGCGCGTCAACAACATCGCCGAGGTGCGCCACTTGTTCGGCTTGGCGAACAATCAACCGGTGGGGCGCAGCATCTTCGGCATCACCTACACCGATCACGGCAAACGCTTGCAGAAGCTGTTACCGGAACGCTTGCCGACGATTGTGCCGGTGGAACAGGTGGTGGATTTGAGCTTCATCAAAGAGATCACCGACGAACAGAGCGCCGCGCCGGTTTATCAAGCCAAGTTCGAAGGCCCGCAAAGTGGCGGCACCGTGGTCAAGGCGAATTATCAAATCAGCTTTGACAGCGGTTCGGCGAAGCTCAAACCGTCGGAGTTGCAAACGCTACAGGAGATTCGCAGCCTGCTCATCCGCGCGTCCGATACGAAAGTTTCGCTGGAAGGCCACACCGACAGCGTGGGCGACGCGGGCACGAACCTGCGTCTCTCGCAAGAGCGCGCCAAATCGGTCTGGCAGTGGCTGAAGGATTCCGATCCGAGCGGCATCAACATCAGCGAGAAACGCTTGGAAGGGATCGAAGGCTACGGCCCCTATCGCCCGTTGCCGAACAATCAGAACCGCGACGATAAAGAGAAGGCGGCGAATCGGCGTGTGGTGATTGTGTTGAAGTAATGCAAGCGAGGTAACGTTATGAACGAACCGATGACGAGAATTAGCGAAGCCGGGCCGGCGGCAGGCGTGCTGGCGGCGGCAGGCTTGGCGGAAGGGCGCGCCGAGGAAGTGCGCATGCTGACGCAAGACGATTTGTATTATGACGGCCCTGGCGGGGTTATGCCGCACGCGGCCCACGTGCGCATGCCGACGCAAGACGACCTGCCTTACGACGATGGAGAGCCTATGGAAAGCCAACGCCACCTCTACCAGATGATGTTATTGATTGAGACGCTCAAGCTGCACTGGGCGGGGCGCGACGATTATTTTGTCGGCGGCAATATGGCTGTGTATTTCAGTTCAGCGCAGGTCAAGCACAATGACTTTCGCGGGCCTGATTTCTTCCTGGTGCTGGGCGTGGATGGCAAGCGTGAACGCAAAAGCTGGGTGGTGTGGGACGAAGATAAAAGCCTCGACCTGGTGATTGAGATTCTTTCGGAAAGCACTGCTGCCTTTGACCGCGCGGGCAAGAAGCAAATCTATTTCGATAACCTGCGAGTGCCGGAGTATTTTTACTACGACCCTTACAATGGCGAATTCGCTGGTTTCGCGCGAGGCGGTGGCGATCAGCCAATTGCACCGACGCTTGGCCCGGACCAGCAAGAACAACTCGTCAGCCGCGTGGCCGGGCTGGCCTTGACGCGTTGGCAAGGCGAATTTCTAGGCATTACAGCGCCCTGGCTACGCTGGGCTACATTGGATGGCAAGTTGCTGCCGACCAAAGAAGAAGTTGCACAGCAAGCGCAACAGCGCGCCGAGCAGGAACACGCGCTTGCCCAACAGGCGACCGAACGCGCCGAACAACTGGCCGCCCGCTTGCGCGAACTTGGCGTTGATCCTGTCACGCTTGATTGACACAAACGATGGAACACACTGCTGCGATATCCGCTCCCTCAATCACCCCAAGCTCATTCGGCGAAATCGTCCGTGTTTACGGCACTGTCGGCACGTTCGTGCGCACGAACCTGATGCTGTTCTGGATTGTGTTGGCGGTGCTGCTCTGGTTTCTCAACCCGATCAAGGCGCTGCCAAACCCGGGCGAGGTGGTGCAGGCGTTCAAACATATGTGGAGCGCGGGCGGGAGTTCGGGGCTGGTTCCCAACGTGTATGTGACCTTGAAGCTAAATGTCGTCGGCTTGTTTTACTCGTCCATCATCTCGCTGTTAGTCGCTTACTTGAGCGTCATCCCGCTGTTTCAGCCATTTAACAAACTGGTGCAATGGCTGCGTTACATTCCGATTGTGGGCTTCAACCTGGTCTTCCTGACGCTGTTTACCATTGGTTGGCCGATGAAGGTGGCGATGCTGACGACGGGGATGACCTTTTTTCTGGTGACCAGCATGACCGGCGTGATCGCCGCGCTTCCGCGCATGCGTTACGAGTTGGCGAAGGTCCTGGGCTACAACGACTGGCAGGTCTTTCATAGCGTGGTGATGCGCCCGACACTGCCGCAGATGATCGAGATGATCGCGCAAAACGCGGCCATCGGCTGGGTGATGATTACGGCGATTGAGACATACAACCGCACCGAGGGCGGCATCGGCAGTCAGATTTATGCGTACTCTTCGACCAATCAATTGGCGGAGGTGTACGCCTACCTGTTGATTATCGGCGTGATTGCGATGCTCGAAGATTGGTTTTTTGTGTTACTCAAACGCGTGTTGTTCCCGCACAGTTTGATTGCCGAACGGGCGTAAGGAAGCTGATGAGCGATCATTCGACCATTGCCGGGCCGCTCGCCGGCCCAGCCAAAATGCTGGAAACTTTGTTGCAGATCGAGCACGTCAGCAAAGAGTTTCCGATGAATGACGGCACGACCTTCGCCGCCCTGCGCGACTTCTCGCTCACGATTCACAACATCGAAGCCAAGCCGCAAATCATCAGTTTGCTGGGCCCGTCGGGCGCGGGCAAAACGACGGCGCTGCGCATCATCGCGGCGCTGGATCACCCGACCGCTGGGCAGGTGTTGATTACGAATGGCGACGGCCAAACAATGCGCCCGGTACAAGTCGGCGATGTGGGCGTGGTCTTTCAACGTTACCCGCTGTTTGACGATGTGAATGTGCTCAATAACCTGATCGAACCGGCGGTGCGTGCGGGCCAAACGGGCGAGGCCGCAAAGAGCAAAGCCCTGCGCTATCTGGATGAGTTCGGCATGGTCAAGCAAGGGCTGGCTTGGCCGTTGCAGCTTTCGGGCGGGCAGCGGCAGCGAGTGGCGATCATGCAGCAGTTAATGCTGGAACGGCACTTCATCATTTTGGATGAGCCGTTCTCCGGTCTTGATCCGGTCAACATCATCAGCGTCATCGGCCTGATCAGCCGCACCGCGGATGAACACACGCTGAACACCTTCATCATCATCACGCACGATGTGACCTCGGCGTTGACGATTTCCGACCACGTCTATTTGCTGGGGCGCGAGCGCAACGCCAAGGGCGAGCCGATTCCGGGCGGGCGTGTGATGAAAGAGTACGACCTGATCGCCGAAGGGCTGGCCTATCACCCTGAAATTGAAGATTTGCCGCGCTTTGCTGAATTGCGCAAAGAGATCAAGCTGGTTGAATTTCCGAAACTGTGAAGGAAGTAGACAGTAGTCAGTAGTCAGTAGATAGCCCGCTGCTGCTGCTGACTACTGTCTACTGACTACTGACTACTTTGCTATGGCTGACGAAGAGATCAATTACACCAAAGAAGTTTTGTCCCACGACTGGAATCTGGGCTTCATCGGCGTGATGAGCTTCCTGATGCTGGTGGTCAATTTCTGGGGCTTTCTGCCGCTGCTGTTGGCGGGCGAGATCGGCGCGCTGTTTATCGCCCAGCATCCGCGCGTGCAACGCCTGATGCGCGCGCTCAAGAACAAAGACAAGCTGCTGGAAATGGTCAGCGCCGAAGATCAGATCGTCAACGCCTTGCCGCAAGGCTATCAAGACGACTTTCGCTCGTTGCGCACGTTATGTGAAGAGATCGAGCGGCGCGCCGGTGAATTGGGCGAGGGCGGCACGGCTGCGTTGCTGTCCGGCATCGTGAATAAGCTGGCGGCCTTTCGTTTCGATTACGCGCGGATGTTGCGGGCGCACCATCTGTTGTCGCAGCGTAATTACCAAAACATTCAAACGCAGTTGAGCCGTGATATTGCGCAGGCTGAACAGGCTGTCGGGCGCGAAGAGGCGGCGCAGGTGCGCCACGCGCTGGCGCAAAACCTGCACGTCTTGCAACAACGGCTGGGCCGCGTGCGCAAGCTGGATGAATTGGTGCGCCTGCTCGAAGCGCGCTTGCAGGTGATTCGCAATTCGCTGCGGCTGGTGCAGGACGAGGTTTACACGTTCACTGATGTGGCGAGCATCTCCGGCTTGGTGGACAGCCTGTTGACCAACTTGAGCATCAGCGACGAATTCCGTTCAACCTACGAGGACGTTTTGAATGCCGAAGCGGGGCTCGTGAATTTGCCGGAACTGGAAATGCCCGCATTAGGTGACGGTGTTGCGCCGGTGCCGGTAGAGGAATTCGATCCCGCACCGCCGCCACGGCCACGCCAGCGCGCGGGCCGCGTCCGGTAACGGAATTCAGCAATCAGCACTTCAGCGTGTCAGTAGCCCGACCGTGAGAGAGGGCTTGATTACAGAGTCTGCCCTCTCTCA
>JAYUCP010000444.1:0-24171 GCA_043740245.1 Acidobacteriota bacterium | reverse complement strand
GGCCCAAACGAACTTATCAGGTAATCGGTGTAGAGATCCAAGAGTGTTTTGTCCATTTGTCAAGTTTACTCATGAATCTCTCACTGCGTAACATCAGTAACTTATAGCTTCGGCGCCATCGCTTAATTGACGCTTCCCTCGCCGGCTTCGGCTATTTGGATTTCCTGCCTATCTCACCGCCTTCACCAATTCAAATTTGAGGATCATCTATGCCGAGATTTGCCAGAAACCCGCGAGCACAGGCTTCGTCTAAGGACAGGCCCACAATCAGTTTGGACAAACGCAAGGCACGGCCAACCGGAAACATGTTTTCCGATTTCAAATTGGCCGTGCTCTTTGTGCTCTGCGCAGTCGTGGCCTACGCCAATCACATTTACAGAAACCGTCCGGACATCGTCAAAGAACTCAAACAAGGCCACCTCGCCGCGCTTTGGCAAGCCGGCAATGACGGCCAGAGCGCGGCTGATCCGCTGCGCCGGCCGGTCGAAGATTATGCCGCCGAGATTCATCGGTATTTTGAACAGGAAAATTTCGCCGTGCTCGATAAATTGGTGGCGACCTTGCGCGCCAATCAACAACGGCTGCCCGGCGGCGAGTGGAAGTTGACCGCCTTTTATCGCGGCTTGCGGCCCAATTACGCCGAGCAACAAACACCCACGCTGTGGCAGGCCAATTTGAGCAAGCTGGACGAGTGGGCCAAACAGTTTCCGGCTTCGGCCACGCCGCTGATTGCGCTGGTGGACAACTTCGCCCAATTCGCCGAACCATTGCAAACCAAAGCCGATCTGAACAAGCTGCCGCCCGCGCGCCGCCAGCAAATCAACGAAGGCATTGCATTCGGCGAGCAAGCGCTCAAAGCCGCCGACGCCACCGAGGCTAAAGACCCGCACCTGTACGCCGCCATGCTCGAACTGGGCCGCGTCGCCGGTTGGAACAAAACCAAATTCGACAAACTTTACCAGCAAGGCGCAAGCATCGCGCCGAACTATCAACACCTGCACGAAGCCAAGGCCGCCTATCTGTTGCCCACCTGGTACGGCACGGCGGGCGAGAGCGAAGAGTTCACGCAAGAGGTTGCTGAGCAGGTTGGCGGCGCGGCGGGCCAGCAGCTTTATTTCCTGATCGCCAAAAACGCTTTGGCGCGCGTCCCCAAAGAGAGTTTCGCCCTCACACGTTTCTCGTTAGGCAATGCCAAAGACGGTTTCCAAAGCCTGGAAAAAAACTACGGTATGGACACCAAGACCTTGAATGAAAACGCCCGGCTGTTGGCACGCAATGGTGATCTGGCGGGCGCTGACTCTATGTTCAAACGCATCGGCGGGAATTTCGACACCGGCGCGTGGCAAGGCAAAGCCGAATTCGAGAATGCGCGCGCGCAGGCCGCGCAAGCCAGTGGCGGCGACCTCGGCGTGCTCGGCAATTACAAAACGGCGCTGTTGGGGGTTTATGGATTGGGCATGATTTTAGCGCGCAACTTTTTGGGGGCCGCCGCTGGGCCGGTGACCAGTGTTTTGACCATTGGCGTGTTGACCAGCGTTTCGACGGAATTCAACCAGCAGGAAAAATTTATGGATTTGATTAACTGGACGCGCGAACAGATTGACGGCCTCAGCGCCATCATTGCCCGTTCGATCAAGTGAGCGCTGATAGCGGTTTCAAGCCTTGTCCAAAAACGCGTGGGGGGTTCAGCCCCAGGCTTAGCCATTACTTTCTTTGGCGTAAGCCTACCTGGTTTTAGGAATTCACGATCAATGCTATAGTGCCGCCCGCGTCAGCATTGAGCGGCGTTTGCTTGTCACTTCCGGTTTGGGTACCAGCATCTTGCCTGTGCGCTTTCACGTGCCGCCGGAAATTGCGTTGTTGCAACTCACTTCCCCCTGACCTTCCCCCAAGGCTGTTTTTGGAAATCTGTTTGCCCTGGCCAGCAGTGTCCAGGCACACCGCCTTATGTCTTTTCTAAATTTCGGCAGCTTACGGAAAATGGTCGCGCCGCCCGATCTGGCGATTGATCTGGGGACGGCGAACACGCGGTTGTTTGCGCGCGGGCGCGGCTTGATCGTAGACGAACCGACGCTCATCAAACTCGAACCGGTCACGCACGCGGTCGAAGCCTATGGCCTGACCGCCGCCAAACTCGCCAGCGTTGATCCGCAATCCTTTTTCTTTTCGCCCCTGCACGCGGGCGTCGTGACGGATGTCGAAGCCGCTGGCTCGTTGCTCAAAGCCTTTCTGAGCCGCTTCCGCACGCTGGGTTTCATGCCGCAACGCGCCCTGGCCTGCATTCCGACTGACCTTGCCAACGTTGAACGCGCGGCCTTATTGGAAGCCGCCGAGCGTGCCGGATTGACCGAAGTCGCCACCGTCCCCAAACCGCTGGCCGCCGCGATTGGCGCGGGTTTGGATGTCGCCTCTGATTACGCGCAACTGATCGTCGAGGTGGGCGCGGGCATTACCGAGGCCGCCGTCATTCGTTGCGGCGAGTTGCTCAAAACCTATTCATTGCGCATGGGCTGCGGCGATCTGCACCGCGCCGTCAGTCAAAACGTCGCGGCTCGTTATGGCGTCTTGCTCTTCCCCCGCGAAGCCGAACGCCTGACCCACGAGATCGGCATCGCCAACCAAGCGGATGAAGCCCGCGAATTCATCACCACGGGCACCGACTTGTTGAGCGGCCGTTCGGTCTGTTTATCCGTCACCAGTTTCGACGTGCTCTTCGCCGCCGAATCGGTGGTCGAATTGATCGTAGACAACCTCGCCGCCTTTATCGAAAAGCTGCCGCCCGACCTGTCGTGCGAAGTGATCGAGGGCGGAATCAATCTGACCGGCGGCGGCGCGTTGGTCAAAGGTTTACCCGAACGGCTCTTGCTCGCCACGCAACTGGATGTCACCATCGCCTACGACCCATTGCGCGCGGTAATTCTGGGGGCGCAAGAGATGTTACAGGTCAGCGCAAAAACCGGTGTGTGGGCGCACTGAGTCAGCGCCCCTGAATCCCTGGAAGGCGCGTTTCCGCTAATTGCTGACGCCGGGTAATACCTTTCCTGCTCAGCCGCTACCTTTTCTTTTGTCCCGCCTGTGTTAGAGTACCCGCCCGTCAGGCCTAAACGACGCAAGATAGTAACGCATCAGCCCCGACGCCCTGACGAATGACATCAAACTGACAGCGATCAATCCAGATTGGCAGCAAGCTTCTGCGGTTTTCGCCGCGTGAGCGGCGGTTGAATTTAGCCCGGCGTTTTCAACACCGGGAAGCAGCACATAAATGATCTCCGTCGCATAGCTACGGTTGAAGTTGAGGCCCTTGCCGCCTACATTTCAGGCGTCGCGACGCGACGCGGAATTTCGTGGCACATTAACCCTGGGCTAAATTCAACCGCCGCGAATGCGGCGAAGAACTTGTTTCAGGTAAACCCAAGGGAAACCACGCTTGACCACGAAGCCCAAGAAAGTCTTCATCAGCTACCGCCATCACCAAGCCGATTGGGTGCGCGACCGCCTGGTTCCCTGCCTGCGGTACGGCGGCGCGGAAGTCATCATTGATTACGAAACGTTTGGCGCGGGCCGCACAGTGGTCGGCGAAATGGATGGCTATCAAGACGAAGCCGATTGCGCGGTGCTGGTGCTGACGCCTGATTACCTCACCAGCGATTTCTGCGTCCACGAAATGGAGCGCGCCCTGCAACGCAACCAACCCATCGTGCCCATCGTCCGCGCAACGTGTGCCGTGTTCGCCGATATCAACGAACGCATCTGGATTGATCTGAGCGACGACAGCAGTGCCGCGCCGTGGGATAAGGTGCTCGCGGGTTGTGAAGCCGATTTGGGCGCCGACGCGCCGGTCTGGTTGCAGGCGCGGGACGAAGCGCGGCAATTGCTGGGGCGCGACCAATCGGTCAATCTGGTCGTGACCGGCAAACCCAAGTGGCGCGAATTGATCGCGCATCTGCAAGCCGAGCATTTGAAAGACCTGGGCATCGTAGATTTGGATCGTGGCGCAACGGCTTCGCGCAAAGGGCTGATCGAAGAGATGCTCAAGGCCTGTGGCTGCGGACGCATCACCAATACGCAACCGCCGAATCAAAGTGTACATTTTGGGTTACGGTCATGGCTCTAACTCAAAACGCAATCTGACTCATGAGGTTGAAAATTATGGCCGATGAAAAGCAGTTAGCGATACTCCTTCAAAATGTCGAACAGTGGAATCAATGGCGGAAAGACAATCCAGAGATACAGCCAGACCTTAACAAAGTAGAACTTATTGGCGCAGACCTTCGTGGTGTAGATTTCAGGGAGGCAAAACTATACAGGGCGGACTTCTCCGAGGCTGATCTAACCGGCGCAAATTTCAGTTGTGCAAACATGCCCGAAGCAATACTTCGCAAGGCAAACCTAACTGGGGCGAATTTCACGAGGACAAATCTCCAAGAGGTACTCGTCAGTGAAGCAGTGTTCTGCAATGCAAACCTGACTGAGGCAGATCTCAGCGAGTCAGCCTTCATGAAAGTAAATCTCCATAACGCAAACCTTCGTAGAGCTAACCTACGTGGGACAAATCTTTTTGGAGTAGACCTCCGAGGGGTAACCCTCCGAGAGGCAGACCTCCGAGAAACAAATCTCAATGAAGCAGACCTCAGAGAGGCAGACCTCCGTTGGGCCAACCTCAGCGGTTCAGACCTTATTGGAGCAAACCTCACCGGGGTAGATATTCGGGAGGCCTGTCTTCACGGCACACAGCTAATCCGCGTTAAATTGGATGGTGCGAATTTAACCAAAGCTTGTCTTTGGGAAACTTCACGCGCTGGCTGGTCAATCAAAGGCGTAATATGCGAATCCATTTATTGGGATGAGAAGATGGAAGACCTGACTGTCTATAGCTTAGGTGATTTCGAAAGGCTATACACAGAGAAGGTTCGAGTCAGGTTATTTTACAAGAATGGCATAACCCCACTTGAAATTAACATGCTACATCCCCTGATCAATTATTTGGAAGATTCGCATCAAGGGTGCAGGTTGCGATTTATGCACCTCTATGAGGAGTCTGGCGGAGCTATTGTTGAATTAGCAATTGAAGATGCTGACGATCAATCCGAAGACCAGCTAAAACAACTCAAAGCGGAGATAGAGGTAACATCTAAGCGTGCGATTGAGTTTGAAAGAAAGCTACTTTCCGAAGAGAAGCAAAGATATATGTTGGAGTCGCGGCTTGATGAACTGCGCTTTTGGTTTAAAGAGCAGTTACTTCTTTCAGCAGGCCCCAAACAAATAAATGTTCAAGGTGACTCATACATGGGGGATAAATATAACGTTTCAGGGCACGCGAGTTCGCTGGGGGAAACTGTTTTTAATCAGCCTGTGTATCAGTTAGAACAATCAATTGATTTAGCGGCCCTTGCAACGGAACTCTCCGAACTCAGACAGGCAATAACGAAGACGCAAGATTTATCTCCACAAGCAGCAATTGCGAGCGGCGAGCTTGCCAAAGCAGAATTTGCTGCTCAGGAAAAGGATAGCTCTAAGGTCATAGAGCATCTGAAAGTAGCTGGCAAGTGGACGTTAGACTATGCCAGGGAAATCGGCAAAGACTTAGCTGTTGAAGCCCTGAAGAGATCTATGGGAATGCCGTAATTCAGGTCATCAGTTATTGGCTTGAGATAAAAGCGTTACGGCGAATTTTCGCGGGCAGCCACGAGATCACCGAATTGCCGCACGCCGCTTGGACTTCGGCGCTGGTCAGCGCGCGCACCATCGAAGTGCCCGCCTTCACCCTGGCCGAAACGCGCTTGCTGTTGACTGAACCGCTCAAACACTCCTCGCTGTGGCGGGGCAACGAAGCCAAACGCCCGCGCTTCGACGCCGCGTTTTGGGGTACCGAAGAAGGCAGCGGGATTGATTACATCCACGCGCAGGCGGGCGGCTGGCCCCACCTCGTCCAACTCATCGCCGAGACGCTGGTGGATTTGGTCAACGAAGAAGAAGCCCACGCCGTCACGCCTGCCCTGCTGCAACGCGCGCTCGACAAAGCCATCGTGCGCGGCCACAACGTGCTTTACGAACTGCTGCGCCGCGAATGCGCGCTGCCCGGCGAGTGGGAATACCTGGAACGCTTCAAGCAACTGGACGCCCAGCCCGCGCCCGCTGATGAAGCCAGCGCGCGTTCGTTGCGGCGGCGTGAATTGATGGCGATTGACGGGGGCGAATGGCGCTTGCGCGTGCCGTTGATGGAGCGGTGGTTGCGCGTGCGCGGTTGATGAAGTGCCGTTCCGCTTTAACAGGCTGATGACCGGGCCGAGGATGGCACGCATTGAACGCATCTGCTTATTGCCTTTTCAAATTTCGGCTTTTACACTCCCGCTTCGTTTTCGCACTCCCATTTCAACCGCACTCGCAATATAAAACCGACCAGCGTTCGGTCAGCGCCAACTCAATTGGATACTCCCGCTCATATCTCTCAGTCCAGTCACAGGCGACGCCGCATAGCATTGACAGCTTCTCGACCCTCCCCTACGCTCTGCGGTAACACGACACAGTTCAACCCTGCACCCATGCTTCACCGGGTGTTGCTGCACAACTGACTTCCCTTTCCCAAGGGGACCTGAACCAGGAGAAACCAATGAAACTCAATGCCCCGACCCAGGTTCTGTGGGTGGTCGCTGTGATCCTTGGTGTGCTTGGCTTGCTGGGCCATTTCACCAGGATTGCCACCGTCTCCACCTATTCGTTCGAATTGGTGGCCGCCGGTTTTTTGGTGTTGGTGGTTGCTACGCTGTACAAAGGCGCATAAGCGCTGCGGCAGGTGGGGTGACGCGGCTTTATTTTGGCGCAACACCCCATCTTGCCTTTTCAAACCTCGGCTCTTACACTCCCGCTTCGTTTTCGCACACCCATTTCAACCGCAATCAAGAGGCAAATTCATGAAGATTCACGAGTACCAAGGCAAAGCTTTGCTGAGCCGCTTCGATGTCAAAGTACCGCGCAGTGCCGTCGCCAACACAGTCGCCGAAGCTGAGGCCGCCGCGCAACAACTCGGCCTGCCGGTCGTCGTCAAAGCCCAGATTCACGCGGGCGGACGCGGCAAGGGCGGCGGCGTCAAGCTGGCGCGCACGGCCGAAGACGTCAAAACCATTGCCGGGCAAATCCTGGGGATGACGCTGGTCACGCATCAGACCGGGCCGGAAGGCCGCGTCGTCAAGACGCTGTTGATCGAAGAAGGCTTGCGCATCAAGCAGGAATTTTATCTGGGCATGCTGCTGGATCGCGCGACCTCGAAGCTGGTGTTTATGGCTTCGTCGGCGGGCGGGATGGACATCGAAGAGGTCGCGGCGCATACGCCCGAAAAGATTTTGAAGGAGTACATTGACCCGGCGGTCGGGATGCAGGCCTTTCAAGCGCGGCGGCTGGCGATTGGCCTGGGCCTCGCGCCCGAACTGATCGGCAAAGCGGCTAAGTTCATGCTGAATTTGTATAACGCCTACGTCGCGCTGGATGCTTCGTTGCTGGAGATCAATCCGTTTTTATTGACTGAGGAAGGCGAGCTTTATGCGCTGGATGCGAAGGTCAATTTCGATGACAACGCGCTCTATCGGCACAAAGAATTCGAGGCGCTGCGCGATCTGAACGAAGAGGCGCCGCTGGAAATCGAGGCGTCGAAATTCGATCTCAACTACATCAAGCTGGATGGCAACATCGCCTGCATGGTCAATGGCGCGGGCTTGGCGATGGCAACGATGGACATCATCAAGCTGGCGGGCGGCGAACCGGCCAACTTCCTGGATGTGGGCGGCGGCGCTTCGCAGGAACGCGTCGAGAATGCGTTTCGCATCTTGCTGGCCGACCCGGCGGTGAAGGCGGTGCTGGTCAATATCTTTGGTGGCATCGTGCGCTGCGACATGGTCGCGCGCGGCGTAATCGCCGCGGCGCGCAACCTGGGCGTGCAAGTGCCCGTCGTCGTGCGGCTGGAAGGCACCAATGTCGAAGAAGGCCAGCGCGTGTTGCAAGAATCGGGGATGAATTTTCTGGTGGCGAAAGGGATGCAGGATGCAGCGCAGAAAGCTGTGGCGGCAGCAGGCAATTAAGCAAAGGAAACCACGCAGAGTCAAAGAAAACAAAGAGAGAACCCAAGTATTCAAGCATTTTCCCTCGCCTTCTTCGTGCTCTTCGTCGCTTCGTGGTGAAAGGTTTTTCCTGTAATTCAGCACAATTGTTTTCGTCAAAAAGGGTGAACCGGAATATCGCCGGTTCATCCTTTTTGCTTTCTCAGACACGTGGCTTGCGCTGCGGGCTTGGGCAAATATAATCAGCACCCAGAGCGAGGACGACAAACTTGCTTGCACCCGCTGCCATCAGTGGCCGCGTATTCCAGGGCAAGATGATTACTTTGATTCAACATCCCAGTCGTAAGCGCGCGCTGCTGGCCACGCTGTGTCTTTCGCTGTTCTTCCACTTCGTAGGCATGGTGGTCGTCAAATATGTGCCGCTGTTCCGCTTGGTTTACAGCCTGCGCGGCATTGAATTCGTTGAAGAAGATTTCGACAAACGCATCCTCGTGACTTTCACCAAACGCCTGAGCTATCCATCTGGCTACGCGGGTTTCCATCCCTCCAAAAAACAACTCACGCCTGAAGAGATCAAACGGCTGGAAGCGCGCCGCCAAGCGCTGGCTGCGAAACGCGAGGCTGCCGAACGCAAGCGGCAGGAACAGGAAGCCAATGCTGCGGCCAAAGAAGCTGCCGCTAGGCGTGAAGCCGAAGCCAAAGCGCAAACCATTGCGCAGGCCGCTCCCACACCAACACCCGCGCCAACGCCGAAATCGGAATATCCGGGCGGCTTTGGCAAGATCAACACCACACCGATCAAAGCGCAGGTGCAGCGCCTTTACGATGCCAAGCAGGAAGGCAAGCTTGTGTTGCCCGCCGGCAAGCTGCGCGTCGGTGTGTCGGGCATCATTCGCGCCGACGGTACGCTCGGTAATTACAAGCTGATCATCCCGTCTGGCCTGCCTGAAATTGACAAGGCGGCGCTGGCGATTCTGGATGCGGTCAGCGAGAGCCGCGCGCTGGGGCCGCTGCACGAAATCACTTCGCTGAGCATGATCTTGAGTGTGGATGAACGCGCCGAATTGAGCGTCGTCGGCTTCACCGCCAACGAACAAGCCGCCGCCAACATCGTCAATCTGGCGAACGCGGCGATTCTTTACGCCCGCCTCAAAAAGGCCGATGAACCCGCCGCGATGGTGCTGATCAACAACCTGAAGGTCTCGCACACCGGCCAGCGCGTGCAAGCGGTGATTAGCATGCCGCGCCAGAAGGCTTCGGATTCGCTGGCGCAAACGATGCAGAAGTAAAATCAAAAGGCAAAAGGCAAAAGGCAAAAATGCGGCACTTTTCTTCCTCTCATTTTTGATTTTTGCTTTTTGCCTTTTGCCTTTTGATTTCCGCCGCCTTTGCCCTTGTAACCATCCACAGCTATCATCCGTCTCCGTAAGTGTCACGCATTATCAAATCACCACAACCGCATAACAACCGAAAGGAACACCCAATGCGCATCAACCGACGGGGTCTGTGTTTGCTGTCTTTCTTACTGGCACTGAGCATCAGCGCTCTGGCCCAAGCCAAGCTCACTTCGCCCAAGGAGCATTTCGGCTTCAACATCGGCGACGATTATCAACTCGCCAATTACACGCAATACGAAGCGTATCTCAAAAAACTCGCGGCTGAGTCCAACCGGCTGAAACTCGTCGAGATTGGCAAATCCGCCGAGGGGCGCACCATGTATCTGGCGCTCATCACCTCGCCGGAGAATCACAAGAACCTGAACAAGTACCGCGACATTTCCAAACGCCTCACGCTGGCCGAAGGCCTGAGCGACGCCGAGGCCAAGCAACTCGCCAAGGACGGCAAAGCCATCGTCTGGATTGACGGCGGCTTGCACGCGACCGAAGTGTTGGGCGCGCAGCAATTGATCGAAACCATCTGGATGCTGGTGAGCGGCACTGACGAAGAGACCTTGCGCTTCTTGAATGACGACATCGCGCTCGGCTGTCTGGTCAACCCTGATGGCATGGAGCTGGTCTCGAACTGGTACATGCGCGAGAGCGATCCGCTGAAACGCAGCACTGGCGGCATTCCGCGCTTGTATCAGAAATACATCGGCCACGATAACAACCGCGACTTTTATATGTCGGCGCAACCTGAAAGCGAAAACATCAACCGCGTTTTCTTCCACGAATGGTTTCCGCAGATTGTTTATAACCATCACCAGACCGGCCCCGCGGGCACGGTGATGTTCGCGCCGCCCTTCCGCGATCCGTTCAATTTCAATTTCGATCCGCTCATTCCGATTGGCATTGATCTGGTGGGGGCCGCGATGCAATCGCGCTTCCTGGCCGAAAACAAACCGGGCGTGACGGTGCGTTCCGGTTCCAGCTATTCGACGTGGTGGAATGGCGGGCTGCGCACAACGGTGTATTTCCACAATATGATCGGGCTGTTGACCGAAACCATCGGCAATCCGACGCCGATGGAGATTCCCTTTATTATCAGCAAACAGTTGCCAAAGGCCGATCTGCCCTATCCCATCGCGCCGCAAAAATGGCACTTCCGCCAATCCATCGAATACTCGCTGACGGCCAACCGCGCCGTGCTGGATGTGGCCGCGCGTTACCGCGACACGCTGCTCTATCGCGCTTATCAGATGGGCAAGAATTCCATCGAACGCGGCAACCAGGATCATTGGACGATTACGCCGACCGAAGTAGCCGAGGCCGAAGCGGCGTTCGACAAAGAGCGCCAGCAAGGACAGCCTCGCGGGGCGGGCGGCGGGCCCGGCGGCGCGCCCGGAGCCAACAACGATGTGGGCGCCGGACAAGGACGTGGTGGCGGTGGCGCCGGTGGAGGTGGATTCGGACGTGGCGGTGGCGCGCCGATGAAGTATTTCGACGCCATGCGCACGCCTGAAAAACGCGACCCGCGCGGCTTCATCATCCCGGCGGATCAGGCCGACTTCCCGACGGCCATCAAATTCGTCAACGCGCTGATTAAAACCGGCGTGACGATTCACCGCGCTACTTCCGCGTTCACCCTCGGCAGCAAAAACTATCCGGCGGGTTCAATCGTCGTCAAAAGCGCGCAGGCCTTCCGTCCGCACGTGCTGGACATGTTCGAGCCGCAAGATCACCCGAACGATTTCGCCTATCCGGGCGGGCCACCGCTGCCGCCTTATGACAGCGCGGGCTGGACGCTGGCCTATCAGATGGGAATCAAATTCGACCGCGTGCTCGAAGCCTTTGACGGGCCATTTGAAAAAGTCAGCGGCATGCTGAAACCCACGCCGGGCAAAGTGGCGAGTGCGCCTGCCGCAGTTGGTTTTTACACCAGCCACGAAGTCAACGATTCATTCATCGCCACCGCCAAACTTTTGGGCAGCGGCGAAGAGGTCTACTGGCTGAAACAGGCGCAAGGCAATCGCCCCGCTGGCACGCTCTACATCCCGGCGAAAGCTGGGACGCTGGCGAAGCTGCAAACGTTGGCAACTGAACTCGGTTTGAATTTTGAAGCAACGACGGCCAAGCCGAGCGGTGAGTTATTCAAATTGAAACAGCCGCGCATCGGTTTGTTTGATCGTTATGGCGGCATCATGCCGTCGGGCTGGACACGCTGGTTGCTGGAACAGTTCCAGATTCCCTTCACGGTCGTCTATCCGCAAACGCTGGACGCGGGCGACCTCGCCAGCAAGTTTGACGTGTTGATCTTTGTCACGGGCGCAATCCCCGGCCAAGGCGGCGGCGGACGTGGCGGCGGTGGCGGTGGTGGTGGTGGCGGCGATGTGGAACCGGGCGGCGGCGGGCCGGGTGGCCGCACCGACAACATTCCCGAAGAGTTTCGCGGCTGGCTCGGCAGCGTCACCACGAACAAGACTGTGCCGCTGCTCAAAGCCTTTGTCGAAGCGGGCGGCGCGCTGATCGCCATCGGCACGTCTACGTCAATGGGCTATCACGCGGGCTTGCCGCTCGCCAATGCGCTGACTGAAAAATCATCCGACGGCAGCGAACGCCCGTTGAGCCGCGAGAAATTCTATGTGCCCGGTTCGCTGCTGCAAGCCAGCCTGGATACGTCGAACCCGCTGGCGTATGGCATGCCCGCCAAGGTGGATGTTTATTTCGACAACAGCCCGGTCTTCCGCCTGAAACCCGAAGCCGCGTTGCAAGGCGTCAAACCGGTCGCCTGGTTCGCCACCGACAAACCGCTGCGCAGTGGCTGGGCCTGGGGCCAAAAGTATCTGCAAGACGGCGTCGCCGTCGTCGAAGCGCCGGTCGGCAAAGGTCGCCTGTTTCTCTTCGGCCCCGAAATCACCTTCCGCGCGCAACCGCACGGGACATTCAAATTCCTGTTCAATGGGATTTATTACGGCAAGGCCGAGACGGTGAAGTGGTAAGTTGACCTAAGCAAATTTCAGCGCGCGGGCGGTGAGCATCACGCACAGCCCGCGCGCTTTTTGTTTTGTCTGCTTGGTTCAGCGCCGTTGTTGCCTGCCTCGTCAAAGTCCGGTTGGGCGGGCTAAGATAGCCGCGCAAACCGGCTCAGTTCGCGTTTCCCTGCTGACTCCTTCGCGCTGAGCCGCACCGGAGAGATTCGATGCTCGACCTTAACGAACGCGCGCGGCTGGTGTTGGAACAAGAACGCGTAGCCGTGTTCATCGTCGCTTACAATGCGGCCAGCCATATTGAAGAGGTGCTGCGCCGCATTCCTGCCTGGGTGGCTGAACGGCTGGCCGAAATCTATTTGATTGACGATGCTTCAACCGATACGACCGTGGCCGCGGCAGAGCGCAGCGCCTGGCCGCGCAGCTTCGCGCCCTTGCGCGTTTACCGCACGCCTTACAATCAAGGCTACGGCGGCAATCAGCGGCTGGGGTATTTGTACGCCATCGAGCGGGGCTTCGACATCGTCGTTTTGCTGCACGGCGACGGGCAGTATGCGCCCGAAGCCTTGCCGGAATTACTCGCCGCTTATGCGAACGGCCCAATGCCTGACGCCGTTTTCGGCAGCCGTTTTCTGACGCCGGGCGGAGCGTTGCGGGGCGGCATGCCGCGTTACAAATTCATCGGCAATCGCCTGCTGACGTGGTTGCAAAACCGCCTGCTGGGCGCGCAGATGTCCGAGATGCATAGCGGCTATCGTTCGTACCGGGTGGCCGCGCTCAAACAAATTCCCTTTGCCCGCAACCAGCCGGGCTTTGCGTTCGACGCCGACATCATCGTGCAATTCCTGGCCGCCGGTTTGCGCATCGTCGAAGTGCCCATCCCCACGCATTACGGCGCTGAAATCTGCCACGTCAACGCGCCGCTTTACGCTTGGCAATGCCTCAAGACGGCCTTGATTTATCGCTTGATGCAATTCGAGATTTTCTACGATCCGAAATTCGATCTGCCCCGGCGACGAGCAGCCAAGGTGAAGCAGGCGCCGACGACCATGCAGCATTTCGCTCAGCAAGTCTCTTTGGCAGCGGGCGCGCGCGTCTTGCGGGTCGAGACCGAACAGGATTTGGAGCGGCAAATTGCTGACAGCAGTTATGACGCGGCCATTGCACTGGACGTTTTGGAACACGTGAGTGCGCCGGAACATTTCGTGGCGGAACTCTTTCGCTGTGTGAAAAGCGGCGGGCAGCTTTTCATCGGGACGCCTAACGTCGCCTTTCTACCGCTGCGTTTCATGCTCTTGCTAGGCTGGTTCAACTACAGCCGGCGCGGCATCCTGGATTTGTCGCATCGCCGGCTGTTTACGGGCGGCGCGTTTCAACGGCTGCTGCGCGATGCCGGGTTCCGCGTCGAACGGCTGCACGGCTTCGGCCCGCCGATTGCCGATTTGCCGCCAGGCGGGCATTGGTTGTTGCAATGGTTGGATCGCGTGTGCGCAGGCCTGGCGCGCTGGTGGCCGGGCTTGTTCGCTTATCAGCTCCTCGCGGAATGCACGCGCACAGACGCGCCGGACGATCTGATGAAGCAGATGTTTCCACGCGTGCTCGAAACAGTCCCCGCCGCACAAACCGGCGAAATGGCTGCGGCAGGGCAAAAGAGCATGGAGTTCAAGCTTTAGCTTGTTTGGCGCGCGGCGCGCGCCCAGACAGCCTAAAGGCTGAACTCCATGCGCTTGCGCTCAGGCACTTGTGCTCGTGCTCAAAATACCTTGATGAAACATTTCGTTCGCAAGCTCCCACCCCAGCGCCTGAAGCTGCTCGCTCTGTTGCTGCTGCCGTTCGCGTTTTTCTGGCAGGAAACGCTGGGCCGCACCACGCTCGCCAGCGGCGACGTAGCAATGTTTCTTTACCCCATGCTCAAGCTGGCAGCGGAACAGTTGCGCGCGGGTCAGTTGCCCTGGTGGAATCCCGGCCCGTTCGGCGGCTTGCCGCTGTTGACGAATTTGCAGGCCGGATTGCTCGATCCGTTTAACTGGCCGTTGTTGCTCAGCCCGACCGGCCCGATGCTGACGCTCTCGCAAATTTTGACTTTCGTGCTGGCGCTGTTCGCCGCGTATGCCTGCGTGCGCAGCATGGGATTATTGCGGCAGGCCAGCGCCGTCACAGCGGTGATCTATGCCTTCAATGGCTTTCTGGTCGGGCGCATTTTGTATCCCAGCACGCCACGCAGTTATGCGCTGGCGCCGTTGGTGATTTGCTGTATCGAACGGCTCTGGCGCGGTGGCGGCAGGCGCGAAGTCATTCTGGGCGGCCTCATTGTCGCCTGGCAATTCCTGGCAGGACACCCGCAGATGCTGGTTTACAGCGCCTTGCTCGCCTGTGGGTATGCGCTCTTTTGCGCGTTGCTGCGGCGGCAGGAAGACGTTTTTGAGCCTTCTGCTGAATTGCCTACCAACCCTGCGCCACTCAATAAAGTGCGCTTTCTCGGCCATTGCCTGTTGCTCTATGTGCTGGGCGGCCTGCTCTCCGCCATTCAATTGCTCCCGGCAGTCGAACTGAGCCGCTATTCAATTCGCCCGCATTACCGCTTTGAAGAGTTCGCACTCAACAGCCTGCATCCGGTGACGTGGCTGACGGCGCTGATCCCGTTTTGGCACGGCGGCGCGGGCGGCGTCGGCCCCTACAAAATGGGCTTCTGGGGCGCGTATTGGCATCACAACGAAACCGTCTTGTACTTGGGGCCGTTGGCGCTGGCGTTGGCGCTGGCTGGGGCTTGGCTGGTGGTGCGCGCACGCAATCGGGCCGGGATGTTCTGGCTGGCCGCCACGGGCGTGTCGCTGTTGTTAGCCAGTGGCGCGTACTTGGGCGAAGCGGCGCGGTTGTATCAACGCTACACGTTGCTGGGCGGATTCCGCTGCGCCAATCGTTGGTGGATGGTGGCGGCGTTGACGACGGCGTTGCTGGCGGGCGTGGCGGTTGACCGGTTGCTGCGAAGCTCGCATGAAACACCAGACGGAGCGGCGCTCAGACGGATTGTCCGTTTGATGAGCGGTATGCTCTTGGCGCTTTGCAGCGTCGTTGCGCTCAGCGTGTGGCGCTGGCCTGTGTTGGTGGAAGGCTGGGTGCGCAATTGGACGGGTTGGGATTTGTCAGCAAGCTTTCTGCGCAATGCTCCCGCAGAGTTTTATGTGCCAGTTGTGATGGCAAGCGTGGCCTTGCTGGTGCTGCTCTTTTTCACCCGTGTGCAACCGCAACGTTGGTGTTGGCTGCTGTTGTTAGTATTGCTCGCCGATTATCAGCTTTATGCGTTGGTGACGCCGATCCGTTCGAGCACCGGTTTCGAGCCGCTGTTAGGCACAGGGTTTTCGCCGCAATTTGCCGCGCAACAAAACGCGGCTGCGCCTGTGCGCTATCACTTGCTGAGCGAGCCTGGGCCTTATGCGTTTGATCCGTTTTGGTATTACGGCCACGAACTGACGGTCGGGCGCGATCCGCTGATTTTGTGGCGTTACCGCGAACTGACTGGCATTGACGAGGCCGGGTTCAGCCATCGGCTGGACATCGTCGAAGCGCAGAACCGTGTGCTTGATTTATTGAATGTGCGGTATCTGGCCGTTCGCCCGCAGTTGGCCGAACGCTTAAAAACCGCCGGCCAGCGCGGGCTGTATGACCTGGCCCGCTGGCGTCCGCGCGCGGATTTGGCGGGCACGACGGGATTGCACATTTTTGAAAACCAGCAGGCCTTGCCGCGCGCCTGGCTGGTGTCGCAGGCAGCCAGCCGAGATGAAACCCAGCAACAGGCCATCCTGCGTGGTGAAATGCAGGATGAGGCATTGGGCAAGTTCGATCCGTTGCGCGTGGCCTTGCTGGAACCCGCCGCGCAAACGCGGGTGAATCCGGTTTTGTTCGCAGCCCAGCCGTCAGTGGCCACAGGCCAGGTCAGCATTGCCGCGCGACAGGCTGATCGAATGCGGCTGCAAACGCGGCACACGCAACCAACCTTGCTGGTGTTGAGCGAGCCGTGGTTTCCGGGTTGGCACGCAACGGTGGATGGCAAGCCGGCGGAAATTTTGCGCGTGGATTATTTGCTGCGCGGCATTCAATTGCCCGCTGGCACGCATACGGTTGAGTTGCGCTTTCGGCCCGTGTCTTTGCAGTTTGGCGCGGCCATCACCGCCAGCACCTGGCTGATGCTGGCTGTCCTCTGGTGGCGGCAATTCCAGCAAAGGAAGCTCAAGGCAAAAAGAATTGCATCGTCCGAATGACGTTCTCGCCCATGATTTTGCGTATCTCGGCTTCGGTGAACTTCTCTTGCAGCAACGCGTCGGTGATTTGCACCAGACCCGTCGCATCGAAAGGCGCGGCAATCGCGCCATCGAAATCCGAACCGAGCGCGACGTGGTCTACGCCCATCACGTCAACGGCGTGGCGGATGGCTTTGGCAATCGCCTTGGCGTCTTTGCCACAGGTGGCCGTGTCCCAGAATCCGATGCCGACGACACCAGCGGCATCGGCGATGCGTTTGAGTTGTTCGTCGCTCAGGTTGCGGGTGTTGTCACAGGTCGCGCGCAGGCCTGTGTGCGACACCAGCAGTGGACGGTTGGCCATGCCCAACACATCGTTGATGGTCTTCGGCGACGCGTGCGCCAGATCAATGAACATCTTTTTTTCTTGCAGCTTTTCGATCAGTTTTTTGCCGAGCGGCGTCAATCCGCCTTTGGCCGCGCCGTGCGCCGAACCCGCGAATTCATTGTCGAAAAAGTGCGCCAGGCCAATCATGCGATAGCCCGCGTCATACAAACGATCCAGATTTTCCAGCTTGCCATCCAGCGCGTGCGCGCCTTCGATCCCCAGAAAACCAGCGGTGATATTCGGGTCTTGCTTGCGCCGTTCCAGATAGCGCGCGAGATCGGCCTGCGATTTGATGAGCGTCAGCTTGCCGTCCGAAGCAGCGGCGTATTTGTGCAGCAAGGCGGCCTGATGCAAGGCGCGCGCGGTCAGGCTCGACCAAGTGCTGGGCGGCCAGAAGCTGGCAAAAGCAAGCAGGCGGATTTGATCGGAATCGCCTGTGTTGCTCTCGATGTTCATGTTCTGCGGCACCTTGGTGACCACGGTGAAACCCTGCAACGCCACGTGACCTTCCAACAGACGCGGCACATCCACGTGCCCCCACGAACCGCGCTGATTCAGGTCGCGCCCCCACAACAACGAATCAGCGTGCAGGTCGGCGACCGGCAACGTTTTGTGCAATGCCTGGGCCGCTGCGGAAGCCTGATAGGGCGGCGGGTTGAGTGTGGCGTTCCGGCTTTTGCCGGCGCGCGGCAAATAGCCGTAATGCAGAAACGCGAGCACAGCCAGGAACAAAACAACCAATAACAACAGTGTCTTTTTCATAATGCGGGATGCCTTTGCGAATAAGGATGTTTGCCGATGAGTGGCGGATGCTGCCACAGGCGGCGGCGCTCTGGCAAATAATTGAAGCCTGTGCGTAAAAGAAATGCCAACAAGGTAGAGGAAATAGGTACGCGGATGACGCGGATGCAGCGGATCAGCGCAGATCAACCCGAAAAAGAATCTGCGGAAATCCGCTACATCCGCGTCATCCGCGTATCTATTCGCTTGTCGATTTACGCACACCCTTCAAATAATTGAACTGCGTGTGTAACTTTGAATGTAAGGATACTGCGCCGCTTTTTCTAAATTCAGTCCCCAGCTTGGTTGTTTCGCTTTGGAAATTCTGCCGGCCTGCTCCCCGCCAACCGCAGGAATCTGAACGCCGCAGCACTTTTTCTAGTTGTACCCAGACGCGCTTGCCGTGTATAAAACACGCTCGTAAGCGACAAGTAACAAACAGCAATGAAGACGTGCCCGTTCGTCCCCAAATTTGACACCAGCAGTCAATCAAGTTAAACGACCAAGTCCCTGGTCGAAGGACGCAGCATCGCTGCTGATTGCCACGCGCATCTCCTCTCAATGAGCCGCCTTCAGGCTTGGCTTCGCCCTTCGCGCATCCCATCTCCCGGACTCCGTGTTTACAAAGGAACCATCAGACTATGAAGAGCAATCGCAATGTGCGCCGTTTTTCGGCCTGGCAACGCTACCGCGTGCTTACGTCATTATTCTTATTGCTCGTTGCCGCCGGCTTTGGCTGGGGCATCAACACGCTGGTTGAACGCGCACGCGCCGCCGCGCCACCAATGGGACAGCCGCAAGCAGCAGCCAGCGCCTTTTGGCAAGCGCTGGAAAGTAATGCGGGCCTGGCTGGCAAACGCGCGGCGCGCAACCATTCGCCGCAAGCGCGGGCCTTGCGCATGAATGAGCAGGCCGTGGCGCAAGTACTGTTGCGCGCGCCGCTCGAAGCGCAAAGCCGGTTGGCCGATAGCGGGGCCGTTTTGCCGCTGCCGTTGCCGGATGGAACTTATGTGCGCTTCCGGATTCAGGAATCGCCGCTGTTGGGCGCGGCCTGGGCCAGGCAGTTTCCCGACATCAAAAGCTATCGCGGCGAGAGCTTGGACGAAACTGGTGCGGAGAGTTCAAGAATGACGATGCGCGCCGCTTGGTCGCCAGCGGGCCTCAACGCGACCATCCTGGCGAATAATGAAATCGTCAGCATCTCGACTGACAACCAAAGCAACGGCATTTATCTGTCGCAAACCGGGGGCCCGGTGGAAGCGGGCGATTTCAGTTGCGGCGTGACCGACATGGGCGCACCTGAGACCGTCACACACGCGGGCCCGCGCGTGGCCGTCGGCACGCAATTGCGCACCTTCCGGCTGGCGCTGGCCGCCACCTTTGAGTATTGCAACGCCTTTGGCGGCGGCACCAATGCGGGGACAGTGGCTTCGCTGAATACGTGGGTCAATGCGGCCAATGTGATCTATGAACGCGAACTGGCGATCCGCCTGACGCTGGTCAGCAACACCAACATTTTGTTCACCACTGAGCGCGGCTTTAACGCGGGCAGCGATCCTTTCGACAACAGCAGCGAAGCCACCATGCTGAATCAAGTGCGGCCCGTCCTGCGCGATCAGGTGGGCGCGGCCAATTACGACATCGGGCATGTGCTGGGCACGCGCACGGGCTTTGGCGGACAGGGCGTGGCGGGCGTGGGCGTCGTTTGCTTGAACACTGATTTCGGCGATGGCCTGGGGCCTTCAAAAGGGCGCGGCGCAACGCGCGTGGGGGACAGCGGCGCGGCGGGCGAGGTCAGCGCGTTGGGCGTGCTGGTGCATGAATTCGGCCATCAATTCGGCGCGCGCCACTCCTTCAACGGCACAACGGGCAGTTGCGCGGGCGCCAATCGCAGCGGCGTCACGGGCTGGGAGGCGGGTTCTGGCAGCACGATCATGTCGTATGTCAGCATTTGCCAGAGCGACAACATTACGTTCACGCGCGATCAGCGTTTTCACAACGGCAGCTTCCGCGAGATTTTGAATTACCTGGCCGCCGATGGCGCGTGTGCGACGCTCAGCAACACCGGCAACAATCCGCCCAACATCAGTGCGGGCGGCGATTTCACGATCCCCAAACAGACGCCCTTCAAGCTCACCGCCGCCGGCAGCGATGCTGACGCCGCCGACGCCAACAAGGTCACTTATGTTTGGGAACAACTCGATGCGGGCGGCGCGAGCTTCGCTAATCCGCCTTACGACGATCAGGTTGCCGACCCGGGCACGACGACGCGTCCGCTCTTCCGGCCCTTTTCGCCAACGCTCGACAACACGCGCACCTTCCCCAGCTTGCAATACATTTTGAACAACGCGAATGTGCCGCCCGCCACGGTGCCGACGGGCTTTGGCGCGCCGAATGACGTGCTGCAAACGGCGGAAACCTTGCCCGGCATTGCCCGCACGCTCAACTTCCGCGTGACGGCGCGCGACCAGCGCGGCGGCGTCAACGAAGACGCAATGGTCGTCACGGTCAACAACACCGGCCCATTCAATGTCACCGCGCCCAACACGGCGCTGACCTGGGCGGGCGGTTCGACGCAAACGGTGACGTGGAATGTGAATGGCACGAATGCCCTGGCTGGCACGGTCAGGATTCTGCTTTCGACCGACGGCGGCAACAGCTTCCCAACGGTCTTGAATGCCAGCACCCCGAACGATGGCAGCCAAACCGTTAGCGTGCCCAATGCCGTCTTGACGACGCAAGCGCGTATCAAAGTCGAAGCCATCGGCAACATCTTCTTCGATATTTCGGATGCCAATTTTACGATCGCGCCGGGCGATGGCTGTCCGGTCGTGACCGCGTTTACGCCGTCAGGGCTGGTGGGCCAGAGCGTAGTGCTCACCGGCACAAATTTCACGGGCGTGACGGCGGTGCGTTTCAGCAATAACTTGAATGCCGTCTTCACCGTCAACAACAACACGCAAATCACGGCGACGGTGCCGGCGGGCGCAGTGACCGGCCCGTTGACGCTGGTCAAAGCCGGTTGCACCAATGTCACGACGGCGACGTTCACGATCTGTACCGGCGCGGCGGCCGATCTTGTGCTTGATGATGGACAGCCTGATTTCACGCTTGCCAATGGCTTCGTCGGACAACCGGTCTATTACGTCAACCGCTTGACGCCAACCAGCTATCCGGCCACCTTGCGCAATGTCGCGCTGTATTTCGTCCCGCAAAACAATATCCCGCCGAGTAGCGCGATCACTATCCTGGCGGGCGCGAATGCGGATGGCAACGCGGACATCAACAACACCAGTTTCCAAACTGTGGACGCGACGGTCGGCGCCTTGAGTCAGTTCAACAGCTATGAAGTGCCGCCCATCACGATCAACAGCGGCGATTTCATCGTGGGCTATCGCATCACCTTTGCCAGCGGACAAACCCCGACGTTGATTGACGTGGACGCCCCGGCGGCCCGGTCCTACGTTTCGTTGGATGGCAGCAACTTCTCAGTGCTTGCTGTCAACATCGGCGTCATCATCAACCCCAATCTGTTGATTCGCGCCCAATACTTCACGGGCTGCACGGTTGCGCCAACGCCGACGCCAACACCAACGCCGACGCCTGTTCCGACACCGACTCCAACACCGACGCCTGTTCCGACTCCGACGCCGACTCCGACGCCAACGCCGACTCCGACTCCAACGCCGACGCCAACTCCGACGCCTCCGAGTTGCACCTTCACGATCAACCCCGTTTCGCAAAACATTGCGGCGGCGGGTGGCAGCGGCACGGTGATGGTGACGGCCTCGGTCAGCACTTGCCCGTGGACAGCCACCAGCAATGTCAACTGGTTGACAATCAATTCGGGAACAACCGGCACTGGCAACGGCAACGTGAACTTCACTGCCGCCGCCAATACCGGCAGCGCGCGCAGCGGCACCTTGACGGTCGCGGGCCAGACCTTCACGGTAAATCAGGCTTCGGGCTGCGCCTTCTCGATCAATCCGATGTCACAAAACATCGCGGCGGCGGGCGGCGGCGGCACAGTTGCCGTCACGGCATCGAACAGCAATTGTCCGTGGACGGCCACCAGCAATGCGCCCTGGCTGACGATCAACACAGGCGCGGCGGGGACAGGCAACGGCACTGTGGCCTTTACCGCCGCGGCCAACACAGGCGTCGCGCGCACCGGCACGCTGACGGTGGCAGGCCAGACCTTCACGGTGAATCAAGCTGCGGGTTGCGCATTCACGATCAATCCAACTTCGCAAAACGTCGCGGCGGCGGGCGGCAACGGCACGGTTGCGGTCATGGCGACCAACAGCAATTGCCCGTGGACGGCGGCGAGCAATGCGGCGTGGCTGACGATCAACACCGGCGCGACCGGCACGGGCAACGGCAACGTGACGTTGACAGCAGCCGCCAACACCGGCCCCGCGCGCACCGGTACACTGACCGTCGCGGGCCAAACCTTCACCGTCAATCAAGCGAATGGCTGTACTTTCGCCTTGAGCGCGGCCTCGCAAAACGTCGCGGCGGCGGGCGGCAACATCACAGTCAATGTGACCAGCGGCGCGGGTTGCGCCTGGACGGCAACCAGCAACGCGCCCTGGCTCACCATCAACACCGGGGCGACCGGCAGCGGCAACGGCCCGGTGACCTTCGCGGTCGCGGCCAACACCGGCACGGCGCGCACGGGCACGCTGACGATTGCGGGTCTGACTTTCACGGTGAATCAGGCCAACGGTTGTACTTATGACTTTAGCACCACGACACCGTCCAGCTTCACGGCGGCAGGCGGCAACGGTTCAATCAACGTGATGACAGGCGCGAGCTGCCCGTGGACAGCGGTGAGTAACGCGCCCTGGCTCACGATCAACACCGGCGCCACGGTAACGGGCAACGGCACGACGACTTTCAGCGCCGCCGCCAACACCGGCCCCGCGCGCACGGGGACATTGACCATTGCGGGCCAAACCTTCCCGTTCAATCAGGCGTCAGGTTGCACCTATGCCATCGCGCCCATGTCGCAAAACTTTGTGGCGGCGGGCGGCACTGGCACGGTCAACGTGACCAGTGTGGCGGGCTGTCCGTGGACGGCGGCGAGCAACGCGACCTTCATCACCGTGAACACGGGCGCGACTGGCACAGGCAACGGCGCGGTCACTTTCACGGTCGCCGCCAACCCAGGCATCGCACGCACCGGCACTATCACGGTGGCCGGCCAAACCTTCACGGTCAATCAAGCATCCAATTGCGTCTACTCAATCAATCCGGCCAGTCAGAACGTCCCGGCGGCGGGTGGCGCTGGCATGACCGCTGTGACTGTAACGGCGGGCTGCGCCTGGACGGCCGCCAGCAATGCCGCGTGGTTGACGATCACCAGCGGCGCGAGCGGAACCGGCAACGGCACGGTGAATTTCACCGCCGCGGCCAACACCGGCGCGGCACGCACGGGCACGCTGACCGTCGCGGGGCAAACCTTCACCGTCACTCAAGCCGCGCCAACGGCGCTGGCGCAAGTTTCCGCCGCCAGCTTCCTGTTGGGCGATTTGACGGTTGACAGCATCGTGGCGGCCTTTGGCACTGCGTTGGCGGGCGCTGCGTTAGCGCCCCAAATCACGCCGCTGCCGACCACGCTGGGCGGCACGACCGTCACCATCAAAGACAGCGCGGGCGTCGAACGCCTGGCCCCGCTCTTCTTCGTTTCGCCGGGCCAGGTCAACTATCTGGTGCCGGTGGGCACGGCGCTGGGCACGGCTATGGTCGCGATTCAGAACGCCAACGGCGGTCTGGCGTTGGGCACGATCAATGTGGTGGCCATCGCCCCGGCGCTCTTCACGGCCAACGCCAATGGGCGCGACGTACCGGCGGGCGTGCTGGTGCGCGTGCGTGACGGCGTGCAAAGCTTCGAAGCGATTGCGGTCTTCGATTCTGCGGCGCAACGTTACAACGCGCTGCCGATTGATCTGGGGCCGAACACGGATACGGTCGTGCTGGTGCTGTTCGGCACGGGCTTCCGCAATCGCAGCACGCTCGACAACGTCGAAGTCACCCTTGGCAATCCTGGACAAACCTTGTCGGCCATTCTCGCCCCGGTCTCTTTCGCGGGGCCTGCGCCGGGCTTGATCGGCGTGGATCAACTCAACGTCGCCTTGCCGCGCGGTTTGGCGGGACGCGGGCTGGTTGATCTGAATCTGAAGGTGGATGGCAAGGCTGCGAATACGGTGAAGGTGAGCTTCAAGTAAGCCGCCTGGCTTGAAATGATGAAGGGCCGAGCAACGTTCAAGTTGCTCGGCCCTTTTCTTTTTGCACGGCGCTTTTCTTTTTGGGTGGTGGCTAAGTCAGGTGCGACGTGTCAGTAGC
>JAYUCP010000443.1:0-9608 GCA_043740245.1 Acidobacteriota bacterium | reverse complement strand
AGCCCGCCCTCCCTCACGGTCGGGCTACTGACACGGGCCAGGCTCTGATGGCGGAAAGCACACACCCACAATGTGCGGAATGCGGCGCGCCGCTGGCGCCCAACCGGCGCTATTGCCTCGCTTGCCAAGCGCCGGTCGCAGGCATCACGCGCCAAGCCGAGAAACGGCTGGAATTCGTCAGCCAGATCGCTTCGACCCAACGGCCCGACAAGACCATCGTGTTTGTGCCGGAATTAAAAGAAGCGCGGCTGAAACGCGAAAAGCGCAAGCGGCGCGCCTTGCTTGCGGCGTTGGCGAGTTGTGTGCTGGTGTTGGCGTTGGCCTTTCTTTACTGGCGCACACAGGAACGCAAACAAGTGCAAGTCCGTTTGCAACGGCGCGAGACGCTGGCGCGCAATGAGCTTGACCGTTATGCCCGGGCGCTCGAAACCTTCCGCACCGACGCGGGCCGCTATCCCAGCAAACTGGAAGGGCTGAACGCGCTCATCAAGCATCCGTCAACCGTAGCCGCCTGGCGCGGGCCTTATATCGAAGGCGATTATTCGGTTGACCCCTGGGGCAACGAGTATGTCTATCGCGTCTATAACGACGGGGCCGCTTACGAACTTTTCACGAATGGGCCGGAGGGTGAAGCGGCGGGCAAGCCGTTCCTGCAAGTCAATTCGGGCAACTTGAAAGCCGTCGCCATCCCCTCTCCTTAACGCCCAGCCGCTGTTTTTCCCAACCCGCGCACAAACGCCGAATACTTCTCAACGCCCTGGCATGCCGCCACATTCGGCACTTTGCCCGTCAGCAACGCCACGGTCACACACGCCGACGCGGGCGCGAGCACCGAACTGGCCGAATTGGTTTCGTGATAATGGTTCGGCACGCCTTTGTCTTTGCATGGATCAACGGCACGTTTGAAATCGAGCCTCTGCATATCCAGCGGTTCACGTTGCCAATCGTAGCGCGGCACGATGTAACCGAACTCATCGGGACACAGGCCCAGCATAAAACGATACTTCGCGGTCATCGCATCGCGGATCGCAGGCTCAGGCGGCGCGCCATTGTCGGCTGCCGGGCAATCGCTGCGGCGGTGCTTGGCGACACCGTAAAAGACCTCTGGGAACAACTCGCCGGGCGTCGTCACGATCTGCGCATCGCCCAGCCGAATCGCATAGATTGTCGTTTTGGCTTGCGGCGTCGCACCAGCCTTTAGCTGCTCATCAGTGGGAATATCCATCGTATCAAGCACGCCAATTTTCGAAGCCATCAAGTAAGCCGGGTTGTCCATCGGCACTTGCATGTCGGCCTGCTTCACTTCCAGCGCATTCGACTTGCTCCATTCGCCCTTGTCCAGCGCGGCAATCGCGGCTTTGGCGACATCGCGCCCAATCGCCATTGTGCGCTCGAACATCAAGTCAGTCTTGCCAAAGATCGCGGGCAGGTCGTAATGCTTACCGTCAAAGGTGCTGCGGTCGTTCGTCTTGCGATTGGTATCGCCGATGATTTCCGCCGTGCCGATTGCGCCGTTGAGATAAACCGCCGTGCCGCCGAAACGCTTCTCTACCTCTTCACGAATCGCATGGCAGAAGTCGGAGGTCAGCACCGTGTTCTTGCTCTCCATAGATTCGGGGTGCGTATTCCAATTGACGAGCGTGGCAATCGGCTTGTCCTTGTTCGCGCCGCGCGTGCCAACGAATTGCAGCACGCGCAACTCTTCGTCAAAGAAATGCGGCGGGCGTCCGCCGGTGCGCGTCTGCATCCCGGCCAGGCTGGGCGAATGTTGCGCATCGGTCTGGCCGAGCTTGATGCGCGCCGGTTGCAGGCTGGCGGCGGCCAGTTGAATGCTACGCGCAATCTGTTTGTCAACGAAGCGCAGATACTTCGGATACTTGCCATCGTTGAGCGCGCCGTGGCCCCACGGGCCAATGGTGTCGGGGCCTTCGTGGTTGTGCGTGCTGGCAATCAGGATGTCGCTAATACCCAGCTTAGGGTCCAGGTATTTGCGCACGTGGTTCAGGCCGTAATACTTGGCTTCGGAGTAGTAACCGATGAAATCAACTGCGACGATGGCGAGTTTGGTCGTGCCGTATTCCAGCACAATCGTGCGCGCCCACAAATCGTCGTGCTTGCCGGTCGCCAAGCGTTTATTCCCGAAGCCCGCCAGATAGATGCCGTCGTATTTGTTCTTTGAACTGGGATCGAGTTCGGTGTTGCCGGGGTCGTCCACAAACGGCTCGCCGCTGTCCCAGACGCCGTTGCCGTTCTGGTCGGTGAAGCTTTCACCCCAAACGCCCGTGGCGGTGATGGCCTCATCCCAATCGGCGTTTGCGCCGAAGGGCGTGAGAGCGACGGCGGAGACGCCGATGTTGAGTTCGGGCTTGGGAGCGAATAACGCGCGTGCGGGTTGGAAAACTGGCAAGAGCGCAAGCAGGACTACGACAAGGGGAAAGCAGCGATGCAACATAGACTTCCTTTACAGAAACAAATCAGCGGGAACGTGAAAGAACTCAGCCAATGCTTTGGCGTTCGCTTTGCTGATCCCGCGCTTGCCGCTGACGATTTCAGCGATGACGCTTTTGGATTTGAACACGGGCAGCAAGTCTGTTTGCTTCAGTTCACGGGCCGCCATCAATTCAGTCAAGACTTCCAGGGCCGTGGCTTTTTCCGGTGGGTAAAGACGGTGCTCGTATTCCTCAATCAAGAGCGCCAGCAGTTTCAGCAAGGCCTCTTCTTCAAAAGAAAGCTGCGCCCCTTTGCGAATCAGTTTATTGGCCAGGGCCAACAGGCGTTGATGCTGACTGGCATTCTCAATGCGCATCGGCACAGCCGCCGCGAGCAACTCAGCATAGCGTTGCAGGTTAAGCCTCACAACCTTTCTTCCACTTGTCTTTGTCGTATTCGGCATGGGTCAAAATGTGATGAATCGAGATGATTTGGGTGGAGTATTTGATCTCCGCAATCAAACGATACTTGTTGCCTCCAATATTGAATACCGTACAACACTTGTACAAGTCCGCATGCGGATAAATTTTCCGCACTTCCGCCAAATTTTTCCAGCCCGCGGTGGAAACCACCTCACGCCAAGCCTTCAGCGCCGAAGCACTTTGGGGGTACTTGCCAGCAAACTCTGTGAGCGCCAGGTAATTCAAGATTTTCATGGCTCAGTTCATCTGCGTTTGCCAAACACATCTTTCAAAATGCTGCTCACCCGCGCCAACGGGTCTTTGCGAATCTTCTTCTCTTCTTCGCCGACCATAAAGAACAAGCCGTCGAGCGCCTTGCCGACTACGTATTCGTCAATGTCCAGCGATTGCGTTTTGACAAAGGGGATTTGCTGCAAGCGCCCGATCAAATCTTTGTATTGCCGCGTCGCGCCGACCTCGTCCATCGCTTTGCTGACGATGGGGCGGAAGGCGGAGGTAAGTTTGACCGTGGTCTTGCCTTTGAAATACTCAGTCGCGGCGGTGTCGTTGCCGAAGAGAATCTTGCGGCCGTCATCAAAGGTCATCTCTTTGAGCGCCCCGACAAACAGCTTGCGCGCTTCGGGCGCGGCCTTTTCGGCAGCGCGGTTCATGCTCAAGACAAACTCGTCAACCAGGGCGCTCTGCCCCAAGGTGCGCAGCGTCTTTGCGACTGTGTTCAATTGTTTCGGCATCAGAATTTTGATCGCGACGTTTTTGAAAAAGCCGTCAATCCGCCCGGTCAGGTTGACGGCGTTGCCGGTACCGATTTCCAAGGCTTCTTTCAAGCCGGCGATGATCTTGCTGTCACTCAATCCGCCAAGCTGGACGGCCTTTGTCGTGAATGACAAACCCACGGGGAGCATGGCTGAACTGCACAAATTCAAAATGAAGCTACGCCTTTGCATATTCCACTCCTTTATTTTTGAAAGACAATTTTGAAGCTGTGGGGTGTGCGCAAGCTATCACAGCCGCGCCTGGCTTGACAGTCTCAGCCCCGGCTTTGAGAATCCGACGCGGCTGGTGTGGTACCGGGAGCGGGAGCGCACCAATCGCTAGCGCTCTATACCAAACCAAAGGTGGAACCAATGCAAACGGATGTTGATCTAGCCAAGTTTTTTGCCTGGGCGCGCGCGCGGGCTTATGCGGAATTTGAGCGGCGGCTGGCTGCCGATCCGCAACTCGATCCGAACTGGACGTTCTCGGACATTATGCAAGAGTTGTTGGCTGAGTACCGGCAAGCCCAAGCGGAAGAAGCCAAGCTCAGCCCTTAAACGCGTTCTTCAAAATAAACCAGACATTGGCGGGACGCTCGGCCAGCCGCCGCATAAAGTACGGGTACCAGTATTCGCCATACGGCACGTAGGTGCGCACGCGATAGCCTTCCTTTGCCAGCTTGAGTTGCAGGTCGCGGCGCACACCGTAGAGCATTTGAAACTCATACGCGTCTTTGCCAATGCCCTCACGCGCGGCGAAATCTTTGGTCGCTTGAATCATCTGCTCGTGATGCGTAGCGATGCCGTGATAGACGCCGCTCTTAAGCAGCCGCTGCATCAGCTTGACGTAGTTGTCATCCACATCCTGCTTGTCAGGGAAGGCCACCTCCGCCGGTTCGTCATACGCGCCCTTGCATAAACGCACGCGCGCGTTCAGCGCCATGACTTCGTTCAAGTCTTTTTCGGTGCGATACAGATAGGCTTGCAGCACGATGCCGACGTTGTCGAATTCGGCGCGCAGGTCATAAAAGATGCGCAAGGTGGCATCGGTCTTGTCTGAACCTTCCATATCAATGCGCACAAAATTGCCGTACCGGCGCGCCTCTTCGACGATGCGGCGGATTTTGTTGTGGCAAAGGTCTTCGCCAATGTCCAGGCCGAGTTGCGTGGGTTTGACCGAGACGTTGGAATTCACGCCGGTTTCATCAATGCGGCGCAAGACGTGGAAGTATTCGCGCACATCAGCCTCGGCCTCCGCCGCCGAAGTCGTGCTCTCGCCCAAGTGATCGAAGGTGGCCGAGATGCCCAGCGCGTTCAATTCCTTGATCGCCACGATGGCATCGTCAATGTTTTCGCCCGCGATGAAGCGGCGCGTGACCTGTTTGAAGCCAGGCAAATACGCAAAGTAATTTTTGAAGCTGTGTTGCCGGGAAAGATAAAGTAGCGCGGTGCGCGTGAGCATAAGCAGTTCCTCGCGGGCCTTATGTGCTAACAAGTATCGAAACGGCGGCGAGAATAGAACATCAGCCGAGGGGAATCAATGACCGGCTATGCTATGATCGCGTCCACCATGAAGACCAATTACGCACCCGGTATCACCGTAAAAAAATCGAAAATTGACGGCCAGGGCTGCTTTGCAACCGAACGCTTTCCCAAAGGCAAAAAGATCGCCGAATATGCCGGCGAGCGGATTTCGCGGCGCGAGATCAAGCGGCGGCTGAAAGACCTGCAACGAATTCAAATCTGCGCCATTGACCATTATTGGGCGATTGACGGCAGCGTCGGCGGCAACGGCACACAGTTCATCAACCATTCCTGCGCGCCCAACAGCACCGTCCGCATCGTCAGGGATCACATCCTGTTCTTTGCCCTCAAAGACATCGCACCCGGTGAAGAAATTTTGCTGGATTACGAATGGTCGTGGCACCCGGATGATTATGGCTGTTCGTGCGGCGCGCCGACCTGTCGCGGCAAGATGAACAAATGATACAGAACGGGGAGCGTGAGCGATCTGAGCTTCAATCATTGGGTGGATGATCGAAGCTCAGGTCAGTCACACTCCCCGTTCTGCGTCAGTCTAAGCGCGCCGTTCCCGTTCCTGTATATGCAGCTCGATCGGCTCTGGCGCGGCAGGCGATGCCAGCATTCCCCCCTTCAACACTTTCGGCGCAATCTCGACGCGGCCCAGCAGGATGCGCTGCACACGTTTGGGCAGGATGTATTGCGCGGCGCGCACGATCTTTTCGACCACACCCGCGATGTCGCCACGGCCTTCCCAATGCTCGCGGATGGCAATGTCAGGCGCGCGGTTGAGCAAGCGCAGCACCGTCAGCGCGACCAGGTAAAGGTCATCCACTTCGCCGATGAACGGAATGACATCAGGAATCAAGTCGAGCGGCGAGATGACATAAATGATGGCGCCAACCAGGAAGGCCTTTTCCGTCGTGGGCACGCGTGCATCTTTGAATAAGCGGTAAAGCAGTTTGAGAAAGTTCGGAATGAGCATCAGGGCATCGCGTAAAAAGCCCCGTGCGTGGCGGCGTTCGTGTGGCGGCTCTTGGTTCAAGTTCTCGGTCAACGTCTCCTCCTCTGGGTCTGCGGTAGTGCAAGGGGTTTGCTTGCGCGGCGCCTTGGATGCTTAAATCCGGCCTCCGCACAAAAAATTTATAACACAGGAACCAAACGATGGCCCAATCCACGCCGCCCGAACACGCCAGCATTTCCGCCTTCCCCGAAGGGCTGGAACTGACCGATGACGCATCCGTCTTGCAAGTCACCTGGGATGACGGGCACGTCAGCCGCCACCGCCTGGACGTGTTGCGCGCCGCCTGCCCCTGCGCCCATTGCCAGGGCCATTCGCCTGATCAGAGTTTGAATCTGGAGCCCGCGCAATTCCCCGGCATCAAGCTGCTGGACATGGCCGTGGTCGGGCGTTATGCCTATAACCTGGTGTTTAGCGATCACCACGACACCGGAATTTACACGTTGAAGATGTTGTACGAGATTCCGAATAGCGCGTGAAGTGTTCGACAAGCGTTAGCGCTTTTGCACGCGATACCGCGCGATCAACTCTTCCAAAAAGCCTTCGTAGCTGAATCCTGCGGGATCATATTCAGGCTGAATCTTATTCAGTAACGGCGCGGCCACACGCCACGCCAGCCAGCCGCGCGGCTGTTCGGGAATGTCGTAACGGCGGCGCAAGAAACTCTCGACCACCTGCATCTCGCTTTCAGTGACAACGCGAATGTCGCCGCGAAAATCTACGGCCTGGGCGACACGGCGCAGCGCCGTATCAATTTCTTCGCTGGTAAAAACTTCCTCGAACTTAGGGGCTTCGGCAGAACGTTCCTTGATGACAACCGTGTTGGCGACGAAATCCCCCAAGCGTTTGGAATGCGCGCTGGCAAAGATCGAAAGCACACCCAGCGAATAAAACGGCGGCGGAGTCATATCGGCCAGCCGCAGCATGTTGCGCGCAAACGCGGCGAAAAACCCGATGGGCCGCCCATCCTCTTGAATCACGCGCAGCTTGAGCCAGCGTTTGCCCGGCGTCTGTCCATTCCACACCGTCTCAAAAAACGTGAAGTAGCCGAAGAAGATGACAAACATCACCAACACCAACGCCGCCATCATCCACAGATTGCCTTCCTCGACACCACTGGCCACGCGGCTGCCCAACCGGCGCGCGCCAGCACTGAGGTTATAAGTGAGCGTAGAAGCAAGCGCGAGCGCCAGCAATTGCAGCGTATGGTCAACCACACAGGCGAGAAAGCGGTTGCCGACCGAGGCGAGCGCAAATTGCAACTCTACGTGTTCGGGCGTTTCGATGATGAGGGTCTCTTCGGGCATGCGAGCATTCTAAATGCGGAAGGCGGAATGCGGAATGCGGAATGCGAATTTCGCCAGTTCGATTTCAGCGCCTTTCAACAGAACGGCGCTTCAAACACTTCGCATTCCGCCTTCCGCATTTATTCATTGCGCGGTTTGCTCTTGCTGCTGCCGAAATCAATATCGAGTTTGGGGATGCCGAGCTGGCCCTGCAATTGGCTGAGCTTTTCCAGGTCAATCGGGCCGATGATGTTGACCAGCGTGAGTTGGCGCGGTTCGGCGGCGATGATCGCCAAGCCGCCGATCACGTCGTTTTGCGCGAGCAAATGCACATCCACGTTGTCGCCGCCGCGTTTGCTGCGCACACCGACGATCTTCTGCCAGTTGGGGCCGCGCAGTAGCGCGCGCAGCGTATCCAATTCCTTCGCGTCGTATTCGCCGACTTTATCGAAGCTGTACACGCGCACGTAGATGCCTTTCAAACTGGCGATCATCTCTTTGACCTTCGCTTGTGTTGGGTCGCTGCTACTCAGAAACTTTGACGCCAGCCGCAAAAGCCGTTCATCCAGCGTGACCTCGACCGTTTCGGCAGCCTTGTCGCCCAAATGGTCGAAGCGCTCGAGCGGAATCTTCGCGTCCTGCGCGCGCGTTGCCATTGCGCTGAAGCACAACAACAACGCAGCCGCGCTTACCTGTAAAAGAAACTTCTTCATCCGAATCTCAAATCTCCAATTTCAAATTTAGCGGCGAATCCGCTCGCGCCGAATCTTACCCCTCCCGCAACTGGTCACGCCGAATTCACGATCCAGCAAACCCAGGTCTTCCAGATTCATTTGCCCGACGATGTTGGTGACGCACAGGCGGCGCGGTTCCGCCGAGATCACCGCCATCCCTTCCATCCGGTCATTGCGGGCGATGTAATAGACCTCGTTACTCTCGCCGTTGCGCTCGCGCACCTGCGCCAGCCGTTGCCAGACGGGCGAACGCAATTGCGCGCGCACCGATTCAACATCGCTCTGGTTGTATTCGCCATCGCGCTCGAATTCAAAACTGCGCACGTAGATGCCTTGGATGCGCTGGGCCAGTTCGCGGAAGCGGCTCTGTTCCTTCGCATCCAGCGTCGCCAACTTCGCCACCAACTGCACCGCCGGGCGATCCAGCGTGACATCCACGGACTCTTTCGCACGGTTCGTCAGGTAGTTGAGTTGATCCACCTGCAAGCGCGCCTCCTGTGCGTTGACCGATAAAGCCAGCGCGGAACACAGCACGAACAACAAAGCGAGCGAAACTTTATTTGTCATAGTATCCCTTCCGCGTCTTCGCCAACGCGCCTTCGCGGTTGACGCTGACGCTGATCTTGCGGAACGCACCGTCGTGTTTCAGCTTGTCCGGCGAATAAGCGAGGCTATAGAGCGTGTGTAACTCGGCCGCCACGCGGGCGTAAGCGCTCGCCAGATTTTCTTCAGACTGCGCATTGATGACTTCGCCGCCGGTTTGATCGGCGACGGCTTGCAACTGTTTGCGCGCCTGTGTGCGGCGGTCGCTCTGCCGGTTGAATTGCGGACCGCTAAAAACCAGATTCAAGGCCCGACCCGTATCCGTGCCGGAGAAATAGATCGGATAGACCGTCACATCCGCTTCCGCCGCGCGGTCGAGCATCTGCTGGAAGCTGAAGCCGGTCGGTTCGTTGCCGAAGAGGGATTCGTCTTCGCCATCGGTCAGCACGACGATGGCTTTGCGCGCGTCACCCAGGTGATTCAGGTCGTTCAGCGCCTCGACCATCGCGTCGTAATAGGCCGTGCCGCCCTGAATCTTGCTGATACGTTCGACTGCCGCCTTGAGCACGGTCTTGTCGTTGGTGAAGGTGCTCAACCGGTAATAGCGGCGCGTGAAGGCGACGATGGACATCCGGTCGTTGGCGGGCAGCAGGTCAATAAACTTGCGCACCGATTCGATCATTGTCTTGTGCTTCTTTTGCGTGCTGCCGCTCATATCCAGCAGGACAAGCAGATTGACGGGCGCGCTGACCGGTTTGAAATGCGCGACCTCCTGCTTGGCTTCGTCCTCGAAGACTTGAAAATCCTCCGGCTTCAAATCGCTGATGGGCAGGCCGGAT
>JAYUCP010000442.1:0-9615 GCA_043740245.1 Acidobacteriota bacterium | reverse complement strand
AACCCAAGCGGTCTGACTGGACGGCGCGCCCTCCCTCACGGTCGGGCTACTGACACGCCCTGCCGCGACTGTACCAATCTTGTGTGGTTCGATTTAGTCGTTGTCGTAACGCCGCCGCTTGGCGCACTGAGCCAGGCGGCGGCGCACCGCGCAATGCCATAAAAGGAAATCACTCCATGCAACCCCATCACGCTGAACAGGCGCTGCTCGCGCGCATGCAAGCGGGCGAACAAACGGCGCTCGCAGAGCTTTACGACCATTACGCCGGGACGCTTTACGCGTTGGCCTATCGCATCACCGGCAACGCTGCCGATGCCGAAGAGGTCGTGCTCGACGCCTTCACGCAAGCCTGGCGGCAAGCGCAGCGTTACGACCCCGCGCGTGGCAGCGTCGCCGCCTGGCTCGTCACCATCGCCCGCAGCCGCGCGCTCGACCGCCGCCGCCAACAGCCGCGCGCAAGCTGGCCCGCGCAACCCTGGGCGGCCTTGCCGTTCACGGAAGCCGCTGAAGACCCGGAAGCCGCGACGGCGCAAGCTGAACAAGCCGCCAATTTACGCGTGCTGCTCAACCGTTTGCCCGCGCAGCAGCGGCAGGTTTTGGTGCTGGCCTATTACCAAGGCTTGTCGCAGCACGAGATCGCCGCGCATTTGGGCGAACCGCTGGGCACAGTCAAGACGCGCGCGCGGCTGGGCATGCAAAAGCTGCGCGGGTGGGTGCGAGCGCCAGCGCTGTCAGGCGCCGGTGGTTGCGTTGAATTGCGCCGCGCGTCCTAACGCCGCGCCAAACCAGCAGGGAAGGCCATTCAGAGAGGGGAATGCCGAAGCTCAACCGATCTCGATCCAGCGCTGTTCCGCGTGCGATTGTTTGATCGCGTCAATCACTTCCTGACAACGCACGCCGTCGGCGAAGGTCGCGGCGTGCGCAATCTCGGTGCGGTTTTCGCGCACGGCCTGCACGGCTTCGCGCGCCAGGTGGTAAAACGAACGCGCCCAGATGTTGTCGGGCAGCCAGGAAACTTCGCGCGCGCGGTCGCCCAGCGATAAATCTTCAAAGGGATGGTTGAAGCCTTGCGCGGCTGAGAGTGTTTCGTCGCCATCGAGCACGATCGTGCCGTTGCTGCCGACGATGGTGATGTTGTTTTTGCCGCCGCTCGCATACAAGGCCGAGAGCAGCAGCGTGCCGTGAATCAGTTTGCCGCGCGGCGGCACAATGCGCAGCAGCGCCGCGACATAATCATCGGTTTCATTCAAGCGCATCTCGCCGGTCTTGGCGTCTTTGCGTTCGGCGACCAGCATGGTAACGGTGCTGCTGACGGCTTCGATCTCGCCGAAGAGCCAGCGCACGGCGTCAATGGCGTGCGAACCGAGCGCGCCCAGCAAGCCGCCGCCCGCCGCTTGTTGCGACCACCAATTCCACGGACGCTGCGCCGAATGCCGGAAGCCTGCGGCGATGGTGAGGCTGACGTGTTGAATGTCGCCGGCAAAGCCGCTGTCAAGCAGCATCTTCATGCGGCGCCAGGTCGGATTGAAGCGCAATTCGTGATCTATGACGGCGAGTTGGCGCGGGCGGCGCGCGGCGGCGTTGAGCATCGCGCGTGCTTCGGCGGCATTCATCGCCATGGGTTTTTCGCAGATGACATGTTTGCCCGCCTCAAAGGCCGCGCTAGCCATTTGCTGGTGCAAATAGGGCGGCGCGCTGATGACGACGAGGTCTACGTCGTCGAGCGCGAGCAATTCCTGATAGCTGTGACAAGCGTGCGGGATGTGGAATTCGGTGGCGGTCTTTTGGGCGTTCTCGAAACTGCCGCTGCAAACGGCGCTGAGTTCGGCGCCTTCACAGGCGCGAAAGGCGGGCGCTTGCGCGCTGCGGGCGAATCCGGTGCCGATGAGTCCGACACCGACTAGGTCGCTATTCATCTCAAATCCTCGTGGGTAGTTTGCCGAACATGGGTAAGACGGACTTTTGATCGGTTTGCAATTGAGTTTACGGGGTGGCCGGTCAGGCGTGCCGTGCTGGTGGGACGATTTGCCAAATCGTCCCACCAGTTCTTATTCATCACGCGGTCTGGTGCTGGTATTCGTATTTGTCGTAGCGCCGGGCGTGGCGGCAGCCAGTTGCGCAATCTCTGTCTTAATCATTTGCCAGCGTTGCGTGAAATCCACCGAGATGCGTGCGTGAGGCAGCACGCGGTCAGCTTGCGCCTGACCGTTGACCAATTCGCGGACGGCCAGGCGTTTGACTTCAGGTGTGAGCGCGCCGCGAAAGACACGCGCGGATTCAACCAAGCGGTCCCAGGCGTAAAGCAGTTGCGCTTCAGGGGTGCCGCCATCGCGCGTGTTTTCAAAACTGTATGTGCCGTCCGGATTGCGCAGCGCCCGCATATACCGCGCGAAATCTTCCACCAAGGCGTCCTGTTTGTCGGCAATGCGCTGGCCTGCCGCTGACACAACCTCGCCGCCGCCGCTGTTGCCGGTGTTACTGCCGGTGTTGTTGCTGGCCCCGCCCCCGCCACGCGAGATCGGCGTCGTGGTGCGGGCCGTCGTGCCGCCCTTGACGGTGACGCGCTGGATTTCGCGCAGCGGGTCTTTGAGCGTCACCACTGTGGTCGGATAAGAAATCACCTGTGACGAGAGCCCCTGCGGCGGCGCGCCTCTGAGTTTGATATTCAGAGCGCCGCTTTCAATGGCGTATTCGGGCGCGAGCCGCCAACCGGAACTGGGGGCCTGCCCTGTAATCGAAATGCGCAACGTGCCATCGGCGCTGCGTTCGGCCAGCACCGTGCTGACGTTGACCGGTTGCAGATTGCCGGGATCGCCGCCTGTATTCGGCCTGATGGCGCTGGGCGAAGGCTGCGGCACGGGGCGGTATTGCGGATTGTTGCCGCCAGTCGTTGAGCCCGGACGCCGCACAGACGTAGAGTTCGGCAGGGCCGGGCGCACCCGCGGTGGCTGATTGCTGTTGTAGGGCTGATTGCTGTTGTAGGGCTGATTGCTGTTGTAAGGCTGATTGCTGTTGGGCTGATTGCCATAAGGCTGATTGCTGTTGGGCTGGTTGTTGTATGTGGGCGTATTTGAATAGTCAGGTTGCGGGCGATAAGGAAGCAAGCCCGAGTTGCCGCCGCTATTGGTTCCGATACCATTAGTGTTGGCGCGCAAGCTGAGTGGTTGGCTCAACTCGACGCCGATTTTGGCGCCCGGTTCGACGACGGCCTCTTTGCCTTTGGCCAACAGCGCGGCAAATACGCCGATGCCCGCGCCTACGCCCGCGCCCAGCAACGCGCCCGCCGTCACCGCGCCGACGAGTGCGCCCGCGCCCGCGCCGCCGCCGATAAAGGCGACCGTGCGTTTGGTGCTGGTGCCTTTCGGGCGGATGTTGCCTTCAACGTCAAAGCGCTTGCGGTCTTCGGTCGAAGCGGGCGCGAGATTGCCGAGCAGCTTGTAGCTTTGTCCGTTGGGCAGCGTGAGTTGATCGAAGCTCACTTCGATGATGCCCGACCGGCGGCGCGACAGGGCGCGTTGGGCCGTCACGACGTAGCCTTCGATTAGGCTGCTGCCAGGCACCAGCGTGCGGCCCCGCGCATCGGTGACGGGCACCAGCACGCGCGCTGTGAAGCGGTCGCTGGGCCGCGCCGTTTTTGAATCGAGGCGCGTTTCCATCCGGCATACCAGCACGGTGCCGTTGGGTAGCGCGTTGGTTCCCGGCGCCAAATAGCTTTGCGCTGCGCCGCCCTCGCTGGCGGGCGGGCGGCGCATGCGGTCTTGCGCGTTGGCGAGCAAGGGGAATGCGGAATTGAGCAACAAGGCCAGGCTGAGCGCAATGGCACGACCTGCTAAAAGATTGGTTGGGCAACACAGTTTCATGACGCACCTCTTGAATGTACGAATGGGTTCGCGGCTGTTTCAGCGCCCCAAGTTGCTGCAAAAGCGGTGGCGGTAATTGGGGGAAGCCGCCCGGACACTGAAACCAAACCCAACGAAAAAAAATCGCTCGTGGTCAAACGACGATCTGCGAATCAATCTGACTGTTAATTTTGCGGGTGAAGGCAGTGTATGCTGCGGGCGAAGGGCTTGTAAAGCTGGCCGCGCGCCAGCCAGAGGGAGCAAATTCGATGAATCAACTACCACCGGACGAGTTGCAGCCGCTGCTCGCGTATCTTGAAACGACAGAGGCGAAGCTGCTGGCGACTGTGCAAGTCGAGCAGTTAAACCAATCACCCCCGGATGGCGGTTGGTCGCCGGGCCAAGTGCTCGCCCACTTGATTCGCGCTGAGCAGTACTTTTATCCGCTCTTTGCCTGGTTGCCGAAACTGGCGAACGCGCGGTCGTTGGTGTGCGGCTTGGATTGGTTGAACGTGCGCTTGTGCAAACTGGCGGGGATGGGTTTTGTCAGTCTGGGCGATCAACCTGACAAGTCCGGTGGCGCGTTGCGGCAATTCACGCCGCAATTTCGCGGGCGCTTTCTGGCCCCCGCATTTTTGAAGCCGGGCCGCAAACAATATGACTGGCAAGACCTGCTGGATGCACGCGCACGGACACGCGCGCGCACGCTGGCGGCAGTGCGGCGGGCAAAGTTGTGGCAATTGCAAACGGTGCGGTTTTCGCATCCGGAGTTGGGGCCGCTATCGTTGCTGGAGTTCGTGCTCTTTCTGGGCAAACACGAGGAATGGCACACCGCACAGTTGAAACGGATCGCGCTGCAATTAGAGCCCAAACAAAAAAACGCCGGAGTCAGCGCAGCATAAATGCGCTGCGCTGACTCCGGTGTTTGTGGCCTTTGGGCCGCTCGTCGAAACAAGTCGGCTTAGTTGTCAACTTCGTCGCCTTCAGCGTCCTCTTTCCCTTTGAGCGCTTTGGCGACTTTCTTCTCGGCGCTCGAACGTTGCAGTTCAAAAATCGTGTCCTGGCCGTCCCACACTTTGCGCAGGAAGTATTGTTCACCGTAGCGGCGGAACGAGAGCCGCGATTTCATCTTTTTGTTCTGCTTGTCGCGGACGCCGCTGAAGTTGATCGCCTTCTTGCCCTTGGCGCTGCGAATCAGCATCACGCCGGCGTCATTGACCGATTCGATGGTGTATTCGCCTTTGGAAAACTTCTTGCTGCCGATTTGGAAGTCGAAGGGCACCTTGGCTTGAAGCTTGAAGCCGAAAGGCACGGCCAGCGCCACCGCCGATGCCGTGCAGAGTAACGCGCCGAGCAGCGCGAGATTGAGCAGTTGTTTGGTCATAAAGCCTCCAGTGTAGGGAGGACAGACGAATGTCCGTCCTGCGTTTTCATCAGAAACCACGTGTGAGTGAGAGATAAATCTTGTTGGCCTCATTAGTGTGCGCGTAATCCACGCGCACGGCGAAATTTTTGTTGTAACGGTATTGCACGCCGACGCCGGTGCCGAAGCGCCAGTTGCGTGAATCAAAGCGGTCATTGCCGCTAAATTGCGCGGGCAGCCTGAGCCGCTTGTCACCCCAGACCTGGCCGCCGTCGCCGAAGCCTACGATGTCAACGCCGCGCCGGTCTTTTTGCTTCCAGACGGTCTGGCGCAACTCGGTCGAAAAGAGCAGCAGGTTGTTGGCGCGGAAACGGAAGGTGTGGAAGCCGCGCACAAAGCTGCGCCCGCCCAAGAGTGACTCGTTGTAAAAGGGAATCAGGTTGTTGCTGCCGGTGGGGTTCTTCAACTCAACGTAATTTCGCACGGCGAGCGAAGTCCAGGGGCTGCCCAGCGGCACGTAGCCGCGCAGATCCGATTCGAACTCCGTCCAGCGATAACCGGTCGCGCGATCACCCATGCCCCGGTTGCCGCCGATGCGCTCGTACACATAGAAACCTTTGGTCAGCCCCTTTTCATTGTTGCGGAAATTGGCCTCAACATAGAAGCCATAAGCGAAGATGCTGAGATTGGCGCCCAAGCCAGGCGCGAAACGCAGCGGCTCAGGCGTGGCCGGATTGCCGGTGAAGAGTTGATCCAGCGGCTTGTCCTTCTTATCCGCGCCGCGATAGATGGCGGTGTTGGCCTGGCGCAGATAGCCCCCAACCTGCAAATGTTTCGAGATGTCGTAAAAGTAAGCGCCGGTGACGGAGCGCTGTTCGAGATCGTAATTCGTCTCGAAGGCATCGGTGGTACGCGGGCCGATGCCGAAGAAGTTGTCCTTGGTGCGGCGCAGGTAGGTGAAATAAACCTCGGCGTGCGAGTTTTCGGCGCCGAGCTTGGGCACGTAAAGACCGGCCTCGCCCTTGCGGTAAAACTTGGTCGAAGTCAGCGCCCGCGCCCGCAGTTCAATGCCGGGAATGCTATCGGCGGTGGTGAATTCGACGCCGAAGCCGCCGAACCCCGCGCCTTGGTCAAAGCCGCCGAACAGGCCGTTGACGTGCTTGACGAGCTTGATGCCGGTCAGGTTTTCGCGGCGCGGCGCGTTGCGGTCGTAGCTTTTGATCCGGTCAGCCACCTGGCTCGGATTTTGCGCCGCCGGTTCAGTTGCCGGTGTTGGCGTCGGTGTCGGTGTGGTCGGAGCAGACAGCGTGAAACGATTGAATGCGCTGCCCAACGCAGATGATTTTGCGAGTTGCTGGCTCACTTGATTCAACGGTTGAGCCGCGTTGGATTGTGCATTTGCCGTGGCGGCCAAGGTGAATGCGCAGAGCGTCAGAACGGCTGCGCGGGCGCTGGCCCGCCAAAGTGGGGTTATTTGCATTTGTCCGTTCTCCTTATTCGCTTGCTGTTTTTCTGTTTTTGCAGTCACTGTGCGTTTTGAAATACGTCATGTGCCCGCTGGCTGGATTTCTGATCAGTGCTGCGTTTACGCTGCGCTCAGACAACCCCAGTTTGCCAGATGCCGTTCGCTCTCGGCAAATTGGACAAGCGCCGAGGAGCAAGCATGGAATTCACGATTGAGCCGCTCAACGCTACCGATTGGCCGCAAGTGCGCGTGATTTACCTGGAGGGCATTGCTACAGGCCAAGCGACCTTTCAAACCAGCGCGCCGGATTGGCCGGAATGGGACGCCGGTCACTTGGCGCATTGCCGCTTGGCCGCACGCGCAGGCGCACAGTTGCTCGGCTGGGCCGCCTTAGGGCCGACTTCTAAACGCGCCTGTTATGCAGGTGTCGCCGAAGTCAGCGTATACATTGCGGCGGCGGCGCGCGGGCAAGGTGTCGGCACAGCCTTGTTGGCGGCTTTGGTTGAGGAATCCGAACGGCAGGGCATTTGGACGTTGTTCGCCGCCGTCTTTCCGGATAATGCGGCGAGCTTGCGCTTGCACTTGCGTCACGGGTTCAGAGAAATCGGACGGCGTGAACGCATCGCCCAATTGCACGGCGTCTGGCGCGACACGGTGATTTTGGAACGCCGCAGCCGGATTGTGGGGTGGACTGATGCTTGAAGTGATTGCCAGTTCAGTCGCCGACGCCCTTGCCGCCGAGGCCGGGGGCGCGGATCGTTTGGAATTGGTGCGCGCCTTGGAAGTCGGCGGCCTGACCCCGCCGCTGGAATTGGTCAGGGATGTTTTGGCGGCGGTGCGCATCCCCGTGCGCGTCATGCTGCGCGAAGAGGAAGATTTTTTCGTCCGCGCGGCGAAAAAAATTGAAAGACTTTGCCGGCTCGCGCGTTCATGCGCTGAATTGTCGGTGGCTGGGCTGGTGTTAGGGTTTTTGACAGGTCATAAAGACGCCCCGCGAATTGATCACACCTTGCTCGCGCAAGTCTTGGCGAGCGCGCCGGGGACCAAAGCGACGTTTCATCGCGCGTTTGAGGTCGTGCCGGATTCGCGGCAAGCGTTGCGGGAACTCAAACGCCATCCACAAATAGATCGCATACTGACGAGCGGTGATTCAAAAGACATACAAAAAGAATGGCCGCAACGATTGACAGGGCTGGCTGAACTGGCTCGTGTGGCCGCGCCGGAGATCGTGATCCTGGTGGGCGGCGGCGTCGAGCGGGATACCATCGAGGCACTATGCCAAAAAAAGACGAAGCTCGAATTTCACGTGGGGCGGGCGGTGCGCGAACCGCGGACGAACAACGGAGCGGTGCACGCCAGCTTGGTGCGGGAACTGGCCGTGTTGATAGCGGCTGGAGCGACAACATGACAGTAGGACAACGGGCAATTAAAAAACTCTCTCCGCCCCCGCGTCTTCCAGTCCCCGCGTCGCTGCGCGGCATGCTAGAATCCGCCCGGCTTTTTACCCTTGCAAAGCCATTCAACGTTTGGGATTCGAGCTTGAGCGCCGCCGTGACCGGCAATGGGCTGGTGTGGGCGAATGAGACGGGCTTCGGGGCGGGCGATTTCGCGGTGATCAGCGAGACCACGGCAATCGCGGAGCCCAAGCCAACGCGCGAGCTGCTGGCGGAGGAGATGAAGAAGGACGACTTCACAGCACGTTACGCCCGCACCATCGCGGCTCTCTGGGAGAGCGTGGTGGAACGTCACGGCGTTGCGCCAGCCGAATTCGCCCAGCGCCTGCAAGCGGTGCTGGCGCGTGCCAACAAAAATGCCGACACCGCCGAAGAACTCGAAAGCGCCGCCGACGCCTTGGTCACATTGCGCGCTGACGAATTATGTCTGGCCATCGCTTGCGAAAAGGGCGATGAAAAAGCCTGGCGCACCTTTGAATCCGAATACAAACACGGCATGCACGCGGCGGCGCGGGCCTTGACCAAAGACGACGCCGAGGGCGAAGACCTGGTGCAATTCGTCTTTGGCGAGCTTTACGGCATACGGCAGGAGGGCGACCGGCGCTTGAGCAAACTCGCGCATTATTCGGGGCGCGGCTCGCTGGGCGGCTGGTTGCGCGCGGTGATCTATCAGGCCTTTATTGACCGCAAGCGCCAGACGGCGCGCTTTGAGCAGATCGAAGAAGTCAGCGAATTCGACCGCCTGGCCAATCAATACGCCGACTTGGCGAATGGGGCGAACGGCTATCACGCGCCCTTGCACGCGCCTATCGTTCATCCCGATGACATCGAAGACACGCGCTTGCGCCGAGCCACTGAAGAGGCGATGTCGCAGTCCTTTGCCGCGCTCGACCCCAAAGACCGACTGATGCTCAACTATTATTATTTCGATGATCTGACCTTGCGCGAGATCGGCTTGCTGATGAACGTGCACGAAGCCACCATCAGCCGCTGGCTCGCCAAAACCCAAAAGCTGGTCAAAAAGAAAACCGAAGAAATTTTGCAGCGCACTTATGGATTGCGGCGCGCCGAAATCGCCGAATGCCTGGCGCTGGCCGCGCGTTCAGAAGTGGATGTCAGAAAGCTGATCAGCGAGGCAAGCGCCGCCGTGGTCGAGCGCGCGCCCTGATGGTTGCGGCTGAAAGTTGATACGCGCTTCGTCAATACGCAAGCTGAGGCTCTCAAGGCGTTCAAGCGGTGACAGGGAAATGGGAGCAGAGCCAGTCTGAACGGTTTGCGCCTTTGGAAACCCCCTTTACAAAGTGAACAGCAGTGGCACACAAACAACACAATCCGGCTTACGAATTTGACACGATGCTGCGGCGGCATTTGCGGCAGGGCGGCGCGCCGGTTGCGCCCTGTGCCGGTTTCGATGCCGACACCGCCAGCGCCTATGTCGAGCGCGCGCTCAGCGCGCCATTCCAACTTCGCTTTGAAAAACATTTGGCGGGCTGC
>JAYUCP010000441.1:0-24250 GCA_043740245.1 Acidobacteriota bacterium | reverse complement strand
GAGATATTCCAGCGGATTCGCGCCCAATTGCGCGTGCCACCAATCCCACAGCAACAAGGCCAGCGGCACGGCGCTGTTGATGAAGATGGCCTGTTTGATGAATTGCGAGTCTTGCTTGGTCATAAGCTTAAAAGTTCTTCTGCAAATCCAGCCCGGTATAAAGCTGCGCGACCTGTTCGCCATAACCGTTGAACGGCAGCGTCTGGCGGCGCTGCCATTCGCCGATGCGGCGTTCGGTGGCCTGGCTCCAGCGCGGATGATCCACCGCCGGGTTGACGTTGGAATAGAAACCGTATTCGTCCGGCGCGGCGATGTTCCAGGTGGTGCGCGGCTGTTCGGCCATCAGAATGATTTGCACGATGGACTTGCCGCCCTTGAAGCCGTACTTCCACGGCACGACCAGCCGCAGCGGCGCGCCGTTTTGCGGCGGCAGCGCTTTGCCGTACAGCCCCGTCGCCAGCAGCGTCAGCGGATGCATGGCCTCGTCCAGCCGCAGGCCTTCCTGATACGGCCATTGCAGCACGTCGTCACGCTGGCCCGGCATGCGTTTGGGGTCATAGAGCGTGATGAACTTGACGTACTTGGCATTGCTTTGTGGCTCGACGGCTTCAAGCAATTTGGCGAGCGGGAAGCCGAGCCAGGGAATCACCATTGACCAGGCCTCGACGCAACGATGGCGGTAGACGCGGTCTTCGGCGGGCGCGAGTTTGGCGAGGTCATCGAGGTCGAAGGTCTTCGGCTTGTTGACCAGCCCTCCGACGCTTACCGTCCACGGCCGCGTCACAAAGTTTTTGGCTTTTGGCGCGACGCCACCCTTGCTGGTGTCGAACTCGTAGAAGTTGTTGTAGCTCGTAATGTCCACGAAAGTATTGGCCGCTTCGCCTTCGGGCGTTTTGTAAACGGAGCCGGGTGTCTTGGGCGCATTGGCGGCAACCGCTTCAGTCTTCGTCATACTCGCCGGGTTGAGCGTGCGGTAGAGCAAGCCCGTGCCCGCCACCGAAGCGGTCAGCCCCGCCGCGCGCAGGAAGTTGCGGCGGTTCAGGTAAAGGCTCTCGCCCGTAATCTCGCTGCTTTTGATGTCGTCGGCTTTCTTAATCAGCATCGTCAATACTCCTCGCAATCGTTTGAATCATCGGCGGGCGGGATTTTATTCCCTGTCAAAGCTCGTTCAAACTTGGTGCGCAGACTATAATCCATCCGCTTCAAGTTTACGGCTGCTAAAGCCGAATAGATTTTCCCACACAGGTTTTGCCGATGAATTCTTTGGACGAATGGCTGACGCTGCCGCTCGCCGCGTTACAAGCGCGTTTACGCAGCACCGCCGCGCCCAGCGGTTTGTTGGAAGCGTTGGAGCGCGACGCCCGGCGCGGCGCGCGGGCGTTGGCGCTACGGTTGCGCACGCGGCACAGCGCCAATCAATCCGCCAATCGAGCGGAAGGGCAACGCTTGCGCCACTTGCTGAAATACGAAGGCGAGTTGTGGGCGCAGGGCTTCGCGCAAATCGCGGGCGTTGACGAAGCCGGCGTCGGGCCGCTAGCAGGGCCAGTGGTGGCGGGCGCGGTGATTCTGCCGCGCGATTACAAGCTGCGTGAACTGAATGATTCGAAGAAGCTGGACGAAGCCACGCGCGAGCAACTGGCCGCGCAAATCAAAACCGATGCCGTGGCGTGGGCGCTGGGCAGCGCCGACGTCGCCGAGATTGACCGCTTGAACATTTACCACGCCAGTTTGCTGGCGATGCGGCGCGCGGTGGAAGGGCTGCAACAAACGCCGGATTTCGTCTTGGTGGATGCGCGCACGATTCCCCAAATCCCGATGCGGCAGCGCGGCATCATCAAAGGCGACACGTTGTCGGCCAGCATCGCGGCGGCTTCGATCCTAGCCAAAACGGCGCGTGATGCGTTGCTGTTGGAATACGAGCGGCAATATCCGGGCTATGGCTTTGCCGCGCACAAGGGCTATCCGACACCGGAGCATTTCCGCGCTTTGCGCGAACGCGGCGCGCTGCCGATTCACCGCCGCAGCTTTCGCCCCGTGCGTGAAGCGTTGGGCTTGGAGCCGCAACAGGTTTCCTTATTCGAGTGTGAGGCAAGCTAACCGTTCGTTGCTCGGTTCTGACAGAGCATTCAATGTCAATGATTACTGCGAACAGCAAGCGAAAGCTTTGTCGAAGCATTTCAATTTCCAGGAAACTACAGTAGTTTGAGGTCGGGGAAAATATTTCTTTCAGCCGTTGGCGGGTTTTGCCTGCGGAATACACATGGGTAAGTAAAGCCGATCTTCGTCGGTACTTTTTCGTGCAGATCGTCACCAGCTTTTAACGAGCGGCGAGCTATGCCGGCAGTACGCAATGGCCTGCCTCACACACTGTCGTTTACCGAAAAGGATGAGAACCATGAACCGAATCAAACCTGCTTTGTCAGTTCCGTGTCTGGTCCTGGCTGGCCTGGCGCTGGCGTTGTCAGTTTACATGTGGCCCGCGCGGCCGGCGGCAGCGACTGCGGCCCCGCTGGCCTGGCCTGCCCTGCAAGGCGCGGCGGCGGTCGAGCAGCTCAAACAGCAAGGGCTGTACGACTCGCTCAACCAAGCGCTGACGGCGACGCGCTACGGCCTCAAGCCCGTGCCCGCAGCGCAACGCAGCGCGCGCACCGGCGATTATCTCGCCGACAATCCGGCGCAGCAGTTGCGGGCGAGCTTCGCGGCGGATGGCCCGGAACTGCAAGCTGCCACGCCGCCGGGCCAGGCGTGGCGCTTGGGAATCAAGCTGCGCAGCGTTGGCTACGGCGCTCAGCCAAGCAAAGTGGGTTCCGGCACACTCACGGCTGGCAGCAACCGCATTGAATACTCTCGCACGCTCGCCACAGCAGAATCCGCCAGCCGCAATCCACCACCCACAATCAAGGAGTGGTACAACAACACGCCAACGGGCTTGGAGCAAGGCTTTACCCTCACTCAACCGCCGGGAGAGCGACGCGCGGGTGAGCCGTTACGGCTGGCGCTGGCGCTCACTGGTGAGTTGCGGGCGCGGGCCGTCGCGGATGGGCAGGCCGTGGAGTTTGTGGATGCGGCGGGGCGCGGTGTGTTGCGCTACGACCATCTGGCGGTGTGGGATGGATGCGGGCAGCAGTTGGAGGCACGGATGAGCGTTAAGGAAAAAGAACTGCGGCTGGAAGTGGAAGACGCGGCGGCTGTTTACCCCGTGACTATTGACCCGAACTTCACTCAGCAAGCCTACCTCAAAGCCTCTGGCACTGGGGCGCTTGACTTCTTCGGCGCCTCGGTGGCGGTGGCGGGCGACACGGTGGTGGTCGGGGCGTACGGTGAGTCCAGCAACGCCACCGGGGTCAACGGCAATCAGGCCGACAACAGCGCTACTAACGCCGGCGCGGCCTACGTCTTTGTGCGCAGCGGCACGACGTGGGGCCAGCAAGCCTACCTCAAGGCCTCCAACACTGGGTCGTTTGATACGTTCGGCGTCTCGGTGGCGGTGGCGGGCGACACGCTGGTGGTCGGGGCGGATTCTGAGGACAGCAACGCGACCGGGGTCAACGGCAATCAGGCCGACAATAGTGCCAGTGCTGCGGGTGCGGCCTACGTCTTTGTGCGCAGTGGCACGACCTGGAGCCAGCAGGCCTATCTCAAAGCCTCCAACACCGGCGCGGGTGACCGGTTCGGCTACTCAGTGGCGGTGGCGGGCGACACGCTGGTGGTTGGGGCGTATGGGGAGGGCAGCAACGCCACCGGAGTCAACGGCAATCAGGGCGACAATAGTGCCGGGACTGCGGGTGCGGCCTACGTCTTTGTGCGCAGCAGCACGACCTGGAGCCAGCAGGCTTATCTCAAAGCCTCCAACACCGGCGCGGGTGACCGGTTCGGCTACGCGGTGGCGGTGGCGGGCGACACGCTGGTGGTCGGGGCGGATCGTGAGGCCAGCAACGCGACCGGGGTCAACGGCAATCAGGCCGACAATAGTGCCGGTACTGCGGGTGCGGCCTACGTCTTTGTGCGCAGTGGCACGACCTGGAGCCAGCAGGCTTATCTCAAAGCCTCCAACACGGGAGCGGGTGACTTTTTTGGCTACTCAGTGGCGGTGGCGGGCGACACGGTGGCGGTTGGGGCGTATGGGGAGGACAGCAACGCGACCGGGGTCAACGGCAACCAGGCGGACAACAACGCCACGAATGCCGGCGCGGCCTACGTCTTTGTGCGCAGCGGCACGAACTGGAACCAGCAGGCTTACCTCAAAGCCTCCAACACGGAGGCAAATGACCAGTTCGGCAACGCAGTAGCGGTGGCAGGCGACACGGTGGTGGTCGGGGCTAATGGGGAGGACAGCAATGCGACTGGGATCAACGGCAATCAGTCCGACAACAGCGCTACTAACGCTGGCGCGGCCTACGTCTTTGTGCGCAGCGGCGCGACCTGGAGCCAGCAGGCCTACCTCAAAGCCTCCAACACGGGGGCAAATGACGAGTTCGGCGCCTACGCAGTGGCGGTGGTGGGCGACACAGTGGTGGTCGGGGCTAATATGGAGGACAGCAACGCGACCGGGATCAACGGTAACCAAGCCGACAACAGTACTATTGATTCCGGCGCGGCCTACATTTTTTACACCCCGCCGATTGTCGTGACCACGCTGGCCGACGAGCAAAACACCAACGGACAATGTTCGTTGCGCGAGGCGCTCATCAACGCCAACAACAACAATCAATCCGGCTCCACCGATTGTGCGGCGGGCATTGGCGTAGACACCATCAGCTTCAGCGTGACCGGCACGATCAATCTGAGCAGCGCGCTGCCGGACATAGCTGAGAGTCTGACGATCAAGGGACCCGGCGCGAACCTGCTCACCGTGCGCCGCGATACGGGTGGCGATTACCGCATTTTCAACATTCCGAATGGCGGACTGTCCATTGCCATCAGTGGCCTAACCATTAGCAACGGTAAAGCGAGTGTCGGCAATTTTGGCGGCGGCATTTCCAGCCTAAGCAACTTAGCGCTGACGAATTGCGCGCTGGTGAACAACGAAGCGGCAGGCTTTGGCTCCGGCGGCGGCGTCTCTTTACGATTTGCTGATGGGAGCTTCACGGGCTGCACGTTTAACGGCAATGTTGCGTTGATTGCAGGCGCTGGGATTCACTTTCTGGGCGATAGCGGCCATACGCTGACGCTCACCAATTGCACCCTCAGTGGCAACATGGTTCCCACTGGAGTTGGCGGCGGTATTTTCAATGCCAGTTTCAGCGGCAGCAGCATCCTGGAAGTCAGCAATAGCACCATTGCCAACAATGTTGCTGCCCAAGGCGGTGGCATTTTCACCAGGACATCTGGCGCTGGCACAACTGCCACGACCAGACTGCGTAGCACCATCGTCGCCAATAACTCCCTCCCCAATTTAGCCACAGATATGTTGAATGGCGGGGGGCCAGCGACCGTCACATCACGGGGCTACAACCTGACCAGCGATGGCGGCGGCGGCTTTTTGAACGGAACGGGTGACCTGCTCAACACCAATCCGCTGTTGGCGGCTTTGGGCAATTACGGTGGCCCGACGCAGACGCACGCGCTGCTCGCGGGCAGCCCGGCGCTTGACAAAGGCAACAGCGCAGGCCTTGCCACCGATCAGCGTGGCGTGGGGCGGCCGGTGGATGATCCCGGCTTGCCGAATGCCACGGGCGGCGACGGCGCGGACATCGGCGCCTTTGAGCGCAGCGCGTTGGCCGTCGTCTCGGCGGCCAATTTCAAAGGCGCGCCGCTGGCGCAGGAAAGCATCGTCTCGGCCTTTGGCGAGAACCTGACGACGGGAACGGCGGCGAACAGCGGGTTGCCGCTGCCGCTGACGCTCGTGAACACTAGCGTGCTCGTCCGGGATGCCGCGAATATGTCGCGCGCGGCTTCGCTCTTTTTCGTCTCGCCCGGGCAGCTCAATTTCCAGATCCCGCTGGGCACCAGCATTGGCGCGGCGACGCTCTCGATCGTGCGCGATGGCAATCTCGTGGCTTCAACCAACACCACCATCAGCGCCGTTGAACCGGCGCTCTTCACCGCCAACGCCAATGGCGCGGGGGTGCCCGCCGCCATCCTGGTGCGCGTGCGGGCCAATGGAACGCAGGTCTTTGAACCGGTGGCGCAGTTTCAAGGCGGCGCGTTCGTCCCCGTCCCGATCAATCTGGGGCCGGTTGACGAACAGGTCATTCTGGTGCTGTTCGGCACGGGCATCCGCAATCGCAGCAGTTTGAATGCAGTGACGCTGACCATCGGCAACGCCCCGGCGCAGGGCGTGGACTATGCCGGCGCCCAAGGGCTGGTCGGCCTCGATCAAATCAACTCAAGGGCGCTCCCGCGCAGTTTGGCCGGCGCGGGCACGGTCAACGTGCAGTTGACCGTGGATGGCAAGCCCGCCAACGTGGTCACGCTCAACTTTCAATAATTGAGCCGAAGCCCCCGACGCCCCGGGCCTGGAGGTTGTCGGTGAGGCGGGTTTGAGGGGAACCGGACGATGCCGTCCGGTTCCCCGCGCGGGCAACTTTGCCGGACGCCCGCCGCCTCTGTTCACCGTGCTTCAATGTAAGTATGATGCCCGCCGTTCCGTGTTTTCTCACCCCTGACCGAATCAACTAATCAACAGAGACTATCAACAGAAGCAATCAACCAAGGAGCAGCAATGACAGAACGAATCAATCATCAATGGCGGCTGACGTCGCGCCCGGTCGGCAATTTGACCGAGGCCAATTTTCAATGGACGGAAGAAGCCGTACCCGCACTGCAAGACGGACAAGTGCTGGTGCGCGCGCTTTATCTTTCGCTCGATCCGGCCAATCGCGGCTGGGTGCGCGAGGGCGGTTCGTATCGCGACGAAATCGCGCTGGGCGCGGTGATGGAAGGCGGCGGGGTCGGCGTCATCGAAGAATCGAAGCATGCCAATTTCAACGTTGGCGACCACGTGCAAGGCATGTTCGGCTGGCAGGAATACGTGGTCAGCGAGGGCAAGGGTTTGAGCAAACTGCCCGACCGGCCGGGCTTGCCATTAACGGCCTATCTGGGCCTGTTCGGACACATCGGGCTGACGGCGTATTTCGGCTTGCTGGACATCTGCGACCCGCAGCCGGGCGAAACGCTGGTCGTATCGGCAGCGGCGGGCGCGGTCGGTTCGCTGGTCGGCCAGATCGGCAAGATCAAAGGCTGCCGCGTCGTCGGCATCGCGGGCAGCGATGACAAATGCAAATGGATTGTGGATGAACTCGGCTTCGACGCGGCGATCAATTACAAGACAGAGAAAATCTCCGCCGCCTTGCGCCGCGCATGCCCGAACGGCATTGATATTGATTTCGAGAACGTCGGCGGCGAAATCCTCGACGCCATTTTGGCGCAGATCAATTTGGGCGCGCGCATTTCAGTCTGCGGTTTGATCTCGCAATACAACGCGACCGCGCCGGTGCCCGGCCCCTACAACCTGATCAACATCATCGCCAAGCGCGCCAAGATGCAGGGCTTCATCGTGACCGATTACATGCCGCGCGCGCAGGAAGCGATGCAGGATTTGGGCGCGTGGTTCATGGCAGGCAAGCTCAAATACCGCGTGGATGTGGTCGAAGGATTGAAGAGCGCGCCGACGGCCTTGAACAAGCTGTTTGAGGGGTCGAATCAGGGCAAGCTGATTATCAAGCTGTAAACCGGCTTTGAACCCGTTCGTCGTACCGGCTGAAGCCGGTACGACGAACGCACACGCATTGCCAACCGCAAAAATTTCAGTGGAGGAGTTCAACCATGTTTAACTCGTCTTCGAGCATCCGCCGCGCACGCTTGGCGCGAATCAGTTACTTCCTGGCAACGCTCGCTCTCTGCGCAACGCTGTTCGGCCTCCGCCACAGCCGCGCCGTGACCACCGAATTGCAACCCGGCGAATTCGGCTGCACGCCCGGGCAATGGGAAATGCAAACCGCGAATTGCGCCACGCCCGTCGAGATGCGCGCGTTGGAAGCGGGTCGCCAAAGCTTCGCCGTGCCCGCGCAAACGATTCCGCAACCCTTCACCTTCGTCCCGCTCGCGGGCACTTCCTGGCAAGACCTTTATATCAACAACTTCGTTGACCTCGATCCCAGCGGCGGCATTCTCGATTGGGACTGCGGCCAGCACACTTACGACGGCCACAACGGAGTGGACATCCTGTTGCGCACCTTCCGCGAGCAGGAAATCGGCGTGCCCGTTTTCGCCGCACTGGACGGCACGGTGACGCAGACGCACGACGGCGAGCCGGACATGAACACGCAACAAGCGGGACAGCCCGCGAATTTCGTCACGCTCGATCACGGCAACAATCAGCGCACGCAGTATCTGCACCTGAAGAAAAACAGCGTGGCCGTCAGCGTCGGGCAAGTAGTCAAGGCCGGCACGCAATTGGGCTTGGCCGCCAGCAGCGGCAATTCGAATTGGCCGCATCTGCATTTGACGCCGCTGGGCGCGAGCGGTCTTTATGAACCGACAGCGGGGCCGTGCCGCGCGGGCGCCAGCAATTGGACGCGCCAACCCATCATCCGCCGCGATCTGTATGCGCGCTCCTTTATCATCAGCGACACGGCCTACAGCGGCAACGTACTGTTCGACAACAACGCGCGGCTCGGCTCGTTCGTGGTGGGCGCGCGGCGGCTTTATTTCCGGCTCGATCTGCAACATCTGCCTGCGGCCAGCAACTATCGCTTTCGCTTCTTCACGCCCGACGGCGCGCTGGCGACGACCTTCGGCGGCGCGTTGAACAATGCTGAATTCTTCCGCTTCGCCTTCTACTACTTTTTTGCCAACCTCAACCTGACGGCCAATGGCACGTGGCGCGTCGTGGTTGAAATCAACGACCGCGTGGTGGTGGATGCGCCGTTCCAGGTGGTGGCCAGCGCCAGCGAACTCGTCAATCGTCCGCCGCTGCCGGTCAACGCCGTCTTTGAGCCCGCCGCGCCCGGCCCCAACGACGTCTTGTTTTGCCGCGTGCAAGGCCCGCTCATCTGGCGCGATCCTGATTTCGAATTGGTGCGCTACCGCTATCAATGGCGCGTCAACGGCGCGCCAGTGCGCGACGTGGTGAGCGCGGCGCTCTCCGACGCCATTCCCAAAGGCACGGCCAATGCGGGCGATCAGGTCGAATGCGCGGTGACGCCGTCGGATGGCGCGTTGGACGGCGCGACGGCGCGCACGGCGCTCAGGGTCGGCGCGGCCACGCTCGCCAGCGTTTCCGCCGCCAGCTTTGCCCGCGCGGCGCTGGCTGGCGAGGCCATCGTCGCGGCCTTCGGCGCCAACCTCGCGCCCAGAGCGCAATCGGCAACCCAAACGCCGCTGCCGACCGAGTTGAACGGCACGCGCGTGACGGTGCGTGACCGCGCGGGGCTGGAACGGCTCGCCCAACTCTTTTTCGTCGCGCCCGCGCAAGTCAATTACCTGCTGCCCGCCGGACTGGCAAACGGCACGGCCACCATCACCGTCACGGCCAACGGCAACGCGGTCGGAAGCGAAACAGCGACGCTCTTCAACACCGGGCCGGGCCTTTTCACCGCCAACGCCAATGGACAAGGCCCACCCGCTGCCGTCGTGCTGCGCGTCAAGCGCGACGGCACGCAGAGTTTTGCGGCGGCGGCGGTGCTCGACGCGGCGCAAAACCGCTTCGTCGCCGCGCCGATTGACGTGAGCCAGGACGAACAGGTCTTCTTGCTGCTCTTCGGCACGGGCGTGCGCGGGCGCAGCGAATTGGTGGCCGTGACGGCGCGCCTGGCCGGGATTGATCTGCCGGTCTCGTTTGCCGGGCCGCAGGGCTTGGCTGGCTTGGATCAAATCAACGTCGAATTGCCACGCGCGCTGGCGGGCAAGGGCGAAGCCGATTTGACGTTGGTGGTAGATGGGGGCGCGGCCAATCTGGTGCGCGTCAGAATCCAGTGAAGCAAGGCTGTGCTAAGATGCGCGGCATTAAGGAGGTATTGCGATGGAAAAAATGATCACGCTGGAAATCCCGCAAAGCGAGTGGGAACAGTTCAAAGAAGAATTAATCCGCGCCGTCGCTGTCATGCAAGAGCGTAAGCGCGAGAGCGACGAGCGCTGGGCACGCATTGCTGAGTTGGACGCTGAGTACGAGCGCCTCATGAAGGAATTGCGAAAGGAGCGAAGCAATGTTGCAAAATATCTGGACGTTCCTCAGAGCGCTTTTCAGCGTTGACGAACGGCTGGCGCGCTTGGAAAAGCAAGGCGAGCGACAAGATCAAAAACAGAACGAATTAGCTGCCGAATTGCGGGCGCTCTACCTTGATCTGGGCCGGATGGCTGAGCGCGAAAAATGGCGCGAGGAAAAGTTCCAGCACGCCGTTGAAATGGAACGCGCGAAGCTGGCGCTGGAGCATTCGGAATTGGAGAAAGAGCGGCTGCGCCTTGAGCTTGAACGCGAACGCAAGCGCCCTCAATTGCCACCTGCGACAGTTACGCCGTCAACCCACGACAACCAATCCTGATCCGCCACCCTCAGAACTTAGTTGCCCGGTGTACAGAAGTCGAAGTCAGAATTGATCCCTGGCCACCGAACACCTGGCGCATTAGCCGCCTGATTTCTGTTCACCCGCTTGACCTGATTGACCTTTGCGAATTGCTGAGCTATTTGTGATCGCCACAAAGTCATGGCGGCTTTTGCTGCCGCTGACTTTAACGTTATGGCCTTTCGCTAAAGCTAAGCTAAACCCGAGGGAGATGGGCAGCATCTCGCGCCTCGCAACCCCTATCCAAGGAGACAGTATGGAACGAAAGCAAGCATCCGATTATCCGCAGGAGCTGTTAGACCTGTTTCACGAGTACCAGCACGGCGACATCACGCGCCGGAGCTTCCTCGATCGCGCGGGCAAGTTCGCCACCGGCGGCCTGACCGCCATGGCGATTTTTGAGAGCTTGAAGCCGAACTACGCCTGGGCGCAACAAGTGCCGCCCGATGACAAGCGCATCAAAGTCGGCTACGAAGTCGTGCAATCGCCCGCCGGCAACGGCACGATCAAGGGCTACTTTGCCCGTCCGTCGAAAGGCGGGAAACTGCCCGTGGTGCTCGTTATTCATGAGAATCGCGGACTCAATCCGTATATCGAAGACGTCGCCCGGCGCTTCGCGCTCGCCAACTTCATTGCCTTTGCGCCCGACGGGTTGACCTCGGTCGGCGGCTTTCCCGGCACCGATGAAAAAGGCGCCGCCGCCTTTCGCACGGTGGATGGCAAAAAGATGACCGAAGATTTTGTCGCGGCGGCCAAGTGGCTCAAGGCGCGTCCCGATTCAACCAAGAAACTTGGCGCGGTCGGCTTCTGCTTCGGTGGTGGAATCGTGAATCAACTGGCCGTGCGGCTGGGCGCTGAGTTGAACGCCGGAGCGCCTTTCTATGGCCGCCAGGCAGGCGCCGATGATGTCCCCAAGATCAGCGCGCCGCTCTTGCTGCATTACGCGGGCAATGACCAGGGCATCAATGCGGGCATCGCGGCTTATGAAGCGGCGCTCAAGGCCAACAACAAGGTCTACACCGTCCACATGTACGAGGGCAAACAGCACGGCTTCCACAACGACACGACGCCGCGTTATGACGAAGCGTCCGCAAAACTGGCCTGGACGCGCACGCTCGAATTTTTCAACAAGTACCTGCGCTAACAACGCGCAACGACAGTTATCAAAAAAAAAGGCACGCTGCATGCGACTGTTTGCATTGTGCCTTTTGCATTTTGGCAACCGCCAAAACTCAGTGGCGCGCGGCGTCATAAACCAATTCGCCTGCAATGATCGTAGCCGCAATGGTCAGCGTCGCACTGGGCGCATCCCAGCGAAACAGTATCAAGTCTGCGCGCCGCCCGGCTTCAAGCAGTCCGTATTGATCGTGCACGCCCAACAATGCCGCCGGATTCGCGCTCGCCATCTGCAAGGCTTCGGTCAATGTCGCATCGGAATAACGCACCGTATTCGCCACGGCTTCGTGCATTTCCAGCACCGACCCGGCCAGATACGGCGTGCCCGGCAAACAGACGCGGCGCGCGGGGGTGACTTCGACTTCGACGTGGCCCAGGCGGTAACGGCCCGGCGGCTGGCCTGCGGCGGCGATGGCATCGGTGACGAGGATGCTGCGCGCGACGCTTTTGCAACGCAGGAAGCATTTGACGACCGACGGCGGCAGATGCTGGCCGTCTACGATAAAGCTGGCGCTCAGTTCATCCGCCGCCAGTTGTTCCCAGATGTAATTCGGATGGCGCTCAAGCTGCGCGTGCGAGCCGTTGCCCAGATGCGTGGACAGGCTGGCCCCCGCTTTGACGGCAGCGCGTATTTGCGCGGGCGTGGCGGCGGTGTGGCCGAGGGCGACGATCACGCCAGCCGCCACGGCGCGTTCGATAAACGCATTCGCCTCCGGCCATTCGGGCGCGAGCGTGATCAGGCGAATCTGGCCGCGCGCGGCGTCCTGCCAACGCTCGAACTCGTCCCAATCGGGTTTACGCGCGTGTTCACGCGGGTGCGCGCCACGCGGGCCGTCTGCGGTTGAAATGAACGGGCCTTCCAGGTGCAATCCCAACATGCCGCGCGCGACTTCGGGGAACTCATCAGCGGCGCGTGTGAGGTTGGCGAAACATTGTGCGATGTGCGCGTGCGCACCGGTGATCACTGTCGGCAACAGCGCCGTCGTGCCCGTGCGCCAGAGTTGGCGAAAGGCGCAGGCAATCTGTGCGGGGCTGGTGCTGGCGTCGTTGAAATCTACGCCATCGTAGCCGTTGATTTGCAGGTCAATGAAGCCGGGCGCGAGATGAAACTCAGTGCCGCCCAATTCGCAATTTTCCGCCCGGTTGGCAGGCTTGACTTCGCGGATGTGCCCATTCGCGATGAGCACGTCAACCAACGTTTCGCCGCCCCCCAGTTTGCCTCTGATTTTCATTGTGTCGTGCTCACTGCGTTTCGGTTCCCTGGAAGTACTGCATGCCTTCCCAGGAATATGCCTATGCTTCCTGACGTCAGGACACATTTGATCAAACAGAAAAATTGGTGACAGAAAAATATGCCGCCATTTTTCTGCCGCACATTTTTCTGTTTGATTGGCGTCCTTGAACTTTGACAACCGCGCAGACAAAACGCCGCCGCACGAATGTGTCCTGACATCAGCTATGCTTCAAATAAAAGGCGGCGCACACTAGCACAACCACGGTGGCTTGCGCAGCAATTGTGTGTATACTGCGCGCGGCGCACGCTTCAGTGCCCGCTCACCGCACAAACAGGCCGCCCAGCAAGCAAGTCTGAAACTTGCCGGACAAACTTATGGAATTCGCGGAAACCTTGAAACTGGCGTTCGACTCGATCTGGGCCAACAAGCTGCGCTCGGCGCTGACCTTGCTGGGGATGATCATCGGCATCACGGCGGTGGTCATCATCGCGTCGTTGATTCAGGGCTTCAACCGTTACGTGGACGAGAAGATCGCGGGCATCGGCGCCAAATCGTTCACCGTCCGCCGCTTCGGCTTTGAAGACATGCGCAGCCCCGACGCCATCACCAAGGCGCAACGCCGCAACAAAGAGTTGACCTTCGACGATTATGACTTCCTGCGCGAACGCGCCGTGCAGGTGGACAAGCTGGGCGCCAAGGCGCGCGGTTCGGGCGCGGCCCTCAAACGCGGCAACGAAACCGCCGAAGGCATCAGCGTGGACGGCGCGACGCCCAATTGCGCCGACATCGAAAACATTGACGTGGCCGAGGGGCGCTACTTTTCCGAATCGGAATACAACTCCGGTCTGGCCGTGGTCTTTCTGGGCGCGGATGTGGCGACGCAATTGTTCCCGGCCTCCTCGGCGGTGGATCAGGAAGTCTCGGTGCGCGGGCTGCCTTATCGCGTAGTGGGCGTGGGCGCGGCCAAAGGCACGATGTTCGGCATGTCGCAGGACAAGTACGCGACTGTGCCGCTCAAAACCTACGTCAAGAATTTCGGGCCGGCGGTGCGCGAGCGCGGCTTGTTTATGGTCGGCACGGCCAAGGACGACAACCAATTCGAGCAGACGGTCGAAGAGGTGCGGGCGCTGATGCGGGCGCGGCGCGGCCTGAAATTCGGCGAGACCGACAATTTCAACGTCAGCACGCCGGACGCGATTATGGGCTTGCGCGACCGCATTCTCGCCCCTGTCTTCATCGCGGCCATCGCGGTACCCGGTATTGGCCTGGTGGTCGCGGGCATCGTCATTATGAACATCATGCTGGTCAGCGTGACCGAACGCACGCGTGAGATCGGCATCCGCAAATCGCTTGGCGCGCGCCAGTCCGACATCCTCAAACAATTTCTGATCGAAGCCGTCACGCTCTCCGCCATCGGCGGCCTGCTGGGCGTGTTGCTCGCGTGGATCGCCGGGCAACTCATCACGAAATTCGTTTTCCCAACCTATCTTTCGCTGGGCGCGGTGGCGCTGGCGGTGATCGTATCGGGCGTGGTCGGCATACTCTCCGGCCTTTTGCCCGCGCGCAAAGCGGCTATGCTCGATCCGATTGTGGCGTTGCGGGCAGAGTAGTCGGTAGTCGGTAGTCGGTAGTCGGTTGCTGAATTGCCATTCGCAACTGACTGCGGATAACTAAACCTACCGACCACCGACCACCGACCACCGACCACCGACTACCGACTACCGGCTACCGACTACCAATATGAAACTCCTCCGCAGTGACGTTTACGAAAATCTCAAGATGGCGCTGGCGACGCTGGCGGCGAATAAGCTGCGCTCGTTTCTGACCGTGATCGGCGTGGTGATCGGTGTCTGGGTCGTGATGGTGATCGCCTCGTTCATCAGCGGCATAGACCACGCCGTCACCTCGCAGATCGAATCCATGGGGACGAATTCGATTTTCGTCTACAAGTACGACCCGCTGAAGGCGCGCATCGGTTTCATGGGCCGTTCGCGCGAAGAGCGCCTGCGCAAGAACCTGACGCTCGCAGACGCCGCCGCCATTGCCGAATTGCCGGCGATTGCGGCCTCTTCGCCGGTGCTGGACATCACCATGGATTTTTTCGGGCGGCGCATCAACGTCAAGGCCAACGGCAAGGAATCCTCGTCGGTGCGCATGCAGGGGACTTCGCCGGAGTATGAAAAGACGGGCATCTGGATCGTTTCGGCTGGGCGCTTTTTCACCAAGCAGGAAGACGACAGCCGCGAGGAAGTCTGCGTCGTCGGCGCGTCGGTGGCCGAGCAATTCTTCCCCTTCGGTTCGGCGCTCGACCAGCACCTGAGCATCGGCGGCCACGAATTCCGCATCCTCGGCGTGCTGGAAAAACGCGAGCAGCTTTTTGGCGGCGGCGACAGCGGCAACGACCAGAACAACATCATCTTCATGCCCTTCGGCGCGGCGCACAAATTGAAGCCCGGCGCCGAGGACGTGTTCATCATGGCCGTCGCCAAACAGGGCCTGCTGCAGCAAGGCTTGGCGGAAGTGACCGAACTGTTGCGCGTGCGCCGCAACGTGGCCTTTAACGCCGAGAACAATTTCGGGATGACGACGGCGGATACGCTCGTCCAGACTTTCCACTCGCTGCTTTACGTGGTGGCCATAGGGATGATCGCCATCTCGTCGGTGGGCCTGCTGGTGGGCGGCATCGGCGTGATGAACATCATGCTGGTCAGCGTCACCGAACGCACGCGCGAGATCGGCATCCGCAAAGCCATCGGCGGCCGCCGCACCGACATCATGTGGCAATTCCTGATCGAAGCCATGACGCTGACCGGCCTGGGCGGCCTAATCGGCTTGGTGCTCGGCTGGCTCTCCTCGCTGCTGATCAAACTCTTCCTGCCGTCTTATGTGCCGTTGTGGGCGCCCATCGCGGGCTTTGTCTCGAGCGTCGGCATCGGGTTGATTTTCGGGTTGTGGCCGGCGTGGAAGGCGGCGCGGTTGGATCCGATTGAGGCGTTAAGGTATGAGTAGCAAGTAGCCTGACTGCCGAGGTGATTAGTCAATCCACCTGCTGAACTCGCTTAAACATTAAACCTGAAGAGCAGCACATCGCCGTCTTTCACCACATACTCTTTGCCTTCCGAACGCATCTGGCCTTTTTCTTTCGCGCCCTTCCAGCCTTCGCATTTGATGAAGTCGTCGAAGGCGACCGTCTCGGCGCGGATGAAGCCTTTCTCGAAATCGCTGTGAATGACGCCGGCGGCTTTGGGCGCGGTGTCGCCCTGATGAATCGTCCAGGCGCGCACTTCCTTTTCACCGGCGGTGAAATAAGTCTGCAAACCCAGCAGCGAATAAGCCGCGCGAATCAAACGATCCAGACCGGCGGATTCGATGCCCAGCGAAGCCAGAAATTCGGTGCGTTCGTCGGCGGAAAGCTCGCTCAATTCGGCTTCAATCTTGGCGGAGAAGGGGACGATCTCGGCGTGCTCGCCGCTCTCCTTGACCGCCGCGCGCAGGGCTTTGAGGTGCGCGCCCTCTGCGCCCGTCAATTCGTCATCGCTGACGTTGGCGGCGTAAAGCGTCGGTTTGGTCGTCAGCAACGTCAGCAGTTTCAATACAGCCAGTTCGTCCGCATCCAACCCGGCTTTCCAAAGCGCCGTGCCATCGCTCAAAAACTGCAAGGCTTTTTCCAAGACGGGAATCTGGTGCAGCGCGTCTTTGTCGCCCGATTTAGCAACTTTCTTGGCGCGGTCGAGGCCCTTTTCGACGGTGGCGAGATCGGCCAGCGCGAGTTCCAATTCAATGACTTCGCGGTCGCGCACCGGGTCAACCGCGCCCATGACGTGTAGCACATCGGGGTCTTCAAAACAGCGCACGACGTGGACGATGGCGTCGGTCTCGCGGATGTTGGCGAGAAACTTGTTGCCCAATCCTTCACCGGTCGAAGCGCCTTTGACCAGCCCGGCGATGTCTACGAACTCAACCGTGGCGGGCACGGTGCGTTGCGGCTTGACCAGCGCGGCCAGCGTTTGCAAGCGCGCGTCGGGCACTTCGACGATGCCGATGTTCGGATCAATGGTGCAAAAGGGAAAGTTTTGCGCTTCGGCTTTGGCGGCCGTGAGCGCGTTGAAGAGGGTGGATTTGCCGACGTTGGGCAATCCGACGATACCTGCGCGTAACATATTTGAATGATTCCTTGACTCGGTCGAGTTAAGAGCTAAGCGTGAATTTACTTGATGGAGTTTGAGTTGTCGAACTCTGGGTCAAGCTGCCGATGCATACTCTTGTGTGGGAATTGACTCGAAATGAAGCTTGTAGGCTTCGCGCTGGAAGCCATCAAACGCAGTTCTCGTTGTCTGATGGTTATGTTGGAGAATTTCATTGTCCGTAGCCAAAGCATGGCCCACTTCGAGTGCCGAGATGGCTTCGCGCTGGAAGTCATCAAACGCAGCCCTCGCCATTTGAAGATTATGGCGGAGAATTTCATTGTCTGGAGCCAAAGCGTAACCATCTTCAAGTGCTGAGATGGCGTCCGCTATTTGCCCAACCCTAACAAGCGCGAAGGCGTAATCGTTGTATAAAGCCGGTTCTGAGTACCCAGCCAAAAGTGCCCCTTCGAACAAACCAATAGCTTCAGACAAGTTGCTTTCCGATAGACAAACCTCCGCAAGATTGAAGTATGCCCTAGCTACATTAGACCTAGTTGTTTCATCAGTATGGGCCGCAAAAGCCCACTTAAAATTGATCAAAGCAGCCCGGAAATCATGTTGTGCAATAGCTTGAATTCCTAGCTGGGTAAATGTTGCGGCCACACTCGTTTTGATCTTTTCACTTAGGTCAGGTTTAGATGTAGCCAAAGCTGCTTGATGGAAAAAGTGAAGAGCCTCTTCAAATTTTCCTGCTTCTAGCAGGCGGTTGCCGTAATTATGGTAAGCAACCGCGAGGTTATAGCGAGTGATCTCGTGTGTAGGGGCAAGTCTAAAGCACATTTCATATAATCTGACTGTTGTCAGCCAATCTTGTTCACCTGTAATGTTGGCAAAGCTCCGACGGATGCTTTCTCCGATATTGCTGATGGTTTTAGGGTGCAACAGTATCGCGCGCTTAAATATTTTTTCCGCGGCAGGCAAATCTCCTTGCTGCAATAAAGCAAATCCCTGTTCTAAAAATTCCTTGGCCGCTGACTTAACATCTTTTATTTGACCAGGCTTCACCCAGTCAGCGATTCTTGAGGCTGTGCCAGATTCATCAACAAGCTCAAGCAAGTAAGCTTCTTCAGGTGTATCGAACGCTTCAAGCACGACGGCTTGCTCGCCAGCCTTGACCCCATACTCTGGCAAGTCCTCCGTCACAACCACTGTTTCAAGCACTTTAGCTCTCTTGGGCGCGGTCATAATCATCACTTTTTTTCCACGTAAGTTGTTACGAGTTTGGGGGAATCAGAATCCGTTTCAACAATCCAAGCAGTCAAAACATTTTTGGTCTGTCCATTCAGTCCGGTTATTGGAAGGACAACCTCATAACGATCCCCGTAGGGTGCGCTAACTCTGAACCTAGCCATATGAAAGGGCAATTCTGCAAGTATTCTTTGGCGCAAAACTTCCCAATCCTTTTGCTCAAACCCTAAAGCTGACATAAAAACCCTCGCCTTATGTTTGCCTGCGCTCAATCCTGATTCGGGATCGTGGTCAGGATTGAGCGCGTACCCCTCCAGCTTCTCGCGCGGAATAACGGCCCGCTGGCAATTGGGTATGGCTTGAGGATGAGGAGTTCTTGCCTCGTCTGACATCAAAATATCCTCTAAACAAGAATCGCGACCAATTTTCAAAAGATGAAGGGGGAGAATACTGGTTTATGTACTGTGGCATCAAGTTGCTAAAAAAGCTTGCAACTCGGCCTCGGTCGGCAAGCCGTCCCGCGCGCCGAATTCGCGGCAATTCAACGCTGCCACCGCATTCGCCGCGCGCATCGCCTCTTCGATGCTCATCCCTTTGCACAAACCATAAATGAACCCGGCGCGGAAGGCGTCGCCCGCGCCCGTCGTATCTTTGATCACCGGCGGACGAAAGGCCGACGCGGCGATGAACTGGTTTTCGACAAAGGCCAGCGCGCCGCGCGAGCCTTGCGTCATCGCCACCAGATAACAGCCATAACGTTCGTGTAATTTGCGCAGCGCCGCCTCTTCATCCATCGTGCCTCCTAATTCATTCGCCAGCCCTTGCGAAGTAATCAGGCAATCCACCTGCGGCAGCAATTCGTCAATGCCGGGGTAGGCCGTGTCGAGATCAATGGTGACGATCATGCCGGCCTCGTGCGCCCACTGCGCGGCTTGCAGCGCGGACTGAGTGTCGAAGCCGTCCAGGTGCAGCACGCGCGCGTTGGTGATCCATTCGCGGTGCAGTTCGGCGGGCGCGATGCGCGTGCGGTCGTCGTGATACCAGAGGATCGTGCGTTCGCCCGAAAACTGTTCGATGATGATGACCGCGCCCTGCGTCTTGGCCCCGACGGCGATCAGCACATTGGAACAATCCACGCCCTCTTTTTGCAGCGATTCGATCAGCATGCGGCCTTCGTTGTCGTAGCCGACTTTGCCGATGTAACTGGCGCGCAAGCCCAGCCGCTGCGTGCCGACCATCGCGGAGGAAACCTGTCCGCCCGCCATCTGCTGATGATTGGTCAGCCGGACTTTGGTGTTGAAGTGCGGGAAGCGCGGAATGCCGACCAGATGGTCTACGGCGTTGAGGCCGAAGCCGGCGACGTCGAAGGGGCGGTCAGTGGGAAGGGTGAAGGCGAAGTTCATAAAGTACGGCTTATCTATGTTGCGCGAAAAGCGAATCGAATAAATCCGATCGGGCTACTTCTACCGCTTGCGTTAGTAGTACAACAAATGTTAGACATTAACGTGATGAGGTGCCCCGAACTGTACGGGGATAAATAGTGCGGTTGAAATACCGCGCGCCTGTCAAACAAAGCCGACTATTAAGTTATGGCTTAATAGTCGAAACTGATAGCCCGCCACAATGCTTAATGCTTTGTGGCGGGCTTCAGCTTTTAAGGGATACGTAGCATGCTCACGCGTTCATGAAATTTGGAGTAGGCTTTTTTGAATTCGTCCTTACCTCGGTCAGAGGATTCATCATTGGATACGAAATCAATCAAGTAGGCAGCAAAGTCTGCCAACTGCAAGCCCGCATAAAAGGAAGAAAATCCGAACCAGGGCAACTCGATGAACTTTGACGCAGTTGATCGTGCTCTGATCCATTGGCGATAACTATCCACTAAGCGGCGATCCTGCACACTTGAATGCATATCGGACCGCATGTCGAAAAGTAGCATACCAGGCTCTTGTAGCTGCTGTAATTCAGCATCCATTACGTCAAGTAAGCGAACCAAAGCCAATCGGTACAGATCGTCTGGGGCAACGAATTCTGGGAGTTGTCGTTTGTCAACCTGTACGATAAAGATTTGGCATGGGAAATCAGCGATCATTTGCGCAATCTCGTGGAACGCCTGAATACGCGTCGCCCAACTCAGGCCCTTGAAAAGTTTTTGGCCTTGGCGCAAGTCATACCCCTTGATCTCGAAATCTTCTGGCTCGGCATAATTGACAAGTCGGCGTTTTATTTCCACGATTTTCTCATCCAAGAGTTGCAACTCGCTGGCGGGAATACCAAAGGCTGATAGAACAAAATACGGCGATTTTTTATCCCCCAGCCCTGTGCCGCCTTCATCAACATAAAACATCCACATGTGGATACCTCCTGGGTTTCAAAGTCTATCTACTTCTTCTGCGCCAATGCCTGCACCCGCAGCGGCAACCCAAAGATATTGATGAAGCCCGCCGCGTCCTTTTGATCATAGCTCGCGCCCATCGTGAACGAGGCCAGATCGGGGCGATAGAGCGTGTTCGGCGAGGTGCGTCCGGCGACGAGGATGTTGCCTTTATAAAGCTTCAGCTTGCACACGCCGCTGACCGGTTTCATCAGCGTATTCACAAAGGCGTCCAGCGCCTCACGCAACGGCGTGAACCATTGGCCGAAGTAAACCAGCTCGGCGTATTTGTGCGCGACGATCTCTTTGTAGTGCGCCGACTCGCGGTCGAGGCAAAGCGATTCCAGTTCGCGCAAGGCGACCAGCAATTGCGTGCCGCCGGGCGTCTCATAGACGCCGCGCGATTTCATGCCGACCAGCCGGTTCTCGACCAGATCAATGCGGCCTACGCCATGACGGCCACCGATTTCATTGAGCTTTTCCAGCAGCGGAAGCGGGTCGAGGTGTTCGCCGTTGACTGAAATGGGCGTGCCGCTCTCAAAACCGATTTCGACGTATTCGGCTGTGTCGGGTGCGTTTTCGGGCGAGACGCTCAATTCAAACATCGCTTCGTCGGGTTCGTTGGCGGGGTCTTCGAGGATGCCGCCTTCGTGCGAGAGGTGCCAGATGTTACGGTCGTGCGAATAGATTTTTTCGCGGCTGGCGGTGATCGGAATCTGGCGTTCGTTGGCATAATCAATCGCGTCTTCGCGCGAGACGATGTCCCATTCGCGCCAGGGGGCGATGACCGGCAATTCGGGCGCGAGCGCCTTGAAGGTCAGTTCAAAGCGCACCTGATCGTTGCCCTTGCCCGTGCAACCGTGCGAGAGCGCGTCGCAGCCAGTGCGCTTGGCGATCTCGACCTGCTTCTTGGCGATGACCGGGCGCGCGAACGAGGTGCCCAACAGGTACTTGTGTTCGTACACGGCTCCGGCCCGCAGCGTCGGCCAGATGTATTCGGTGATGAATTCGTGGCGCAGGTCTTCGACGTAGCTTTCGCACGCGCCGGTCTTGAGGGCTTTCTCGTTGAGGCCGGTCAGTTCTTCGGCTTGGCCCACGTCACCGGCGATGGCGACGACTTCGCAACCATAATTTTCTTTGAGCCACGGGATGATGATCGAAGTATCGAGGCCGCCGGAGTAGGCCAGCCCCACTTTTTTGAATGTTTGCGTCATTGCTTGCGACATTGCTTGCTCCAAAGGATTGAAAAGGTGATGTGAACGAAGCGCGCAGTATACACGCGGGGCGGCGAATTGCGGAACGGTTGGCTCGGTGCGGTACAGGGAGCGGTAGCGACCTGATTTCTTCGAGTGTGTATGCTGCGGAGGAACCAGGTCGCTACCGCTCCCTGTACCGCACCGAGGCGAGTTCCGTGGCTTGATTGACACCCTTGCGGCCTTCCCCTAGGCTAAAGCCGCTTTATCGAATCGTATATCAACCACAACCAATCCATCTTTTTCCAAGTCGGAGGTCGCTTTATGAAATGCGGTCGTTTCGTTCTGAGTTTGATTTTGACTGCGCTGCTGCTGCTGGCCGCGTGCGCCACACAACCTAGCAGCGCACCGGGCGGCACTGCTGCCGGTGACGTTGCCATCACTGCCGAGGGCGCTGAGAAATTCATCGCCGCCGCCGAGAAGCGTTATTCTGACGCGGCGATCAAATTGAGCCGCGCCAGTTGGGTCAAAAGCAATTTCATCACCGATGACACCGAAGCCATCGAGGCCAGTCATAACGAAGAATTCATCGGCCTGGTCGGCGAATTGGCCGAGACGGCGCGCAAGTTCGACGGCGTCAACCTGCCGCCCGAGACGGCGCGCAAGCTGAAGCTGTTGAAACTCGCGCTCACGTTGCCCGCGCCCAAAGACGCCAAGGAGCGCGAAGAACTGACCAAGGTCGCGGCTTCGATGGAAGGCGATTACGGCAAAGGCAAGTACTGCCCCGACGGCCCAGACAAAAAGTGTTTAAGCCTCGGCGATCTCGAAAAGATTCTGGCCGAAAGCCGCAATCCTGAAGAATTGAAAAAAGCCTGGCTCGGCTGGCACGCCATCTCGCCCAAGTATCGCCCGCGTTACGCGCGCTTTGTCGAATTGTCGAACAAGGGCGCGAAGGAGATGGGCTTCAAAGATGTCGGCGCGCTGTGGCGGACGAATTACGATATGGAACCCGACGCTTTTGCCGCCGAGATGGAACGGTTGTGGACGCAGGTCAAACCGCTTTACGAATCGCTGCACACTTATGTGCGCGCCAAGCTGCGGCAGAAATACGGCGACGCGGTTGTGCCCGCCAACGGCCCAATCCCCGCGCATTTGCTCGGCAATATGTGGGCGCAGCAGTGGGGTAACATTTACGACGTGGTTAAACCCGCCGCCACGACGGCACAGACCTACGACCTGACCAAAATCCTGCAAGCGCGCAAAACCGACGCCAAGCAGATGGTCAAATACGGCGAAGGCTTTTTCACCTCGCTTGATTTCAAGCCGCTGCCAGCAACCTTCTGGGAACGCTCGCTGTTCACCAAGCCGCAAGACCGTGATGTCGTTTGCCATGCCAGCGCCTGGGACATTGATAACCAGCACGACGTGCGCATCAAGATGTGCATCAACATCAACGAAGAAGATTTCACCACCATCCATCACGAACTAGGCCACAACTTTTACCAGATGGCCTATGCCCCGCAAGCGCCGCTCTATCAAAACAGCGCCAACGACGGCTTTCACGAAGCCATCGGCGACACCATCGCCCTCTCGGTTACGCCCGAATACCTGAAAAAACTCGGCCTGATTGACAAGGTGCCCGACGCCAGCGCCGACATCCCACTGCTGCTGCGGCTGGCGCTGGACAAGGTCGCGTTTCTGCCGTTCGGCTATTTGGTAGATCAGTGGCGCTGGAAAGTTTTCGCGGGCGAAGCCGCGGCGGGCGATTACAACAAACTCTGGTGGGAGTTGCGCGAGAAGTATCAAGGCGTCGCGGCCCCCGCGCTGCGCAGCGAACAGGATTTCGACGCGGGCGCGAAATACCACGTGGCGAGCAATACGCCGTATGCGCGCTACTTTCTGGCCGCGCTGTTGCAATTCCAGTTTCATCGGGCGCTCTGCAAAACGGCGGGCAACACCGGCCCGCTCAATCGCTGTTCGATTTATGGCAACAAGGCGGCGGGCGAAAAGCTGAAAGCCATGCTCGCCATGGGCCAGAGCAAACCCTGGCCTGATGCATTGAAAGCCCTGACCGGCGAAGACAAGATGGACGCGACCGCGATCATTGATTATTTCGCGCCGCTTAAGACGTGGCTGGATGCGCAGAACAAGGTCTTGCTTGCAACCAAGTAGAAGTAGTGAGGATGTATGAACACACAAACCGGCAGCATTGAGATTACAGGGCTGAGCTTGGACGTGCTCAGCAACATTGAGCAAAAGGCGCGCGCCGCAGGCACGACCGCTGAAAGTTATTTGAAGCCTGTGCGTAATTCATTCTCGTAGTCGCCAGCGGGCTTCTTCCAAGTGTTCTTTGATATGAGCTAACGGTTTGCCGTCGCGGTAGTCCGCGAGG
>JAYUCP010000440.1:0-9622 GCA_043740245.1 Acidobacteriota bacterium | reverse complement strand
AAACGCATTCTCAAATTATTGGGGATGCCAACAAGCATCTACACTGAACTGGCAACCTGATTCTCAAAAACAGCAATTTATTCTCAAGAACCGTGAGTACAAGGGAACAGAACTGCTCGAACGGCAACCCAGGCCATCCCCCGCTGTAACGTTTGCCGCGCTTCCCCCACTGCAAGCAAAGGCTCCAGACACAGGGCTGACTCTGCCCTGCCCGTAACTTTGAAGCATGTCATCCCCTGAATGCCCGTGTAATGCCCATGTAATGAGTGAAGCGATGTCCCAATCCGAAACAATTCGTGTCTGCCTAGTCGCGCCCTCGCTGGATATTTATGGCGGGCAGGCTCGGCAGGCCGTGCGTTTGCTGACTGCTTTCAGCCGCGAGCCGCTGCTTGAAACCGGCTTCATCCCGCACAATCCGCGTTTGCCGGGGCCCTTGCGCAACTTGCAACAGCTCAAATACGTCCGCACCGTTGCCACAACCGTTTACTATTGGCTGTTGCTGCTGACGCAGCTTTGGCGCTACGACATCGTGCACATCTTTTCGGCGTCTTATCTTTCCTATCTGCTTTCGGTCGCCCCGGCAATCCTGCTGGGCAAGCTTTACGGCAAACGGGTCATCCTGAATTACCGCAGCGGCGAGGCCGCAGACCATCTGCAAAACTGGCCGCTGACCGCCAAGCCGATTATGCGATTGGCCGACCGCATCGTCGTGCCGTCGGGCTATCTGGTGGATGTGTTTGCGCGCTTCGACTTGCACGCTGAAGCCATCTTCAACATCGTCGAACTCGACCGCTTCCGCTTCCGCGACCGCGCGCCCTTGCGCCCTAAATTCCTGTGCAGCCGCTTGCTCGAACCGCTCTACAACGTCGGCAACGTGATCCGCGCCTTTCATCTGATTCAGCAGCAATATCCCGACGCCAGTTTAACCATCGCGGCGGATGGCTGGCAGCGCGGCGAATTGGAGCAATTGGCGCGCGACCTGCAATTGCGTAACGTCGAATTTCGCGGCTTTGTACCCTTTGAACAGATGCCGGATTTGTACGACGAACACGATCTGTATTTGATCGGCAACGACATTGACAACATGCCCGCCGCCGTCACCGAAAGCTGCGCCACCGGCATCGCGCTGGTCACCACTGACGCGGGCGGCATTCCCTATCTGGTCAAACACGAAGAGAGCGCGCTGATCGTCAAATGCGGCGATTACGCCGGCTTGGCGCGCGCAGCAATGCGTTTGTTGCAAGACCCCGAACTGGCGCGGCGGTTGGCCCACAATGCGCGCCGCACCGCCCAACAGTTCACCTGGGAAAACGTGCGCGACCAGTGGTTGCAGTTGTATCAGGCATTGACACAGCAACCCAAAACCGCGCACGGCAGGAGTAGCGCGACGCTGCCGCAACGCGGTTAATCACCCGAAGACCCATATGAAACAAGTTGTACGCAAAGGACTCAAAGACATCATCGTGGACGAGGTGCCCGACCCCGTCGCCAGCGCGCATCACGTGCTGGTGCGCCCGCTGGCATCGCTCATCAGCAGCGGCACCGAAACCGCCAGCATTCACAGCGGCGGCGTGGCCAAAGCCGTAGCGGAAAACCCTTCGCACCTTGGCAAGGTGTTCAACGTGATGAAGACCAATCATCCCGTCACCACCGTGCGCGAAGTCATGGCCAAATTCAGCGAATACGCCGTGCTCGGCTATGCGGGCGCGGGCATCGTCGCGGCCAAACATCCAACCGTTGATGATCTGGAAATCGGCGACCGCGTGGCTTATGGCGGCGAAGGCACGGGCCACGGTGAAACGATCCTGGCCGGCAAAAATCTGGTCGCCAAGGTGCCCGACAATGTGCCCTTTGAGCACGCCTGTTTCACCACGCTGGGCGCGATTGCCCTGAATTCGATTCGCACCTCCGGCGTCGGCGTTGGTGATGTCGTCGCGGTGATGGGCGTGGGCCTGGTCGGCCAATTGGTCGCGCAACTGGCGCGCTTGCAAGGCGCAGTCGTGATTGCAATTGATCTGCGGCCTGACCGGCTGGAACTGGCAAAACAGCTTGGCGCGGATTACTGCCTGACCGGCGACAGTAGTTTGCTGGAAAAAGTCAAAGCCCTGACGGACGGGCGCGGCGTGGATTGCGTGATCGTGGCGGCGGCGGCCAAATCGCCGCTGCCCTGCCAACAGGCGCTGCAAATCTGCCGTGATCGCGGGCGCATGGTCATCGTCGGCGCGGTCGAATTGGAACTGCCCTGGAATGACATGTACCTGAAAGAAATTCAGCTTTTCATGTCGCGCGCTTACGGGCCGGGCAGCTATGACAGCGAATATGAGAAACGCGGGCATGATTATCCGATCACTTACATCCGCTGGACTGAGCGCCGCAATATGGAAGAGATTCTGCGCCTGCTTTCGGTTGGCAGACTGAACGTGCAGCCGCTCATCACGCACGAATTCCAATTGGAGGAAGCCGCGCGCGCATACGAAACGATCATGAATCCGGCGGCCAACAGCCTGGCCGTCGTGCTGCGCTACCCAACGGCGCGGGGCGTGGCGGGGACGACTGATTTCGAAGCTGTCCGCAAAATCGCCGTCACCGCGCATCCGGCCAAAACGGGCAACGAGGTGCGCGCGGCCCTGATCGGCGCGGGCAATCTGGCCCGCTGGTCGCATCTGCCCGCCTTGAAAAAAGTGCCGAACACAGTGCTGCAAGCCGTCTATTCGACCAACGGCGCGCGCGGCAAATCATACGCGAACCGGTTTGAGGCCGGTTATTGCACTTCCGATTTCGAGCAGGTCTTGAACGATCCGCAGACAGACTTCTGCATGATCCTGAGCCGCAATCAGGAGCACGCGCGGCAAACGATCGCGGCACTGCGCGCGGGCAAACACGTCTTTGTCGAAAAGCCGATGGCGCTGACCATCGAAGAATGCCGCGAGATTTATCAAGCCGTAGAAGCGTCCGGGCGACAATTGACGGTCGGCTTCAATCGCCGGTTTGCGCCGTTTTACCTTGAACTGAAGCGGGCGTTGCAAAAACGCACCAGCCCGGCAGTGCTGCATTGCCGCATCAATTCGCCCGGCATCAGCGGTGATTACTGGATGGCCGATCCCGCCATCGGCGGCGCGATTCTCGGCGAGGCCTGCCACTTCGTGGATTTGATGTATTGGCTGGTCGAAGCCGAACCGGTCAGCGTGATGGCCTATTCGCTGCCGTCGAATATGAAAGACCCGATTGGCACGAACAACCTGACCGCGACCTTCAAATTTGCCGACGGCTCGATCGGCAATCTGACCTATTGCACCGTCGGCAGCAAAACCTCCGGCGGCGAACGGGTCGAAGTCTATGCCCAAGGCGTCGGCGCCGTGTGCGAAGATTTCAAAATGTTCCAACTCAAGACCGGGTCTGTCAGTAAGAAGACGCAATGGTGGGCCGAAAAGGGCTACGACGCGCAGATGCTTTCATTCGTGAAGGCCTTGCGTGACGGCGCCCAGCCCGCCGTCACGGTGCGCGACGGCATACGCGCCACCGTGGGTTGTTTGCAAATGCTGGAAGCGGCGCGCAGCGGGCAACCTTGCGCGCTCGATATCAACGCGGTTCTGCTCACCCCCCCGGCAGCCGAAGCAGCTACTGAAGTAGTGGAGAGCACCGCACATGAGCACCGAAAGGCCTTCGCGCATTCCGTCGCTTGACGGCTTGCGCGCGCTTTCGATTGCGCTCGTGCTTTTTGGGCATCTTTGCGGCACGCGGAATTTTTGGACGGGTGGCAGTTTAGGTTTTTTGGGATTCGGTGAATTCGGCGTCCGCGTCTTCTTTGTGATCTCCGGGTTGTTGATCACGAAGTTGCTGCTCAACGAGTTCGAGACGACGGGCAAGATACATCTGGCGAAGTTTTACTTCCGCCGCACGTTTCGCATCTTCCCGCCCTACTACGCGTTTCTGTTCTTTCTCATCGTCGCGCAGCCGCTGGGCTGGTTTCTGCTGAATGGCGGGGACATCTGGCACGCGCTGACCTATACGTCGAATTACCACCTGACACGCTCGTGGAATATCGGGCACACCTGGTCGTTGTCGGTCGAAGAGCAGTTTTACCTGCTCTGGCCGGCGGCCCTGTTGTTATTGGGCGTGCGGCGCGGGTTGAAAGCGGCGGTGCTCGTGCTGTTGCTCGCGCCCTTCATACGGCTGGGCATCTTTCACCTGCTGCCGGCGCGGGCCGAAGGCGTCGGGCATCAGTTCGAGACGATGGCCGATGCCATCGCCACCGGCTGTGTGCTGGCCTGCCAGGCGTTGTGGCCGCAATGGGCGCGCGACTGGTACGAACGGCTGTTGCAATCGCGGCTGATGCTGGCGCTGCCGGTGTTGGGCATCGCGGGCAATTCGTTAAGCGATCATCCGACGCCGTCGTTCCTGTTCGGCTACACGCTCGCTAACGTTTGTTTCGGCGTCTGTGTGGACTGGTGCATCCGCAATCCCGCAGGGCGTTTTGGGCGACTGCTCAATTCGGCCCCGCTGGTGTTTATCGGCACCATCAGTTATTCGCTGTATTTGTGGCAGCAACTCTTTCTAAACCGCCATTCGGCCAGCGTCACGGCGAGCTTCCCGCTCAACCTGGCGTTGGCGGTGGGGGCGGCGCTGTTGTCGTATTACCTAATCGAGCAGCCCTCGTTGGGATTGCGGCAGCGGTTGGAAGCGTGGCTCTTTCCCAAAGCGCCGCGACTTGAACAGAGCGAGCGGGCGCTGGTGTTGCCCTTCGAGCAGAGTACGCCGTCAGTGCAGGCAGTGCGTGTTTTGCGGTTAAATGCGCTGGCGGTCGAAGAGTCGCGCGAGGAAACACCGACCGATAGCTTCTTGCCAGCGTTACAGCGGTTGGAGACAAACGAACGGTATGCCACGTTGAGTGATGCGCTGAGCCGTTTGAACTTTTACGTGAAGTCCCGCAAGCAATGAGTTCTATGTTGGGCAAACTCGACAAACTGCGCGCCATGCCCTGGCAAGAATTGCAAGAACGCAGCGCGCAGGAGTTGGCCAGGCTGAACGAACGTTACCTGGGTCGCGGCGCGCGCGAATTGACTGACCGGGAGTTGCTGCGCGAACTTGCGGGGTGCGGTACGGGGAGCGGTAGCGACCTGGCGCCCGCGAGTGCGCGACCTGCCGGGACACCAGGTCGCTACCGCTCCCCGTACCGCACCGATGAAGCCGCTGCCGCATTGCTCGCGCGCTTGCGGCAACAGCCGCATTTCTTCCCCGCTCTTTCTCAACGAACGGCTGTCGTGCAGTTGATGCAGACACGCTTTGCCGCCGAAAGCGCGTGTTTGATCGCGCGCGCTGACCGCGTGCTGGCGCACCGCTTCGACATTTTTGAGCACGAAGGGCTGAGCTTTGGCGAACCGGTGAATTGGCGGCTTGAACCGATTTCCGGTAAAGAGACGCCACTCGCGCATTGGAGCACGATTGACTTCCTGAACCCCGTCGTCGCAGGCGACAAGAAATTCACCTGGGAACTCAATCGCTGCCAGTTCTTCATCACCTTGGGCCAGGCCTATTGGCTGACCAACGACGAGAAGTATGCCGAGCAGTTTGTGGCGCTCACAACGTCGTGGCTCGGCGCCAATCCGCCCAAACGCGGCATCAATTGGGCCAGTAGTTTGGAGTTGTCCTTCCGCGTCATCGCCTGGTTATGGGCCTTGCATCTGTTTGCGGATGCCAAAGCGCTGACGCCTGATTTTGTCGCGCGCGTATTGAAATCGTTGATCGCGCAGGGACGCCACATTGAAAGGTACCTGTCGCATTACTTCAGCCCGAACACGCACCTGACCGGCGAAGCGCTTGGGTTGTTTTATCTGGGCGTGACGCTGCCGGAGTTGCGACGGGCCGAACATTGGCGGCAGTTGGGCTTGCAAATCCTGCTCGAACAATTGCCGGTGCAGGTGCGGCGCGATGGCGTTTATTTCGAGCAGGCGTCGTATTACCACCGCTACACGACGGATTTTTATACGCACCTCTTGTTGCTTAGCCGCGCGAGCAGCATTGACTTGCCGCCGTTGGTTGAAGAAAAGCTGAGCGCCCTGCACGAGCATTTGCTCTGGATCACGCGGCCCGATGGCAGCGCGACATTTTATGGCGACGATGACGGCGGACGAACGGTGCTGTTGAGCACACGGCGCGCCGCCGACTTCCGCGACACGCTGGCGACCGGCGCGGCGCTCTTTCAACGTCCGGACTGGAAATTCGTCGCGGGCGCGGCAGCAGTTGAAACGCTGTGGTTGCTGGGTGCGGAAGGCTTGCAAGCATTTGATGCCTTGGCAGCGCACGCACCGCCGGCCCAACGCAAAGCGTTTGCTGAGAGCGGTTATTACGTGCTGCGCGATGGCTGGACGCCCGACGCGAGCTATCTATTCATTGATTGCGGCCCGCACGGTGTGTTGAATGGCGGCCACGCACACAGCGACGCCTTGTCCTTTGAATTCGCCGCCGCTGGCGCGACCTGGCTGGTTGATCCGGGCACGTTCACCTACACCGGCGATTTGCAGCAGCGCAATGAAATACGTTGCTCGCAAAACCACAATACAGTGAGCGTGGACGGGCTGTCGCAATCCACACCCGACACGGCCTTCACGTGGAAACAGACTGCGCGCTGTTTGCCCCGCGAATTCCGCGAGACCGTAGACGGTTTGTTTTTTGCAGGCCAGCAGGATGGCTACACGCGGCTGGCCGATCCGGTGCGGCAACAACGCTCGTGGCTGTTGCGCAAGGCTGAAGGCGAAACGCCGCGTCACCTGTTGATAACTGACCGGCTGGAAGCCAAGGAGACGCACCGCTATCAATGGCATTTTCATTTTGCCGCCGGTTGCCGTGCGCAATTAACCGGCGAAGGGGTGCGTATCAACGCGCCAAATGACAACGAATTATTACTCGTGGCGCGTTGGGCGGGTGGCCCCGCGTCAAGTCGGCAATTGCAATGGGCGGTGACTGATGGCTGGGTTTCGCGTTGTTACGGACAGCGCGAACCGGCTCCTGTCGTAACGCTCACCACGGAAGCGCAAGGAGCAGTCGAGTTACAAATGCTGCTCGTCCCGCTTCCAAAAAAACAACCCGACAGGCAACCCAACAGGCAACAGGAGTTGTCGGCGAACGAACGTTTTATCACGCAGTGGTTGCAGAGCAGTACCGCCACGCGCACGCAAAACGCAATGGTGACGGTGTAAACCACCTGTTTGTCTGCCCTGAAGGTTCCCCCCTTAAGGACAGACGATGAGCACGCTCGAATACCACTTGGCCGAACTGGCAATTGCCCGGTCAAAAGATGATCCGCGCAAGGCCCTGCCGGTTTTGCCCGCACAGTTCCGCAGCATCCTCGATCTGGGCTGCGGCGCAGGCCAAACTTTGCTGGCCTGCGCTTTGAATTCCGACGCCCTCGTCTGTGGCGTAGACATTGACGAAGAGCCGTTGCAGTACGGCAAACGCTTGCGCAGCGATTTCAATTTGGTGCGCGCGCTCGGCGAGCAATTGCCGTTCGCCGAGCAAACCTTTGATGTCGTGATCTCGCGCGTGGCAATTCCGTATATGCACATCCCGACGGCGATGGATGAAATCGCGCGCGTGCTGAAACCAGGCGGTCACGTCTGGTTCACGCTGCACCCGCTGGCATTGGTGCGCAAATGGCTGTGGGGCGCATTGCGCAACGGCAATTTGAAAGGCGTTATTTATCAGAGCTACACGCTCGTGAATGGGCTGCTCCTGCATTGCTTCGGCAAGCAGGTGCGCTTCCCGCTCAACCGCGCGCGCTGCGAATCGTTCCAGACGGAGCGCGGCATCACGCGAGCTATGCAAGGCGCGGGCTTTACGCGTGTGCAGACGGAATTGCACGAACAGATTTTTGTAGTCAAAGCTGTGAAAGCGTAATTGGTGATTTCATGTGTGGCATTTGCGGAACAGCGATTCCGCGACAACTCAACCGGCGCGTCAATGCGGACAGCTTGACGCAAATGCGGGACGCGCTGGTGCATCGCGGGCCGGACGATGCCGGGCTGTGGTTGAACGGTTCGGTTGGACTGGGCCAGCGGCGTCTGTCCATCGTGGACTTGGGCGGCGGCCATCAGCCGTTGGCCAACGAAGACGGCACTGTTTGGATCGCCTTCAACGGCGAGATATACAACCACGCCGAATTGCGCCCGCAGTTGGAAAGCAAAGGCCACCAATACCGCACAGCCAGCGACACCGAAACCATCGTGCATTTGTATGAAGAGTTCGGCGTTAACGGTGTCGAACAATTGCGTGGCATGTTCGCCTATGCCATCTGGGACGCGCCACAACGCCGCTTGGTACTGGCGCGCGACCGCGTTGGCATCAAGCCGCTCTATTACGTCCTGGCTGATGACGGCACGTTGCATTTCGCTTCGGAGATCAAGGCCTTGCTGGCAGGCGGCGCGCTCAAACCGGAATTGAATTACCACGCGCTCAGCGACCAATTCGCCAACCGTTACACGTCAGGCGCTGAGACGCTGTTCAAAGGCGTCAAACGCCTGTTGCCCGGTCACACGCTGGTGTGGCAGGACGGCAAAGTCGAGATCAGCAAATACTGGTCGCTGAGTTTCACCAAGCCCGCGCAACGTTTCAGCGAGGCCGATTATGTCGCGCAGTTCCGCGAACTCTTCCGTGATTGCGTGGCCTCGCACCTGATGGCCGATGTGCCGTTGGGCATGTTCCTGTCGGGCGGGATTGATTCGAGCGCGATTGCGGCGGTGATGAGCCAGTTGGTCAGCGAACCGATCAAGACCTTCTCAGTCGCCTTTGCCGAACGCGAGGCGAACGAATTGGATTTCGCGCGCACGGTCGCACAGGCCTACCACACCGACCATCACGAAATCGTCGTCAGCCCCGCCGAGTTTTTCGCGGCGCTGCCCGGCTTGGTTTATCAGGAAGACGAGCCCCTCGCGCACCCGTCGAGTGTGCCGCTCTATTTCGTTTCCAAGCTCGCGCGCGAACACGTCAAGGTCGTGCTGACCGGCGAAGGCGCCGACGAATTACTGGCCGGGTACAACAAATACCGCGTGACGGCGTACAACCTGCGCCTCGGTGCGGCCTATGAACGCTTCACACCCGCGCCGGTCAGGCGGCTGGTGAAACAGCAGATTGAAAAACTAAACGGCGCGAACCGGCTGCGGCAAAAATTGCAGCGCACGTTTCTGTGCTTGCCCGCCGCGACGCGCGACCTTTACTTCGACAACTTCGCGGTCTTTTCGCCGCAGATGCAGCGGCAGTTATTCGCGCCCGACACGTTGGCGACGTTGGGCGATGACGACCCGTACCGCACGGCGCTGGCTTACATTGCTAATTCAGACGCCGACAACTTGCTCGATCAATTGCTGGCGGCGGACATCCAATCGTACCTGCACGAACTGTTGATGAAGCAGGATCAGATGAGCATGGCGGCTTCGATTGAAAGCCGCGTGCCCTTCCTCGATCACAAGCTGATCGAGTTCGCCACGCATTTGCCGGTGGAAATGAAGCTGCGCGGCACGACGACGAAATATATTTTGCGGCAGGCCATGCAAGGCGTCTTGCCGCCGGAGATTCTGACGCGCAAGAAAATGGGCTTCCCCGTGCCGGTGGGCGCGTGGTTCCGGGGCGC
>JAYUCP010000439.1:0-9626 GCA_043740245.1 Acidobacteriota bacterium | reverse complement strand
CGGTCAGGTCCCGCTAACCTTGCCGCTCTTCCCGCCAAGCTGCTAAAGCAAAGGCGATGGCCGAATTCAAAAAGGGGCGAGCAATCGCCCCTTTTTTTCTTTATGCCGCACGCACCAGGCAAACAATCATCTACCCAGGCATTCCCTATGAATCAAACGAAAAAATCTTCGCGCAAGCCGGGGATAGCGCTCAAGGTCTTTAGCGTTATCCTGCTTACGGCATTCGTGGTGCATCCGCAAAATACGCTTGAGTCAGAAGTGCAGAGCAGTATTCGTAAAGAGGGCTTGGAAAAATCGCAGATTATGCGCACGCTGCACTTTCTAACAGATGTGTATGGGCCACGCCTGACCGGCTCACCAAACCTAAAAGCAGCGGGTGAGTGGGCGATCAAGCAGATGCAAAGTTGGGGGTTGGAAAACGGACACCTGGAGCCGTGGGACTTTGGCCATACCGGCTGGTTGAACGAACGCGCAACTGGCCATGTAATCACTCCATACAAGGAACCCCTTGTCTTTGAAACCTTGGCTTGGACACCCAGCACGAACGGGTCGGTCTCGGGCCAGGCCTATCATTTGATCCCGCCTGACTCACCCACCGAAGATGACTTCAAAGCCTTCCTCGAAACACAGAAGGAAAAGGTGAAGGGGAAAATGGTGCTGGTGGGGAAACACATCCTCATCCCGGTCAGCTTCGATCCGCAAAACAAACGGATGGAAGACGCGCGTGCCAAAGAGTCGTATTCCGCCAATGCGCCCGCTGTGCCACCCGGCGGCCCCAGACAACAACAGCAACCCGCCCAACAACCAGGGCAACCGCGAAAGTTATCAGCACGCGAAATCAGCCAACGCATCGGCGAATGGCTGGCGCTGAATGGGGCCGCGATGATGTTGACTGACACGGCGGCTGAAGGGCGCATGGAGCAACGCCGCGTGCGCGCGTTCAACAACCGCAATTTCGATCCGGCCAAGTTCCCGCCAGCGGCTGTGCTCAGCAACGAAGATTACGGGCGTATCACCCGCGTGCTGGCCGACGGTTCACCGGTCGAGCTGGAATTCAACATCGTCAACCGCCTCTACCCCGAAGGCAAAACCGCCTATAACACCGTGGCGGAAATTCCCGGCTCGGATAAAAAAGACGAAGTGATTATGCTCGGCGGTCACTTGGATTCATGGCATTCGGCGACGGGCGCGACGGACAACGCCATCGGCTGCATGATCATGATGGAAGCCGCGCGCATCCTGAAAGCCCTCGGCGTCAAACCACGCCGCACCATTCGCGTGGCGCTGTGGAGCGGCGAAGAACAAGGCCTGCTCGGTTCGCAAGCCTACGTCAAAGAGCATTTCGGCTCAGTGGAAAATCCGAAACCGGATTTCGCTAAATTTGGCGGCTACTTCAACATTGATTCCGGCACGGGCCGCCCGCGCGGATTCGGCGTCTTCGGCCCGCCCGAAGCTGCATCAGTGCTGGCCAAGGCGCTCACAGGCTTTGAGGACTTGGGCTTTTACGGCGCGCGCGCTTCGGGCAGCCGCTCGCTCGGCGGGTCTGACAACACTTCGTTCAGCAACGCCGGCTTGCCAGGCATTGGCGCGCAACAAGACCCCATCGAATACTTCAACATCACCTGGCACACCAACCAGGACACGTATGAACGGATTGTTGAAGACGATGTCAAGAAAGCCGCGATTGTGATTGCAGCGGCGGTCTATCACCTGGCGATGCGCGATGAATTGCTGCCGCGCTTCAGCAAGGAGCAGATGCCGCCATTGCCTGCGAATCGCAACTAACGAAACGCTGAACATGCAAAAACGGCGAGCAGGTGAATGCGCTTTCCTGCTCGCCGTTCTGTTTTCTGCTTGCGAACCAGCTTTAGCCGCCGCCCACGAAATGGACGATCTCCAGCTTGTCCCCTTCGCAGAGCACGGTCTCTGTCCAGCACGGGCGCGGCAAGATGTCCAGGTTCAACTCAATCGCCAGACGTTCCTGTGCCAGTTCCAATTGCGCAACCAGCGCAGCCATAGTAACGCCCGCAGCGATCTGCCGCAGCTCGCCGTTGACTTGAATTTGAATCGTTTGTGCCTGCACAGCGGCTTCCCTCACTTGCCGCCTCCCTTTGCCGCTTGCCGATCCAGATAATCGAGCAAGACATTCGCCATCGTCTTCACGCCGACCACCAGCGCCTCTTCGTCGGCGTCGAATTCCGGCGTGTGATTCATGGCAGTGATGCCTTTGGCCTTGTTGCCCACACCGAGGAAGTAAAAGAAACCCGGCACGCTTTGTTGGAAGTAAGAGAAATCCTCCGATCCCATCTGCGGTTTGGGCGCAACCACATTCGCCGCGCCCACCACGCGGCGCAGCGTCGGCAAGGTCTCTTCCACCAACTTCGGATCGTTGTAAGTCACCGGGTTGGGTTGATCGAAGGCCAACTCAAATTGCGCGCCGTGCGCGGCGGTGACGCCGGCGAGCACCTGGCGCATCAATTCCATCGCGCGGCTGCGCACTTCTTCGCTGAGCGTGCGCATGGTGCCGTCCATCTGCACTTCGTCGGCGATGATGTTGAAGCGATTGCCGCCGTGAAAGCTGCCGACGGTGATGACCAGCGGTTCCTGCGTATTGATGCGGCGGCTGCGGATCGTTTGCAGCGCGGTTACGCATTCCGCCGCGACCACGACGGCGTCAATGCCTTCGTGCGGATAAGCGCCGTGTACTTTCTTGCCGCGAATCGTCAGGTGAAAGCGGTCTGACGAAGCGAGCGCCGGGCCGGAGTTGTATGCGAGCGTGCCCACTTCAAAGGCCGGGAAAACGTGCAGCCCGAAAATGGCCGAGGGGCGCGGGTTTTCGAGCGCGCCTTCTTTGATCATCAAACGCGCGCCGCCCTCTTCGCCAGGCGGCGGGCCTTCTTCGGCGGGCTGGAAAATGAACTTGATCGTGCCGCGAATTTGATCGCGCATTTTGCTCAGCACTTCAGCCACGCCGAGTTGTATGGTCATGTGCAGGTCGTGGCCGCAGGCGTGTTTGACGCCGTCGTTGCGCGATTTGTACGGCACATCCAGCGTTTCCTGAATCGGCAGCGCATCCATATCGGCGCGCACCGCCACGACAGCGCCTGGCAGTTTGCCTTTGAGCAGCGCGACTACGCCGTAACGGCCCACGCCGGTTTTGACCTCGTCCATTCCCAACGCGCGCAACTTTTCAGCCACGACGCGGGCCGTGCGCTCTTCGCGGTTGGAAAGCTCCGGGTGCATGTGAAAGTCGCGGCGCTGGGCGATCAACGCGGGCCGCAACTGTTCGGCGGCCTGGCTCACGGCCGCCGCGCGTTTGCCATCCGCAGCAGATTGCGCGGCTACGTTCTGCCAACGCCACGCCACGACTGCCAGTACAAACACGAGCGCGATTGCAGCTTTGTTTTTCATCGAATTCTCCGCTTGGGTTTAAGTTGATTGGTGGCGGCACAGTACAAAAGATTGCCGCGTGCGGTCAATCGTGAGTTGCACACAACTCGCTTCAAAAAAAACATCTCGAAAATTTGACAAAAAAAACAACGGCGTTAGATTGCTGCTCGCAGTTTCAAAACTGTCCGGTTGAACCCAAGCACAACCGGTTCGGAAAAACACCTTCTTGCAGTGACATTTTGTCAGTCCAAGCAGGCTGCCCGGATGTCACGAATACCAACGCCGCTAATAAGGAGATAGAGCTATGTCCAATAACACGTTTCGCCACACGTACCAACTTCCTGCTTTCCGATTTGCCCGCCGGTTTATTGCCCTTGCCCTTCCGGCATTGTTGCTGATCACTTGCTTCGCTGCTTTTGTGGAGCGCGGTCTTGCGCAAGATCGCGCCTTGACAGTCAAGGAAACTTCCTGGCCCAAAGGAGTCCTGGAATTGGTCGAAGTGAAAAACTTGCAAGCTCCAGACTTCCCCAAAGGGTTTGGCCTTGTGATTAGGAACATCTCCAACAAACCCATCTACCACATCTGGGTTCATCTACAGTTTCCTGGAACTGAGCAGTATTCACCGCGCGGCCTTTCCGGCATCGTGTCGGTTCACTTTGGTCCTACGCGGTTAATGCCGGCGGATAGCCGACCAGAAGCGTGGGACGTTCCACTTCAGCCCGGCGAAACTTGTACCCTTGGCATTGAAGATGAGCGGGCCGCCAAGTTTTTTCACTGGCTCGACTCAGCCAGCAAGCGCCAGCTTTTGGAGCATGGTCTCAGGCAAATCGTAGTAAATGCCCAAAAGATCAATTTCGGTGATGGCACGGGTTATCTCGCTGGTTCGTATTACCCAGTCACCCGCTCGACTAACAAATAAGTACTCAGATGTAACGCGCAATCAGTCACACTTATGTGGTCAGGAATGTCTCGTTGAGGCATTGTTTGTAGGTGTGCTCTGACCCAGTCCCTCTCATCCATAAACAAGGAGAAACAAGTCATGCAAACTAACTCGCTTTCCCGTATCCAACAATTCTTCACTTCACAACTTACACACCACGCACCGGTGCTTATCCTGCTGGTGCTATTAGCAATCACTTGGGTCGTTGCCTCTGGGGTTGATAAGTTGAGCAGCTTTGCGCCAAAGCGTGTTTTAACAGTCAAGGAAACCACCTGGCCCAAAGGGGTCTTGGAATTGGTTGAAGTGAAAAACCTGACTGCATCAAACTTTCCCAAAAAGTTTGGCTTGGTGGTCAAGAACATTACCAACAAGCCCATCTACTTCATCTCGATCAACGTACAGCTTCCTGGGACTGAGCAGTATTCGTCGAGCGGCTTTTCCGCAGTTATGCAGCTTTACTATGGCTCCATACAACTTGCGCCCGCGGATAGCCGGCCAGGGCCAAACGATATTCCATTAATGCCTGGCGAAAGCTGCACGCTTAGCATTGCCGATGCACGGGCAAGCAGGGCTTTTCATTGGCTAGACCCGGAAAATAGACGCCAGCTTCTGGAGTTTGGCCTCAAGAATATCGTGGTAAACGCTCAAAAGATCAGTTTTGGCGATGGTACAGGCTATCTCGCTGGGAAGTATTATCCTATTTACCATCCGACATATCCCGCTCGTATGACAGAAGAGGATTGTGGTAAAAGAGGTGCTGACTGTTTCGCATCAGATAGCCAACCTACCTCTTGCTGTCTTGAGTGTGATCCCTGTGAGCAGGTTATAACCGTCCGATTTTCGGGTGGCATGCCTTGCCAATCTCAATCTGGGAGTTACTCCCAAACGTGCCCAGAATGCTACACGGTTACTTTCGGCGATTGCGGCCCAATAGTTGAATAGCAGATTTCGATCAGCGGTTTTACAAAAGAATCAGCGCTATCCCAGAAGCCAATAGGCACATTAAGCTCTCCAGCAGATCGAGGCTTGTCTTTTGAGATTAAAGCCCCATCTTCGTTAGGACCTCTCCTGCGCCGTTTGTTGAATCAGAACGGCGCGGGAGTTTTTGTTTTCGCTCGCGCCTATTGACAGTCCGCGCGCCGCTGATTAACTATTGCGTCCGCGCGGGCCAGCAAATCCCAATCAATTTAGAGCTCAATAAAAACGCCGCAACGCACAACGCAGGTGCGTTAATCGGCGAATGAATGAACCAAGCCCCATCCGCTGCGTTTCGTTTCCTGGTAGTGATAAAAAAGTAAGGCTGGTTTGTTTTTGTCGCGTAGCGACAGTTGACTTTAGCCGTGGTTTTCAAACCACGGTAGCGAGACGGAGCGGTTGCTGCGTCGCGTAGCGACGCTTGAAACTTGTTCGGTCATGGCTGCCGTTTCAACCGTCGCTACGCGACGAGGATAACTCGCACCTCGCTTCCCGGCGTTGAAACGCTAAACTCAGGTCGTCGCTACGCGGCTGCAAAATCGCAGCCTGACATTTTCTCATTACCCTATTTCTCTTCCAGCTTGTCACGCATTCCTGTTGGACTTCTTTCGGAGTAAGCGATGCCCCTGTTCGGCCCTTTGTTTCGTGCGCTGCAGTTTCACCGCCGCACACAATTCTCATGCTTATTCGTCTTGGCCGGCTTGTGCCTGCTGGCTTGGTTTGGGCCTGAATTCTCTGCGGCCGCACAACGCCGCGCGGCCATTCGCCACGCCGAAAGCAGCCCCAAACGCAAGCCTGCGAAACAACCGGCACGGGCCGCCGGCAAAGCCCTCTCACCGTTGCCGCAACAACAACTCGCACCCGACGGCTCACTGATCGGCGAGACCTGGACGGGCGCGGAAGCCGTCAGCGAAACGACCGCTGAAATCATGGAGCGCGAACGGCAACGCGCCGCCTTGCCGCAACGCCAGACACGCGAAGAAAATCTCGAACACGCACGGCCCAACCGCGACAACCTGCCGCAAAATCCGAATGCACTGCCGGGTGAGCAATGGCCGCCGCTGGCAGAGGGCGAGAACAACAACGTCTCCGCCGCTTCCCGACGCTCCCTCTCTCCTTCAGCGCCGCAACCCGTCACGCTCAACTTCACCGGCGCGACGCTCGCCGATTCGGGCGCCTTTCCGCCGGATTCGATGGGCGCGGTGGGGCCGACGCAGTTTGTGCTGGCCATCAATGGACGCATCCGCAGCTTTGATAAAAACACGGGCGCAGTTGGCCCGCTTGATTCCGATACCGATGGCTTTTTCAATTCGGTCAGAGTTGGCGCCTTCACTTCTGACCCGCGCATACGCTATGACCGGCTGTCGTCGCGCTGGTTCATCGTGATGATCAACGTGCCGACTTCGCTGGCGAATAACAGCATCCTGCTGGCCGTCAGCGATAGCGCGACGATTACGCCGAACACTGTCTGGCGCTTTTTCTCCTTCCAACAGCAACAACCCACCACGGCGGGCGATGCGGGTTGTTTCTCTGACTACCCGACGCTGGGCATTGACGCGCAGGCGCTTTACATCGGGACGGATCAATTTTGCGGCAATGATTTCGGAGGCACAGCGGCCTTTGTCATTCGCAAAACCTCGGTGCTCTTTACCGGCCCCATCGTAGTCACAGCCTTTCGCAATCTGACCGGCACGCCCGATGGCCCCGGCCTTTACACGCCGCAGGGCGTAGACAATTTCGACCCAGCCGCGACCGAAGGGTATTTCATCGGCGCTGACAACTCGACGTTGGGCCGTTTGGCGCTGCGCCGCGTCAACAATCCGGGCGGCACACCGACGCTGTCGCCAAACATTTTTATCAACGTGCTCTCGACCTCGGTGCCGCTCAAAGTACGCCACACAGGCAATAACAACGGGGCGAATGGCTATCTCGATTCGATTGACGACCGGTTGTACGCCGCGCACTTGCGCAATGGCCGTTTGTGGACGGCGCACAACATCGCCGTCACCAACACCGGCACGACTGACGGCAGCCGCACACGCACCGCCGCGCGCTGGTATGAATTCAGCGACCTCAACACCGCCGCGCCCAAGCTGGTGCAAGCCGGGACGCTCTTTACCGAGACCGCGACGAACAGCTTTAACGACCGCCACTATTTCATGCCTTCGATCATGGTTTCGGGTCAGGGACACGCCGCGCTGGGCGCTACGATTGCGGGGGCGAACGAAAACATCAACGCGGCGACGGCAGGGCGTCTGGCCGGTGATCCGCTCGGCACGTTGCGCGCGCCGGTTGTGCTGACCAATTCCAATTCGACTTACAACCCCGCGCGCAACACGGGCAACGATGATGGCTACCGGCGTTGGGGCGATTATTCATACACCAGCCTTGACCCGTGCGATGACATGACGCTGTGGACGATTCAGGAATTCTGCAACGCGACCGATTCGTGGGGCGTGCAGGTCGCGCGTTTGCAAGCGCCGCCGCCCGCCACGCCCAACGGCGTCAATCCGCCCAGCCTTCCCGCCGGGCTGGCTTCGACGACCATCACGGTGACCGGCGCTGCGACGAATGGCGCGGGCTTTTACGATCCGGGCGCGGGCTTCAATTGCCGCTTGCAGGCGCAGGTCAGCGGCGGCGTCACGGTCAGCGCGGTAAGTTATGTCAATCCGACCACCGTGCGCCTGACCGTCTCGACGACCAATGCCGGCGCGGGTTTGAAGAACATCACCATCATCAACCCCGACGGCCAGAGCAGCACCGCGAATAACCTGCTCACCGTCGGCAGTTGCGCTTACACCGTCGCGCCGCAACAGCAAACGTTTACCGCCGCGGGCGGCAACAGTTCAATCAACGTCACTGCGGCTTCTCAGAACGGAGGCGGTTGCGGCTGGACGGCCGTCAGCAACGATCCGTTCATCACCATCACGTCTGCGAATCCAAGCAGCGGCAACGGCACGGTGAATTACACCGTCGCCTCAACTGTCGCGGGCGCGCGCACCGGCACGCTGACCGTAGCGGGCCAAACCATCACGATCACGCAAAACGCAGGCGCGGGTTGCAACTTCACGCTTGCGCCCGGCAGCGGCCAATTCAAGGCCAGCGGCGGTTACAGCACGCTCAGCGTCAGCACGCCCGCCGATTGCGCGTGGACGGCGGCGACGGCGAGTTCATTCGTCAGCTTGCTGTTCAGCACAGCCGGGCAAGGCAACGGCGTGCTCAATTTTTTCGTAGCGCCCAACACCACACCCATTGCACGCACTGCGACCATTACAGTTGGCAATCAATCCTTCAATCTGACGCAAGAAGCCGCGCCGCTGGAAATCGCCGTTGATGATGGCTCGCTGGAAACTTCGACAGGCCTCGGCGCGGGTGGCACCTCGGTGCGCGTCAATCGCCTGACGCCGTCGTTTTATCCGGCGACGGTGGGCGCGGTGGCGATCTACTTTCCCGATGGGCAAGGCGTGAACGTGGGCGATCCGTTCACGTTGCTGGTCGGCGCGAATCCGGACGGCGATGAGAATCTGGACGGCACGCCGTTTCAGGAAAGCGCCGTCACGATCAAGACGCTGGGCGATTTCAGCATCTACACTTTGAGCACGCCGTTGACCATCAACAGCGGCGATTTCGTGCTGGGCATGCGGTTCAACCATGCCGAAGGCGCGCGGCCTTTCGCGCGTGACACCACGCCGCCGTTGCGCCGCCGTTCGTACCGGCAGGTGGACGGTTCGACAGTGTTCCAATTGATTGACGATCCGCCCGTCAACACGCCCGGTAATTACGGCATACGCGGGCAACTCATTCGCCCCGCGAAAATCCTGGTCAAAGGCGGCGCGGTGCTGGCCGCCGAAAGCTGTCTGCCCGCCAACGGCGTGATTGATCCCGGCGAAACTGTCACCGTCAACGTGACGGTGCAAAACAACGGCGCGAGCAGCACTGACAACCTCGCCGCCGCGTTGCAACCGACCGGCGGCGTGGCGACCGCAGGCGTCGCGCAAAGCTTCGGCGCGATTGCGCCCGGCACGGCGGTCACGCGGCCTTTCACGTTTGTCGCCAGCGGCACGTGTGGCAGCACGCTGACGCTAACCGTCAATTTGAGCGATGCGGGGCAATCGTTTGGCGCGCAAAGCTACAACTTCACGCTGGGCGCGCCTGCCAGCAACAGTTCGACCTTCAGTTTCAACGGCCCCGCCACGGCGATTCCCGACGGCGATGCGCGCGGCGTCAACGTGACGATTCCGGTCAGCGGCTTCAGCGGCACGCTGGCCGATTTGAATTTGCGCTTCGATGGTTCGCAATGCACCAGCGCCGCGGGCGCAAC